>NZ_JBHOQV010000042.1:0-17504 GCF_042408735.1 Thermogemmatispora sp.
TTATCCGCTGACCGGCTTCGATCTGCCTGAACCACACTGGGGCGGTCAGGTTCCCTATGACGTGGACCCCGGCGTTGGCCGCCAGACCCTCCGTACCCCCCAGGGCCGCGAGCTGAACGAGAGTCGCAGCGCCTTTACTACGAACCCAGAGCCGGGTACCCCGCGAGCGTGAGCACCTTGCCGGCTGCCTTTGCTTGATCTGCTCTGCGGCTTCGCCTACCTGCCTGGTTTGCTGTCCGTCCGTTCGTTGGAAGCGGGGATGGAAGGAAAGGAAGCAACGACGTCGGCTTCCTGCCCGCCCGTGGCTCACTCAGGCCCTCGGGGGCGGAGGCTGTGACCCGCTTGACTCCTTGCCTACTTATATTACACACAGGGATGGGCTGACCCATCCTGTCTCGGTGCCCATGCTCCGCCCGTCTGGCCCACGTCGCTCGCTCAGCAACGGGAAGGGAGACAGACGCAAGCCGAACCGGACCAACCCTGGCCCGGCGCTCCTCGCAGCGGTCTCCCTCCGAACCGATGGCTGGCTGATCTGCCAGCCAGGAAGGAAGGGAGGGGGAGGAGCGAGCAGGAGAGGACAGGGAAACAGGCGCCGGACGGTGAGGAGAGAGCGCCGGACCAGAGCCGAAGCGCCAGCAGCAGAGGAAGGCAGGCAACCCGGCTGACAGGGAGCGGTCCCAAGCGCCTGGGACCGCGCCAGCGAGAGCGTCGAGCACGAGGGATGCACCCGCTGGCGGAGCTGGGCGGGCGCAGCAGAGAGCAGCCAGGAGGGCCAGTCCCCGGGGGCGCTCTGGCTGGCCGAATCGATCGTTCGCTCGCTTCGGAAGTGCAACCGGCTGACATGCAGCGATGAGGGCTTGCTTATGCAACAGGAGCTAGAAACGCGCTATACCATCGAAGAAGGCCAGGTAACCGAGAGCGGTCAGCGCCAGGATACCATGACCATCAATATGGGGCCGCAGCACCCCAGTACACACGGCGTGCTCCGCCTGATGCTGACCATTGAGGGCGAGACGGTGGTCAAGGCCGAGCCGGATATCGGCTATCTGCATACCGGCATCGAGAAGACCGCCGAGTCCAAAACCTACCATCAAGCCCTGGTGCTGACGGACCGCATGGACTATCTGGCCCCGTTGTGCAATAACCTGGGCTATTCGCTGGCGGTGGAGAAGTTGCTGGGGATTGAGGACGAAATCACCGACAAGATTAAATATGCACGCGTGCTGCTGGCCGAGCTGCAGCGGATCGCCAGCCACCTGGTCTGGCTGGGCACCAGCGCGCTCGACCTGGGGGCGATGAGCGTCTTCCTCTATTGCTTCCGCGAGCGCGAGATGATTCTGGATGTCTTTGAATATGTCTCGGGCGTGCGCATGATGACCAGCTATATCTGCCCCGGTGGACTGCAGGCCGACCTGCCCCCCGGCTTCGACGAGAAGGTCCGCGCCTTCACGCGCGTCTTCCCCGATCGTCTGGCGGAGTATCACGACCTGCTGACCAACAATCCGCTCTGGCTGGAGCGTACCAGGGGAGTGGCGGTCTTGAGCAAGGAAGATGCCATCGCCTATGCCACCAGCGGCCCAACCCTGCGCGGCAGCGGCGTGGCCTGGGATATTCGCAAAGCCTTCCCCTATAGCGGCTACGAGCAGTTCGACTTTGAGATCCCGGTGGGCAGCAATGGCGACGTCTACGATCGCTATATGGTGCGCATGCTGGAGATGGAGCAGAGCCTGCGCATCGTCAATCAGGCGCTGGAGGGCATGCCGCCTGGGCGCCATCGCGTGGCCAATCCGAAGGTGGCGCCGCCGCCCAAGTGGCAGATTACCGGCAGCATGGAGGCTCTGATCCATCACTTCAAGCTTTATACCGAGGGCTATCGTCCGCCCGCCGGCGAGGTCTACGTGCGCACGGAGTCGCCCAAGGGTGAGCTGGGCTTCTATATTGTCAGCGATGGTTCGGCTCGGCCCTACCGCATGCATGTGCGCGCGCCGTCCTTTGCGAATCTGCAAGCCCTGCCCAGGATGGTCGAGGGCAATTTGCTCTCGGACGTCGTGGCCGCCATCGGGAGCATCGATATTGTGCTCGGTGAGGTTGATCGATGATTTCAGAACAGGCGAAGCAGCGCATGCGCGAGCTGGCAGCTCGCTATCCGGTGGCCCGTTCCGCCGTGATGCCAGCGCTCTATATTGCCCAGGCCGAGGAGGGCTACGTCTCCCGTGCCGCGCTGGAGGCGGTGGCCGAGGTCCTGAATATGACGGTCGACGATGTCGAGAGCGTCGCGACCTTCTATACGATGTACTATCAGCGCCCGCCCGGCAAGAAGGTGATCAAGGTCTGCAATAGCATCTCGTGCTACCTGCGCGGCTGCGACGAGCTGATCGAGCAGCTAGAGCGCCGTCTGGGTATCAGGCGGGGCGAGACCAGCCCCGATGGCCGCTATACGCTCTTGACAGTGGAGTGCCTGGCCTCCTGTGGCACGGCCCCCGTGCTGCAGGTCAACGATGAGTTCGTCGAGAATCTGACGCCCGAGCTGGTCGATCGCCTGGTGGATCAGTGGGAGGCCGAGTTTCGCAGCGATGGCCGAGGCCAGAGCCAGAGCCAGGTTCTGGGCCAGCGCCCGTCGGGTGCAGGCGGCTGCTGATCCCCCGACCTATGTTGTGCTGGAGTGAAGGAAGCGTCCTATGCCAGAGCTGATTATCACAAAACATCTCGATGTGCCCGGAATCGACCGCCTCGCTGTCTACCGCCAGTACGGTGGCTATGAGGCCCTGGAGAAGGCGCTGCGCGACTATCAGCCGGAGGAGATCGTCGAGCTGGTCAAGAAGTCTGGCCTGCGCGGGCGCGGCGGCGCCGGCTTCCCCACCGGCATGAAGTGGGGCTTTCTGGCCAAGAACGAGCCGCGCTATCTGTGCTGCAACTGCGACGAGAGCGAGCCGGGAACCTTCAAGGACCGCATGCTGATGGAGAAGAATCCCCATCAGTTGGTCGAAGGCGTCATTATCACAAGCTACGCCTGCCGCGTCTCGACGGCCTTTATCTATGTACGCGGCGAGCTGGCCTACGCCGCCCGCCAGGTACAGCGGGCGGTCGATGAAGCCTATGCCGCTGGCTACATTGGCAAGAACATTCTGGGCAGCGGCTACAGCCTGGACGTGATCGTTCACCGCGGAGCCGGAGCCTATATCTGTGGCGAGGAGAGCGCCCTCATGGAATCGCTGGAAGGACGCCGCGGCTATCCTCGCCTCAAGCCACCCTTCCCGGCGGCCGTCGGCCTCTACGGCGGACCGACGGTCATCAATAACTGCGAGACGCTCTCGACGGTGCCCGCTATTGTGCGCAACGGCGCCGACTGGTATGCCTCCTTTGGAACGGAAAAGAGCAAGGGGACGCGCATCTTCTGTTTGAGCGGCCATGTCAAGAAGCCAGGTAACTACGAGCTGCCCCTGGGGACGCCGCTGCGTACCCTGATCTACGACGAGCAGTACGGGGGCGGCATCCTTGGCGATAAGAAGCTGAAGGCCGTCATTCCCGGCGGCTCCTCAACTTTCATCCTGGGAGCCGATAAGATCGATACCCCTCTGGACTTCGAATCGGTGGCCGCTGCCGGCTCCATGCTCGGCTCCGGCGGCGTCATCGTCATGCACGAGGATACCTGCATCGTCGACGCCGTCCTGCGGATGACCGAGTTCTATCGCGACGAATCTTGCGGCAAGTGTACGCCTTGCCGCGAGGGCACCTATTGGCTGGTGCAGCTACTGGAGCGCATCGAGCATGGCCACGGCAAAATGAGCGATATCGATCTCTTGCTGGATATCTGCGATAACATCAGCGGCAAGTCTTTCTGCCCGCTGGGCGATGCGGCGACCTCTTCGATCACGAGCAGCATCAAGCTGTTCCGCGAGGAGTACGAGTATCACGTGCGTGAGGGATGCTGCAAGGTGGGGCCGAAGGCGCGTAAGCCGGCTGCCGCTGCGCTCTAAGCCGGCGTGACCACCACCGGCTGGCTGGTGGCGGCATTCCCGCGTGAAGGATAGAAGAAGCTATGGCTGACGAGGCAAAAAACGACGGACTTGTCCATCTGACTATTGATGGCATCCCGGTGGCCGTACCTCCCGGGACGCTCGTCTGGGCGGCGGCAAAGCAGGCGGGCATCGAGATCCCTATCTATTGTTATCATCCCAAGATGCCCCCGCTGGGCGCCTGCCGCATGTGCTTTGTCGAGATCGAGAAAATGCCCAAGCCCCCGCAGACGGCCTGCACGACGCCGGTCAGCGAGGGCATGGTCGTCCATACGAAGACCGAGAAGGTCCTCAAGGCGCGCCGTGGCACCCTGGAATTTCTGCTGATTAACCACCCGCTGGACTGCCCGATCTGCGATAAGGGCGGCGAGTGTGATCTGCAGGACTTCACCCTGCGCCACGGTCCTGGGGCCACGCGCTTCGATCTGCGCAAGCGCCATTACCCCAAGCCAATCCCGGTCAGCGACCGCGTGCTGCTCGATCGCGAGCGCTGCATTCTCTGCCAGCGCTGCACGCGCTTCTGCTCCGAGATCTCGATGGACAATGGCCTGGTGATGATTAACCGTGGCTACCGCATGGAGGTCGGTACGGCCCCCGGCCAGGCTTTCGATTCGATCTTCTCGGGCAACACGGTGGAGATCTGCCCGGTCGGGGCTTTGACGTCGGTGAAGTATCGCTTCAAGGCTCGTCCCTGGGAGCTGAAGCGCATTCCAAGCGTGTGCAATAACTGCAGCGTGGGCTGCAACGTGCGCATCGACGTGCGCGTCGACAAGATTATGCGTCAGATGTCGCGCTGCAACGACGCCATCGACGATGGCTGGCTGTGCGATCGTGGGCGTTGGGACTTCGATTATGTCAACGATACCCAGCGTCTGCGCACGCCGCTGGTGCGTCGGCAGCCGGGTGGTCCGTTGGAGCCGGCGGGCTGGGGTGAGGCGCTGGGCTTGATCGCCGAGCGGCTGCGGGCTATCAAGGAGCGCTATGGCCCGAAGGCGATCGGCGGTATCGGCTCGACGCGCACTACCAATGAGGAGGCTTATCTCTTCCAGAGGCTGCTGCGTGAGGTCCTGGAGACGCCCAACGTCGATCATCATCACGGCTTCTTCCCGGGGCCGCGTGATCCGCTCACCGGGCGCCCCTGGATGCTGACGACGGCCATTGCTGACTTTGAGCGGGCCTCGCACATCGTGCTTGTGGCCTCCGATCCCTACGAGCGCCAGCCTATTCTGAACCTGCGCATCAAGAAGGCCCTCAAGGCTGGCGCCAGGATCTACATTGTCAACGAGGGTCCGACCGAGCTGGATCGTCTGGCAACGCGCGTCATTCGCCTTCCCCAACATGGAGCGGGAGCGGCGGCGCACCTCATGCTGGAGGCGGCCCTGGGTCTGGAGAATCTGCGCAACCCCCGCCAGGAGGTTCAGGCTCGCCTGCAGGGGAGAGAGCAGGAGAGGCAGCGGGCCGAGGCGCTCTGTGGGGCACAGGTGACGGAGGCGCTGCGCGAGCTGGCGCGCGAGATCGCGCTGGCACCGGCGGCCCTGATCCTCTACGACGAAATGGCCACTCTGGCCCCGGGCTGCGCCAATCTGGCCGCTGATCTGCAGGCGCTGGCGGTGATCACCGGCAACATCGATCGGCCTGGCGCCGGGGTGGGGCCGCTCTTCGAGGACGCCAACTCGCTGGGGGCGCGCGACATGGGCCTCTTGCCCGACAGCCTGCCTGGTTATCGCCCGGCCTCGCCGGCGGGACTGAGCTACCAGGAGATGCTGACTGGTGAGGCCGTCAAGGCCCTCTACGTCATGGGCGCTAATCCGGCGCGCCATCTCCCCGATGGCGATCTGCGTCGCGGCAAGGAGTTCATCGTCGTTCAGGAGATCCTGCTGACCGAGACCGCTCAGCAGGCCGACGTCGTCCTGCCGGCTCTGACCTATGCGGAGAAGGATGGCAGCATGACGAACGTCGATCATCACGTGCAGGCCATTCGCCGGGCCTTGCGTCCCCTGCCTGGGGCGCGTGCCGACTGGGAGATTCTCATGGATCTGGCGGCCCTGCTGGGGCACCCCTGGAGCTACGAGGGACCGGAGGACGTCCTGCGCGAGATTGCTGCTCACCATCCGCTCTACCAGGGCCTGACCTGGGAAGGTCTGGGCCTGCAGGGTGTGCGCACAGGCGAAGTGGAGGTGGCCCATGTCTGAAGCAACCTGGCTGCCCATTGTGGCCTCGCTGGTCAAGAGTGCCATCTTGATCGTAATCCTTTTGACGATCTTCGCCTACATGACCTGGATCGAGCGGCGGGTGGTGGCGCGCATTCAGGGGCGCCTGGGGCCGAATCGCGCCGGCCCCTTCGGGGCCTTGCAGCCGCTGGCTGACGCCATCAAGATGGCCTTCAAGGAGCAAATCATTCCAGCTCAGGCCCATAAGGTCATCTACCTGATTGCGCCAGTCATTTCGGTGGTCGTGGCACTGAGCGCCTTCGCCGTGGTGCCGATTGGCAATAGCTGGACACCTGGCAAGCCGAGCGTCTGGGATCCGTGGGTCGGCGACATTAACGTCGGCCTGCTCTGGATTCTCTCGATCTCCTCGCTGGCCGTCTATGGCATCGTGCTCGGCGGCTGGTCCTCCGGCAATCGCTACTCGCTGCTTGGCTCGCTGCGCAGCGCCGCCCAGATGATTTCCTATGAGACCAGCCTGGGGCTTGCCCTCAGTGGTACACTGATGTGGGCTGGCACCCTGAGCATGGTCAGTATTGTCCATCAACAGATGGAGCAAGGGATCTGGTTCATTGCGGCCCAGCCCCTCGGCTTTGTGATCTATATCATTGCCGCCGTGGCCGAGGTCAATCGCGCTCCGTTCGATCTTCCGGAAGCCGAGCAGGAGCTGACTGCTGGCTACCTGACAGAATATAGCGGCCTGCGCTGGAGCCTCTATCAGATGGCCGAGTATATCAATATGATCACGGTCAGCTCCGTGGCCTCAACGCTCTTCTTTGGCGGCTGGAGCTTCTTCGGGCTAGAGCGCATCCCGCTGCTCTCGATCGTGATCTTTGCGCTCAAGGTGGCCTGTTTCCTCTTCCTCTTCATCTGGTTGCGTGCCACTTTGCCGCGCATTCGCTACGACCGCCTGATGCGTCTGGGCTGGCAGTTTCTGCTGCCGCTGGCAGTGCTCAATGCGG
This sequence comes from Thermogemmatispora sp., assembly GCF_042408735.1. Lineage (GTDB taxonomy): Bacteria > Chloroflexota > Ktedonobacteria > Ktedonobacterales > Ktedonobacteraceae > Thermogemmatispora. The sequence continues at coordinate 7,186 of NZ_JBHOQV010000042.1, forward strand.
TGGTGAGTGCGGCCTGTGTAGCCCTGGGATGGCCGTGGTGGGTCAACGGGCTGATCGGCCTGGCGATCATTGGGGCGGTTCTGGCCATTACCTGGCTGCGCAGTCGCCAGACGCGCTTTGCTGTCAGCAAGGCCGGGGCTGAGCTTTTGCCCCCCTCGGTACGTCTGGTCAAGTCGATCGAGGTCGAGATGGGGCTGACCAGCGGCGGTGAGGCCACCGTGGCGCGCGCTGAGGGACGGCAGGCGCTGCTCCAGGATGGTCGCGTCCAGGTCTGAGGCGGCCTGAAGTGGGCAGGCTCGTCAAAAAGTAGCAGGGCATCGAGAGAAGGAAGCTGCCAGGTTCGCAGGGCGGAGGGAGGGGAGACGCGGGCGGGGGCTTGCTCTCCTGAGACTGCCTGGCAGCTTCTACGAGACCTGCAGGCGAGAGAGAAGAGAAGTGCCTGAGTGAGTGAGAGAGTGAGAGAGAGAAGAGACGAGATCAACACGTCTCACGGAGGCAGCGAAAGAAGTCATGTCACTGGATATTCTCAAGGGGTTAGCCACCACCCTTAAAAATATGGGGCGCAAGCCGACGACCGTCTCCTTTCCGGAGCAAGAGCGCGAGCTACCGCCGCGCTTTCGTGGGCGTCACGTCTTGCACCGCTACCCGAACGGCCTGGAGCGTTGCGTTGGCTGCTTCCTGTGCGCGGGCGCCTGCCCTGCCGATGCCATCTACATCGAGGCTGAGGAGAATACCGAAGAGCATCGTGTCTCGCCGGGCGAGCGCTACGCCAAAGTCTTTGACGTCAACCTGCTCCGCTGCATTTTCTGTGGCTACTGCGAGGCTGCCTGTCCGACGGGAGCCATCACGCTGGAGCGTGAATACAAGCTGGCGGCCTACTATCCCGAGGACATGATCTACCACAAGGAGCAGCTGCTAGAGCCGCTGGGTCAGGCTACGGTGGGGTCAGCAGCCTACTGGTTTGATCCGCCGCCGCCCGAGGAGGAGGCTCCGCAGCCGGTGCCGCAGGAGAGCCATGTCTTTGATGGCTCCCAGGCCAGCGCCGCCGCGGTCGGCCTGGGGGATGCCCAGACTCAGCCGGAGGTCCTGCTGCGTAACGAAGAGCAGGACGAGGATCGGCGCAAGTACTTGCGTAAGGAGGATAGACCGCTATGAGCGGACCGGCGCTGATCATCTCCTTTTTCGTGCTGGCTGTGGCAAGTGTGGCCTCGGCCCTGGGCGTGATTCTTTTTCGCAACGCGGTTCACAGTGCCCTGAGCCTGATTCTGACGCTGCTCTTTCTGGCTATGTTCTATCTGCAGCTTGGGGCCATGTTTATCGCCATCGTACAGATTTTGATTTATGCCGGCGCCATCATGGTGCTCTTCCTCTTCGTGGTGACGATGCTGGCTGCTGACCCGCGTGATCCCGACCTGCAGGACCGGCTTCCCTGGCAGCGTGGGGTGGCGGCGGTGCTGGGCCTGGTTCTGGTGGGGGCGCTAAGCTACCTGCTCCTGAGTGGAACGCCGCTCAATGAGGCGGCGCGTGCGCGCGGCTCGGAGGCTCTCTCGCAGGTGGTGGCTCAGCAGGGCAATATTCAAGCCTTCGGCCAGGCCCTCTTCCACGGTTTCTCCTTCGCCTTCGAAGTGACCAGCCTGGTCATCGTGGTGGCGATCCTGGGAGCCCTGGTTCTCGGGCGGAAGGCTTGAGGGGAAAAGAAGAGGAGAGAAGAGCATAAGGTGTGGCGCGGCGAGGAGGCTGACAAGAATGACTGCGATACCGGTATCCTGGTATCTGATCGTGAGCGCGTTGCTCTTCACCATCGGCACCATCGGCGTTCTGGTGCGGCGCAATCCGCTCATTATCTTTATGTCGATAGAACTCATGCTGAACGCGGTCAATCTGGCCTTTGTCACGCTCTCTAGCTACCTGGATTCGGCGGATGGCCAGGTCTTTGTCTTTCTTGTCTTGACGGTGGCTGCCGCCGAGGTGGTGGTCGGGCTGGCGATCATCGTCTCCATCTTCCGAACACGGCGCAATATCGACGTGGACGAGATGAACCTGCTGCGAGGGTAATGCGATGGCAAGTCTTCTTCTCTGGGTGCTGATCCCGCCGCTGCTGGGCTTCATCATTCTGGGGCTGCTCGGCAGGACCTTGCCGCGCTCGGCGATTCTGACTGTTGCCTGGGGCTCGGTGGCCCTTTCCTTCCTGTTCGCCCTGAGCGCCTTTCTCTCCCTGCTGGGTGTCCACCCCGATAGCCAGCGCGTCAGCGATGCGACGGTCTACACCTGGGCGATCGCCGGCGACCTGCAGGTGCACTTTGGCCTCTTGCTTGATCCGCTCTCGGCGACGATGCTGCTGGTGATTACCGGGGTCGGCCTCTTGATCCATATTTATTCGGCGGGCTACATGGCAGATGATCCGGGCTTCTGGCGCTTCTTCTCTTATATGAACTTCTTCATCTTTGCGATGACGCTGCTGGTAAGCGCGGATAATCTGCTCTTCCTGCTGGTGGGTTGGGGCCTGGTGGGCCTGGCTTCGTTCCTGTTGATCGGCTTCTGGTATCAGCGCCCGGCGGCGGTGGCTGCCGCTCGTAAGGCGCTGGTGATCAACGTCATCGGCGACTTCGGCTTGATGCTGGCAATCTTCTTGCTGTTCAAGCACCTCAATACGGTCGACTACGGCTACGGCGGCCCGAATTGTATTCCTGCTACGAGCGGCTATGGGGTGTTGACGGCGGCCTCCTGCCAGCAGTTCGGCTCGCTGATCTCGCTGGCGATTCCTTTGCTGCTCTTTGTGGCCTGTGCGGCCAAGTCGGCTCAGTTGCCGCTCTATATGTGGCTGCCCGACGCCATGGAAGGTCCCACGCCGGTCAGCGCTTTGATCCATGCGGCGACGATGGTGACCGCTGGCGTCTATCTGGTGGCGCGCACGCATGTGCTTTTCACGCTCTCGCCTTATGCGCTGCCGATCGTAGGGGCGATCGGGGGCCTGACGGCCCTCTTTGCGGCGACAATCGCGCTGACGCAGCTCGATATCAAGCGGGTGCTGGCCTATTCGACGATCAGCCAGCTCGGCTATATGTTTATGGGGGAGAGTGCAGGGAGTTATAGCGCGGGTATTTTCCATCTGACGACCCATGCCTATTTTAAGGCCCTGCTCTTCCTGGGAGCCGGGGCGGTGATCCATGCTCTGGGTGGCGAGCAGGATATGCGCGAGATGGGAGGCCTGCGCCAACGCATGCGCATTACCTTCTGGACCTTCCTGATCGCGGTGCTGGCGATCAGCGGTATTCCTCCCTTCGCTGGTTTCTGGAGCAAGGATGATATTCTGGGGAGCCTGCTGACACAGGCGACCAGCGAGGGCGGGGCTTTGCGCTATCTGTACTATGGTCTCTGGGGCCTGGGTGTGCTTACCGCGGGGCTGACGGCCCTCTATATGTTCCGCCTCTTCTACGCTATCTTCATGGGCCACTATCGCGGCTCCGGCCCCCTGAAGCATGGGCATGCTGTTGATGAGGAGGAGGAGGAAGAAGAAGAGGTGAAGGCACTGGCGGGACGGCGCCGTCGTGGTGAGGCGGCCCTCTATGAGATCTACGAGGTGCCGGCGGTGATGACTGTGCCTCTGGTGGCGCTGGCCATTCTCTCGACGATCGGGGGCCTGGTTGGCTCTTTTGCTCTCTTCAACTATAGCCGCTGGCAGCCACTGAACGCTTTCCTGGCGCCGGTTCTGGGCAGCGCTCCCGAGGGCAATCTGCGTCTGCTCTGGCTCTCGACTGGCGCTAGCCTGATCTTTGCTCTGCTCGGATTGCTGATCGCCTGGCGACGCTACGGCCAGGGCTTCGTTTATAAGGAGAGCCGTAACCCGCTCTATCGTCTGGCCTATAACAAGTACTATGTTGACGAGATCGGCATTGCGCTTCTGATCAATCCCTTGCTCTGGCTGGGACGTCAGGCTTCGGCTCTGCTTGAGGGTGGGGTGCTTGATGGGGGCAGCCGCTTGCTGGCGCGGATCTTCGGGCTGGTGAGTGGGGGCCTGCGTCGCTTGCAGACCGGCTATGTCCGCAACTATGCGCTGGCGATCTTGCTTGGCGTGGTGCTGATTATTCTCTACTATGTCGTGAGGGGGTAAGCCGGCATGTTCCCGATGTTGTCGACGATCATTTTTCTGCCGCTGCTGGGCGGTATTGTCGTGCTGCTGCTCCCGCGCGAGCGGCTCAATGTTATCCGCTGGACGGCGCTGGGGGTGGCCTGGCTGGATCTGCTCCTGGCCCTCGGCGTGATGCTGGCTTATGCCCAGCCGCACCCGACTGCAATCACCGTGGGAACGGTGCCGCTGGTGGTGGGCGAGGCTTCGCCAACGGTGGCCAACGTCACTTTCTTGCTCCAGGAGCATCTGAGTTGGCTGCCGGCCCTGGGTATCAATTACAGCCTGGGAGTAGATGGCGTGAGCGTCTTGCTGATGACTCTCACGACCCTGCTGACGGTGGTCTGCATCGCGGCCTCGTTCCGCGTGGAGCAGAAGCTGCGCACCTACCTGGCCTTTATGCTCTTGCTGGAGTGCGGTCTGCTGGGAGTCTTTCTGGCGACCAATCTCTTCCTGTTCTATGTGTTCTGGGAGTTGATGCTGATCCCAGCTTACTTTCTGGTCGGCGGGTGGGGTGGCCCGCGACGGGTCTATGCGGCCATCAAGTTTGTGCTCTATACGGCAGTGGGTAGCTTTCTGATGCTGGCCGGCGTCATCGCCCTGGGCTACTATTATCGTGTGGGTGGGCATCTGACGCTGGATCTGGCGACGATCCTCAACAGCTCGAGGCATCTGAGCAGCGATGTGCAGCTCTGGCTGTTTCTTGCCTTCGCTGCCGCCTTTGCGGTCAAAGTACCGCTGGTGCCCTTCCATAGCTGGTTGCCGGATGCTTACAGCGAGGCGCCGGCGCCCGTGACGGCTATGCTGGCGGGGGCGATGGCCAAGGCTGGTGCCTATGGCTTCTTGCGCTATGGTCTGACGCTCTTCCCTGATGCGGCTCATCGTCTGGCGCCGCTGATTGGGACGCTGGCGGTGATTGGCATTCTCTACTGTGCGCTGATGGCTCTGGTGCAGAGCGATATGAAACGTCTGCTGGCCTATTCAAGCATCAGCCATCTGGGGGTGATTACGCTGGGAATCTTCGCCCTGAATGCTCAGGGCTTTGCCAGTCAGCAGGCCATTGATGGGGCGGTGCTGCAGATGGTCAACCACGGCGTTACGATTGCGGCCCTTTTCCTGCTTGTGGGCTTCCTGGAGGCACGCACGGGGACGCGGCGCCTGGAGGACTACGGCGGGATGGCGCGCCGTTTGCCAATTATGGCCAGCGTCTTGATGATCGCTTGTCTGTCGTCGCTGGGTCTGCCCGGCCTGAATAGCTTTGCCGGTGAGTTTCTGGCCCTGTTGGGGATCTTCCGTAATAATACGGTTTTTGGCGTGCTGGGTACGCTGGTGGTGGTGCCGGCGGCCTGGTATATGATCCGGCTGGTGCAGAATGCCATGATGGGTGTGCGCCCGGCCGGTGGCCCCCTGGTGGCGGCTGAGCGCAAGGGGAGCCTGCCCGATATGGATATCGGCGAGTTCCTGGTCCTGCTGCCGTTACTGGTGCTGATCTTTTATATCGGTGTGCATCCGCTGCCGTTGACCTTCTTTGTGGAGCATTAGGTGGTTAGAGGGCTGGAGGAAGGGGGGCGGTCGGGCGGCAAGCGGAAGGGAGCGGTAACAGGTTTTGTCGTGAGGTTCTCGAGGTTCTGCTATGTCGTTTACATATATTGCATCGGCTGCCGACTGGGCCCGCATTGCGCCTGAGCTGGTCCTGGCTGGCATGGCCTTGCTGGTCTTGCTGGTCGATCTGCTTTTGCCCCAGACAGGTCCTTCTCCTCGCGAGCGGGGTGCGGCTAATTTCTTTATACTGCCGCTGTTGGCGTTGCTGGGGGTGCTGGGCGCGCTGGCGGCCACGATTGTGCTCTTTGTGGTCGGCGATGGTCAACGGGCTTTCTTTGGCCTGGTCGGCTCTGATTGGGGATCGCTCTATGCCTATCTGGCGATCCTGGCTGCCGCCGGTTTGGGTATTATCTTCTCTCCTGCCTACCTGAAGCGTCTGAAGCTGGTGCATCAGGGCGAGTACTATGCTCTGTTCCTGTCGGCGGCACTTGGGATGATGTTGCTGGCGGCAGCGACAAGCTTTATGACTCTCTTCCTGGGCCTGGAGACGTTGTCGTTGGCGCTCTATATTCTCTGTGGCTTTGTGACGCGTCGCCAAAGCTCGCAGGAGTCGGGCATGAAGTACTTCCTGCTCAGCTCGTTTGCTTCGGCCTTCCTGCTCTATGGGGTGGCGCTGATCTATGGTGCAACGGGGACAACGCGCTTCGGCGCTCGGGGAACGAGCGCTTTTCCGGGCGTGCTCCAGTTTTTGCAGGCTCATCCGCAGGGTACGTCGCTCTTGCTCATCGGGATCGGGCTGTTGACGGTGGGATTCGCTTTCAAGGTGTCGGCGATTCCTTTCCAGATGTGGACGCCAGATGTCTATGAGGGGGCGCCAGCGCCGGTGACGGGCTTCATGTCGGTGGGAACGAAGGCGGCGGCTCTGGTGGCCTTTGCGCGCGTCTTCGTGGTGGCGCTGGCGCCGGTGGCTGCCGATTGGCAGGTGGTGGTCTGGGCGCTGGCGGTGCTGACGATGGTGGGGGGAAATCTGCTGGCGCTCGTCCAGCAGAATGCGAAGCGCTTGCTGGCCTACTCGAGTGTGGCGCATGCTGGCTATCTGCTGATTGGGGTGGTGGTGGGTGGTACGACTGGGCTGGCGGCAATCCTGTTTTATCTGCTCTGCTATGCCTTTCTTAATCTCGGGGCTTTCGGGGTGCTGAGTGCCCTGGAACGGATTGATAATAGTGGCTGTGATGTGGAGGATCTGCGAGGTCTATGGTTCCGGCGTCCCTGGCTGGCTGGCTTTCTGGCTTTCTTCTTGTTGGCGCTGGCGGGCTTTCCGCCAATGGCGGGCTTTGCTGCCAAGTATTATCTCTTTCTTGCGGCGTTGCAGGGAGGGCATGCGGAGCTGCTGCTGATCGGTGTGCTGACCAGTGTGCTGGGGATGTATTATTACCTGCGACTGATTGCGGCGATGTTCATGGAGCCGGTGCGTGAGGTGGCTGGAGAGTCGCGTGAGGTGGCTCCAGCGCTGGCAGTGGCTGGCCTGGGCAGAGGGGGAAGCTCGCGAGTCTCTGGGCCTTTGGGGAGAACTGTGGCAGGCCGTAGTGGCGGTGCTGCTGGCAGCGGGGCGCCTGGCGCGGCGCTGGCCGTGAAGGTTGCTTCTCAGGCGGGGACAAGGCGTGCTCCAGCGGCGGAGCAGGTGCTCGAGGCACACGGGCAGGTTGCTGAGGAGGTGGCACCGGCTGGTAGCTCGCTAGGCTGGGTAACCTGGCTGGGTCTGGGGTTGGCGGCATTGGGTACGTTGACCTTGGGAACGGTCTTGCCTTTCTGGTTGGTGGATCTGGCGCTTAGAGCGGCGGCGGTCCTCTAAATCTGCTTTTCTTCGAGGAGAGCAGCCTGTCGGCTGGTCGCCGCCTTCGGTGGCGGAGCCATGAGTTCTGCTTTGAGGGGAAACGGACAAGCTGGTGGATCTGCCAGGGGAGAAAGAGGCAATCCACCAGCTCTTTTTTTGGGGTCGGGCGCCTGGGCTGGAGTGATTAGGGGGCGGCGAGTCGCCAGCGCTGGCCCTCGATGAGTCCGGCGTTCATGGGTAGCCGCCTGCTCGCAGCTCCGACAAGGCCTCCGCTCTAGGGGGTGGTGTGGGGAGTCAGGTGGAGGGGGAGGGGGGAGCCGAGGCGGCCTGGAGGAGCCAGCGATGGGCGAGGTCGCCGGAGAGGCGCTCGGGTCGCTCAGGGGGGCCGATCAGGAGCCAGTCGGCGCGCACGGACTCGAGGCCGGAGGCGCCAGCGAAGGAGGTCTGCCACAGGTGAGCGCCGGTCAGGTCGGCGTGGGCAAGGTGGGCCTGAGAGAAGGAGGCGTGCTGCAGGTGGGCGTCGCGCAGGCAAGCCTGGGTCAGGGTGGCGCAGGAGAAATCGGCCTGGGAGAGCTGGGAGGCGGACAGATCGGCGCCGGAGAGGTCGGCCAGCCAGAAGGAGGCGTGGGGGGCCTCGAGGTGGCGGAGGCTAGCCTGTTGGAAGCGGCTTTTCCAGCAGAGGGACCAGGAGAGGGTGGCCTGGTCGAGAGAGGCGTGCAGGAAGGAGCAGGAGACCAGATAGGAGCAGTCGAGCAGGGTCTGGCGGAGGAGGGTGTGATTGAAGTTGGAGGCGGGCAGGTGGACCCGGCTGAGGAGGCGAGCGGAGAGGTCGAGACCGTGCAGGTCGAGGCCGCCATCCACCAGTTGCTTTTGCTTGAGCGGGGGTGGTATTTTGGCGACCCATTGCTCATGCCCCTGCAGGTCCTCGTTAAGAAAGAGGTTGGTGTGGTGGGAGGCCATCCATTGGAGCCAGAGATGGATGGTGTCACCGGTGAGGAGGTCGGAGCCGGAGCTGGACTTGTTTGCCCAGAGGTTGTCCGAGAGGTTCTTCCAGAAGTCGTCGTTCAAGTAGCCCAACTCGGGTGCAAGGACGCTGAGGTCGAGCCAGCCAATCCACCGGTTGGCGGCTTCGCCGCTACAGGGGAAGGGACGCTCAGGCAGGCTCAGGTCGAGCCAGTCGGCGCGCACGGTCTCCAGGCCGACAGCGCCGAAGAAGCAGGCGCCCCAGAGGCGGGCGCCGGTGAGATCGGCGCCGGTGAGATCGGCGCCGAAGAAGGAGGCCTGGTGCAGGGTGGCCTCGCGCAGGCAGGCGTGCTGCAGGCGGGCCTGGTCGAAGCGGGCCAGCCGCAGGGAGGCTCCAGAGAGGTCGGCGCCGGAGAGGTCGGCCTCGGAGAAGTCGGCGCGCTCAGCGCGCAGGCGGGGCAGGGAGGCGCCTGCCCAGTGGGTCTGCCAGCAGAGAGCTGTGGCGAGGGAGGCGTCAGGCAGCTGGGTGTGGTCGAAGCGGGAGGAGGTGAGGACGGCGCCGGAGAGGTTGGTGTGAGCGAGCAGGGAGTGGTCAAAGGAGCAGGAGCGCAGGAAGGCGTCCTGGAGCTGGCGGCCGGACAGGTCGAGCTGGGAGAGGTCGAGGTTGCTTGCCTGCCAGCGCTGGCCGTGGGTGTGAGAGGAGGCGAGCCAGCGCTCATGGTCTTGCAGGCGAGCACGGATCTCATCGGAGAGAAGATTGGTCATCGTCATCCTCCTCGCTTTGCAGATGGATAGGAACTCCAAAGGGGCCGGGGAGCGCCTGAGTCCAACCAGGCCGGCTGTGGTTGTCCCTGGCCGCTCCTGTTTCATTGCTTCATCAACTGCCTCTTCGCCTTCCTTGCTACTGGTGGTAGAACAGCTCGACCGCAGATCCCTACTGCTTGAACTACTCAGCTAGCTCTACTACCAGCCGACTCATCACTGCTCTCGCCCTCTACTCTATTTCCTTTTCCTTATGCTGGATGCTGGTAGACCTCCGCCCAAAACGTAGGTCCTCTCGACTCATCCCTGATCAAGCCCACCCTGGCCGCCGCTTACGTCGCTTCTCCCCCTTGCTGGCTCCATGCCATGTAACTCCTTCAGCTTCCAGCTGAGCGCGCGCGGCTACCTCTCTCATGTACAGAGATCTTGCTCAGCTAGTGCTACAGGCTCAGAGTCTCCTCAGATTCCCTCGTCGCCTTTATCATCCTCCTGCGACACTGAACATCACAGGTAGCTCTCTCTGTCACTGACTCTGGCTCGCATAGCAGAGCAGTCGATGCGGGACTCTTGTAGCTATCTCAGGCTCAGCAGGCCGCCACAGGATTGCGTCCCTGGGTGATTGCATCCTGTAGGGTCAAAGCTGGAGGGTGATGAGCTGCAATCGCTGCTCTGAGATCAGCTCTGCTAATGAGCAGCGGCTCCAAAGAGGGGACAGGCAGCTCCTACATCGGACTGGCAGGACAGAGCTGCGGCCTGCGAGTCGTCATTGCTGGGGCCAGCCCTGCAAGAAAGGCTGCAGTTCCTTGGAGGAATCCCTTATTGACATTACTATCGACTGTTATTATGTCAAGCGCCTGGATTCTTGTCAAGAGTCTTCAATGGAATGGCAAGGGAAGAGGCGGGAGCAGCTTGTGACTGGTGTGGGCGGTGACCACCTGGCTAGAGACCGTCAAAAAAATTCCAGTGCCGTACACACTTCCGGGCACTGGAATCAATATAGTATCAGCTCTTGAGGCACAATAAAAAGGGGCGAGATTGAAGAAGACCGGTAATAAAAAAGCGAAGTAGAGCGAGAGAGGCCGTCAGCAGCCT
>NZ_JBHOQV010000070.1:0-79634 GCF_042408735.1 Thermogemmatispora sp.
CAGGACTACCTGGCGCCTATCGATGCCTATCTGGCAGCCTGCTTTTTTCATCTCTGGGGTCCCTCAGTCGTAACGCTGCGCTTGAGTGTCCTGCTTCTCTTTTGCCTTTTCCTGATACAGGTCTATTTACTTACCTGTCTGGTCTATAATAAACCATTGGCGCTGTGTACTATTCTAGTAATCGCTGCGGGGCCTGCCGAAGTGCTCTTTCGGGAACTTGAGGCAGCCGGGGGGGCGCCTGATGTCCTCTTTTTTTGCTCTCTCCTGTTGCTGATAAGCTGCTGGCTTGTCTTTGGTCGCCAGCGGCAGATCATGGAGCAGAAAGCCTCGAAGCTGCGTGATGGAATAGCTCTTGGTCTCTGGGGCTTTCTGGCCGGTGTGAGTATCTGGAGCGATCCGCTCGTGCTGCCTTTTGTAGGGACTGCTTTTCTTTTTCTCCTGCAGGGCTACCTCCAGCAACTCAAGTCGCCGCTTCTCTGCCTCTTGTTAGTCGCTGGCGTCCTGCTGGGCCTGGCTCCTGAGATCGCCTACAAGCTCGCTGTGCCTCCCTCGCCGTCTGCTCTATCCTTATTGGGACCTGGCTATCACGAACCTGCTTATCCCCCTATCGTGCCGAGTAGCAAGTCCTCCTCTGGGAGTGCGTCACTGCAAGCTTCGTTGCCCTTGCAGGTCGTTGGGGCATTGTTGGTGAGTTTGCCCCTGGCAACAGGAGGCAATGCTCTCTGTACGCTAGGGCCGAGCCGTGCCTGGCCATTGCAGGCTGATCCCCAAACTCAGTTTTGCAGTGCACTACATGGCTGCTGGTCTCTAGGCTATCTTCTGCTCTGGTGCCTTGCGAGTGGCCAGGCTCTTTCCGCCTGGTGGCGCTTACGACAAACAGACGTGAAATCCAGGCCTGATGCCTTTCAGGCCAGATGTCTGGCGGGAGCCAGGCTCATGATTCTAGGTGCTGCTGGCGGCACGCTTTTTCTCTATTGCCTTTTCCCTCAGGCAGCGCTGACTCCCTGGCCTTCATCTCGCTACCTGGTAGGCCTTATCGTCAGCATTCCCGCTCTGCTTTTCCCTCTCTGGAGCGTAGCCTTCTCGCCCTCCAAGGGCTTGCTACGCCGGTCTCCTTTTCAAGCTGCCCGGCTGGGAGCAATCTTGCCAGTGTTTGTGGTCGCAGCTACCTGGTGGTGGGGAAGTGCCCAGCTCCTGGCTCAGGCGCCTGGGGTTCAGACGCTCAATAAAGAGCAGCAGGCTTTGATAGACTTTCTTCTACAACGGGGCGCTACACGTATCTACACTGACTATTGGACTTGCGATCGGATAGCTTTTCAGAGCAATGAGCGCATCGTCTGCAGCGTTCTTGATGCCGGGTTGCAGCCTGGCCTTAATCGTTATCCTCCCTATAGCTCTCTGGTCAAAGCGGCCCATTCTCCTCCTTACTATGTCTTCCCCTCTGGCTCTCCTCAGGATCTCAGGCTTCAGCGACTCATTGTGCTCAGTCACCATTATCGCCGTTTGACCTATATGAATTATGCTATCTATGAATACCATTAATATGGTTACAAAGGCTGACCTCAGGGAGGGAAGAGGTCTGTATCCTCGTGCTATGCCCCGCTGACCGGCCGGCATCCGGGCATGGGGTCACGTTGGAGCGGCCGAACCCCTTAGCAAGGATAGCGTGGGCTACGAGAACGGTCCTGTTCCTGTTCTCCAGACGCTCATGATCTGCTCTACTACTACTACTGCTGCTACTACTACTGCAAATCAGCCCGCTCTCTCAGGATCTATGGCGACCTGCAGCGCCGTCCCTGGACTCAGGACCCGACAGGGCCTGGCCGTTTCTGTCGCTGGCCGTGCCTTGCGTGGTGTTGCCAGGCCAGGCCCAGGTTCGAGGCCAGAGCTGAGCTGCCCCGACTCGGCTTCATCGGGCGGCTCGCTGGCTAGGGAGAGCCTGTGACGTTCCAGAGGATGATGGTATGATCTGTTGAGGCAGAAGCCAGCCCCTGGCGTCCCCAGGCCACTGCCGTGACGCTGCCCCGGTGGCCGCTATAGACCGTGGCGCGCGCTGGGGCCCCATTGCTAGCCAGCGTCCAGACACGCACGCGCTCATCGCTGCAAGCCGTAGCCAGACGACCCGAAGTAGCGGGGTCCCAGGCCAGTCCATTGACAGAGGCGGGGTGGCTCAAACGTTGCTGAACCACGCCAGAAACGCTATCCCAGATCACCACCTGATGATCTGCGCCGCCCGAGGCCAGCAGCGTGCCATCGGGGGACCAGGCCACGCTCAGGGCGGCCCCGCGGTGGCGACGGTAGCTTTGCAGCAGGCGCCGGCTGCTCAGGCCGAACGTCACCACCAGGCCACTATCGAGAGCCACCGCCAGCGTCTCGCCTCCGGGCGCCAGAGCTAAGGCGCGAATATGAGCTTTGAGCAGGCTGCGCGTCGTCTGCCCGCTCAAGAGCAGTTCATGCCCGCCGTTGTCAAGCGTCCCAGCCAGCAGCACATCGCGGCGCTCGGTCCAGACCAGAGCACTGACGGGGCCTCCGAGGTCGTTAAAGGTTTGCTGCAAGGCCCCGCTGGTCGTCCAGACTTGCACCGAATGGTTCTCGCCACCCGAAGCCAGCAGCGTACCGTCGGCGCTCCAGGCCACAGCCAGAATAGGCGTAGCCTGAAGGCTGTAAGTCAGCAGCGAGCGGGCCTCGCTGGCCAGCCAGAGACGCACCGTCTGATCGCGGGAACCAGAGACCAGATGGGCCCCATCGGGAGACCAGGCCAGGCTGGTGACGCTTTCCTGATGCCCCTGCAGTACCGCCAGAGCCTGGGCCGGGCGACTATTCAAGAGAAGGTAGAGGCTTGTGCCCAAAACGCCCACCCCTACGATGCCAGCGGCCATCACTGCCAATGCACGGCGACGGCCCAATGTCGCGCCGGAAGAAAAACGCTCTAGCCAGCCTGGCAAGTGCGGAGAGGGCGAACTCGCTGTCATCGAACCTCTGGACCGCCTTGAGGTTGGCGGCAAGGGCTGAGGCAGCGAGGGAGGAGGCGGACCGGGCTGACTGGGGTGAGAGAGCGCGCCCGGCATGGCCGCAGTGGCGAAGACCGTGGGGGCAGAAGCCGCCTCCTGTCGCTGCTGCAGGCTCCAAGGGGACGGAGGTCCTCCCGAAGGGCCACCAAGCGCCAGCGGCTGGCCGTCGCGCGGCAGCTTCAACTGCTCGATCTTCTCCGCCACTGGCCTGAGGTCGCCGCCCACTTCCTGGGGAGGTTCCCGGAGGAGTAAGGTACTGGCCGGGTCGGAGCTGGTCCCTGGCTCTCCCTTTGTCGGCAGCCCAAGACGAGGTTGAAGAGCAAAAGAAGAAGAGCGGCTATGAGCGGCATGGGCGAAAGCGGTGGCGAAGGCTCCGACTGAGGGATAGCGCTCCTGGGGGGCCTTGGCCAGGGCGCGAGCAAAGACCGGCTCCAGCGCCTCCGGTAGAGAGGGATTGACGGAGCGCAGAGGGGGCGGCTCCCGATGCAGATGCTGGTGCATCAGTTGCGCGGGGTCACCTTCGAAAGGCGTGCGCCCGGTCAGCAGCAGATAGAGCATGACCGCCAGGGCGTACTGATCGCTCTCGGGGTGAGCTTCGCCGCCGAACTGCTCAGGGGCCATATAGAGAGGCGTGCCGAAAATATGGCTGGTGGCAGAGCTGAAAGAAAAAAACTTGGCCAGGCCGAAGTCCGAGAGCAACAGATGCACGCGCGGCCCCGCCTCGACCCGAAGCAGGAAATTTGCCGGCTTGATGTCGCGGTGAACGATGCCGCGATCGTGAGCATACTGCAGAGCCGAGGCGGCCTGATGGAGGTAATCTTCGGCCTCGCTCAGGCTGAGAGGCCAGGCTGAAGGGAGGCCCAGAGGCAACTGCGGAGCACGGCTAAGTGATTGCTGCGCCGCCTGACCGGAGCGGCGACGCAGCCAGTCCCAGAGCGAACCCTCGGGACGATACTGCATCACCATATAGGCCCGCCGGCCCTGCTCGGTCTCTTCTTCCCCATAGCGGTAGAGCGGCAGAATATGCAGGTGATCCAGGCTAGCCACAGCGCGCGCTTCCTGCTTGAAGCGCTCCAGGGCTTTCTCTGCCTCGAGCAGGTCACCGGCCTCGGCACGGACCACCTTGATGGCAACCTGCTGACCGATCATTGGGTCCTCGGCCAGGTAGACGGTTCCCATGCCGCCGCTGCCGATGAACTGCTTGATAAGATAACCCCCGATCGTTGAGCCGATCAGTGTATCCACAGTCTTTGTCTCTCCTGCTCGTCAAGCGTTCACGTATATGAGACTGCCTTGAAAGCGGGCAGCGGGCAGAGCGATCTCATCAGACCGGCCTGGAGATGGACTATCCGGGCGCCCATCTCTTGCTTGTTCACCTGCTCGCTCCGCCCGTCACCGGAACAGCCCAGCTAGCCATGATAGCATGCGTCTGGGCCGCCTGTCTATTGCCAGGGGAGGGCCGGCAAGGCGGTTGTGCCCATCTTGAGCAATCCCGGAGAAGTGCCCTGGACTTGCTCAGTTAGTAGCGACTTAAATGGCTTGAGCTGATCAAGAGGCTCAAAGCGCCACAGCCGCAGCAGGCCAGTACGGTCACGCCGACGAAGGGAATAAGGACTGTGGCGCTGGCCTGGCCTCCACTCAGGCGGTGGCTGGCCATCACGGAGAAGACAAGCAGCACAATTCCGTAGATGTAGGCTGCCAGCAGGGCCAGTCCAACAAGATAGCCAAGAATGGGAACCATGAGAAGAATGACGCCGATAGCGGTTACCAGGAAAAGCGCGCCGTAGATGAGCATGCTGCTGTAGCATTGCTGAAGAAAGCTACCCTGGCCGCCAAAGGCTTTGGCCAGCCCGTAAATGATGCCCTGCATCAGGAAGAAGCTTACTGGTACACTGATAAAGACTATCAGCGCGTATATCAGGGCCACTGCGAATGAGAACTGGCCAAATGGCAGTCTGTAGGATGACGGCAGAAGAGCTGTAAATACAGCAAAAATGAGCACAAACTCTAGGAATATAATAATTGCATTTAGTGCTGCTCCTAATAGCAACTGAGTCCAGACGATATCCCAGGAAGCCTTCCCCACCTCTTGGGCGAAGGTTTCTGCCGATGGGCGGGTAGCGATGCGCCAGTACTGGCGTGGCAGCTCGCGTAGGGCCTGTCCGAGGGGCAGTGGGTTAGCCACGGCCGGTGGATAAAAGCCAGGTTGCCCGCCGTAGTAGGTTGCTGGCGCGCCGCCATAGGGGGTAGCTGGGGGTGGCCCGTACGGATTGGCCGGAGGCGGACCGTAGGGGTTGGGCGGTGGCCCATAAGGGTTCGTGGGAGGTGGGGTGGGCATCGAGGGGGGACCGTAGGGATTGGGAGTCGGCTCCTGCGGCCCCTGCCCGCTCTGATTGGGGTCCCAGCTCATGGGCTTAAGCTCCTTTCCAGCTTCTCACAAGAGATCAATCAATCGATGAGATGAATGGATACAGGCTTCTCAATGATAACATAACGTTATAGGTTGCGTCTACTACAATTGCTCCTCGCCATCCTTGTCAACTCAGCAGGCTCCTGCCTATAATCAAGGAGAAGAGGCCACTCTCTGGCATAATTCTCTCTTGCATCCTCTCAAGTGCGCCTTGCCTTGCAGGCCGGGGTGACCGCCCGGGGTGGGTGCCGGTTAGCTTAGCCTGACCTGGTGAGAGATCCCTGCTGAGGTATGCCAGCCATCTTACTCGCTCACTTTCTTTCAATCTTTTTCTTCTTAGCAGAAGAGGTAAAAAGGAGGACCAGGTTGCTATGGCCTGGGCGGTGCTGACCGCCGCCTTTCTGGCCTCGGCGGTCGAATTCGTAGAAGCTTTCACCATTGTGCTCGTTGTGGGATTGACCATTAACTGGCGCAGCTCGCTAGCTGGTGTCGCCGGTGCTGCTCTCACACTGGCTCTGCTGGTGGCCGCTCTCGGAGCGGCCCTGATTTATTGGATTCCGCTGGCGCTGCTCCGTCTGGTCATTGGTCTTCTCCTCATCCTTTTCGGACTCAAATGGCTCAAAAAGGCTATTCTCCGCTACAGTGGGCTGAAGCCTCTCCATGATGAAGAGGCTATTTTCGAGGAGAAGATGGCTGAGTTGCGCCGGCAGGGCGAGCTGGGGAGGACGCGTTTCGAGCCGTTCGGCGTGGCCCTCTCCTATAAGGCCGTCCTGCTGGAAGGGCTGGAGGTGGCCTTTATTGTAATCACCTTTGGCAGCAGCGCGGTCACAGCGAGCTGCGGCGCTGGCTGCGCCATTGGCACGGCGGCCCTTGGAGCGGCGGCCGCCGGGCTATTAGTGGTGCTCATTGGTCTACTGCTGCAGGCCCCCCTCAAGCGCGTTCCCGAAAATACACTCAAGTTTCTGGTCGGCATCATGCTCACGACCTTTGGCACCTTCTGGAGCGGGGAAGGATTGGGGCTGGCCTGGCCTCTAGAAGACGCTTTTCTGGTGGTCCTGGCTGCCTTCTACCTGCTTGTCTCCTTCCTGTTTGTGCTCTGGCTCAAAGGTCAGGCACGCCGCCGCGGCGCTGTGAGCTTGAGCCAGGCTGGCCTATCGCGGAAAGGAGGGCAGTAACGGTGCCGTGGTTCTCATCGCTACTGAAGCCACTGAGAGCCTTATACCAGTTTCTGGTCGGCGACCCGCTCATTCTCAGCGGGGTTGTCCTCCTCTTCGTTCTTCTTCTCCTCCTCCCGGTTGGTCTCAAAGCCCTGCAGGCGGTTCTGCTCGTCGTCGCTCTCCCTGTGATTCTGGCCGCGGCCTTATGGCGCGAGCTGTCCTAGCTTCTTGCCTGCCGGGGCCTCTCCTCTTGCCCAGAAGCGTGACGAGGCGAGGCGACCTGAAAGAACGTTTTCCAGGCCGACCCGCCTCGTCCCAGAGAGAGGGAAAGAAGAAAGGACAGTTGCCGTGTTGAGCTGGCCAGGCTAGATCCAGATGTCTGAGGTGCAATCGCCGCCGGGATAGCGCATCTCGTGGGCTCGCGCCGGTCCCGCCGGCTCCTGGCCGAAGTCGACGTAGAAATTCTCGTTGATCTTCATGCCGCCGTGCTCGGGATCGCAATCGATCTGCAGCAGATAGGAGCCGCGCTTGGCCAGCTCTGGATAGAACTGATTATCCCAGCTACTGTAGAGAGAGTTGGTGACGTAGAGCCGGCGCCCGTCCAGGCTGAGCTGCAGCATCTGCGGGCCTCCCACCAGCTCGTGGCCCTTCACCGGCTGGGCCTTACCGAGCAGGCCGCCGCACCAGACCTGGCCAGTGAGGCGCGGATGGGCTGGATCGCTGATATCGTACTGGCGGATGTCGCCGTGCAGCCAGTTCGAGAAATACAGATAGCGGTCGTCCATCGAGACCAGCAGATCGGTGATCAGCGAAGGAACCGGGAAAGGCCAGCCTTCCAGCTCGACCGCGGGCACCTCGATCACCGGCTGGACCTGCCAGCTCCCATTGGCCCGCTCCCAGTGCCAGATGACGCTGCTGAGGGCGGCCCCGACAAAGCCATGCGTGCTGTCAGGGTTGTGGTGGAAGCGTACCTCGAGCGGAATGAGGCCCTTCTCCCCGAGATCGACGCTCTGGACAATCTCATGGCGCTGCCAGTCCCAGAAATGGATCTGGCGCCCGTACTTGCCGGCCTGAACGTCCTCCAGGTTGAAGCCGCCGGTATAGGTCTTGGGGGCTCCCCACTCGCTGCTGACCATGACGTTGTGGCGCGGCTGATACCAGAAGTCGTAGTTGTAGCGCATGCCATCGGCCTTCTGCTCCCAGCGTCCGGCAATGCGGAACTCCTCGTCGAGCAGCAGGAAGCCGCCGGGGCCGTTGCCCTCACCGTCACCCAGCATGGAGATCATCACATGGCCGTCGGGCAGGCAGTGCACCGTGTGAGGGGCGCTCAGGTTGGTCTTGGCCTTGATCTCTTCCGGCTCGATGACCTTGTGCAGCCTGGGAGCCCGCTCGTCCTCAGTGTCGACGATGTAGATGCGGCTGGAGCGGTTGCCTGGAATCACCAGGAAGCGCCGCGACTTGTGGGCGTCGCCATGACAGGAGCTGCAGGCGTTCCAGCCGAAGTGGTGCAGCTCGTCGCCAACGTAGGGCATGACGGTGCGGTGAATGACCTGCGAGTAGGTGGGCGAGCTGGGATCGACGTCGACCGTAGCCAGGTAGTCGGGCGCCTCGACCCCGGTGCCAACGTGCAAGGCGATGGCATAGAGAACCTTTTCCCGCGGCGCCCTGGTGGCCTCCTCGGGCGAGGCATAGCCGGGCCCACAGGCGGCTCCGTTGTGCTCATGATGCTGATGCTCGTGATGCTGGTGCTCTTCCGAATGGTGGGCGTGCTCGTGCTGTTCTTCTGTGCTCATGGTTGTTCTCCTCTAGCTGGCTGCCTTTCCAGGCCGGCGGGTCGGTCCCTGGCCAGGCTGAGGCCCGTCGGCGTTCCTACAACCCATTACATGATTTAGTTTATCCAGAAAATCAACAATACGCAAGAGGAAAAGGCGCCGCGCGTGAGGCGGCGCCGGTTCTACTTTCTGCCCGATGAGGGCTGTCGAGGGGAGGGCTGCTGCCGAGAGGGGGCGTTAGCTCATGGCTGTCTCGGCGATGTAGCGCAGGTCCAGCTCCTCCAGTTCGCGCTTCTTACCGAGCAAGAGTTTGGCCATTTCGAAGGCGCGGTTGAGCTGCTCCTGCTCCAGGGTATAGCCCAACTCGCGCATCTGAGCGGCCAGGGCGGCGCGGCCCGAGAGCTTGCCCATGCGGATGCGGCGCTCGGAGGGACTCAGGCCGATCGACTCGGGGGTCATAATCTCATAGGTGCGGGCGTCCTTGAGGACCCCATCCTGGTGAATGCCGCCGCCGTGGCTGAAGGCGTTCTGGCCGACGATGGCCTTGGTCCACTGGGGCTGCATGCCCGAATAGCGGGCGATCAAGCGGCTGGTGGGGATAATCTTGGTCGTGTCGACGCGCACATCGAGGCCCAGATCCGCTGAGCGTGTGCGGATGGCCATCACCACCTCCTCGGTGGCGGCGTTGCCGGCGCGCTCGCCCAGGCCGTTGAAGGAGGTGTCGACGCGCTCCGCCCCATTGCGCAGGCCCTCGAGGGCGTTGGCCACTGCCAGGCCCAGATCGTTATGGCAGTGGGCTGAGATCCGGATTGTCGGGAACTCGCGCTTGAGATCGGCGATCAACTGGCCGAACTCCCAGGGGAGGGCGTAGCCCACCGTATCGCAAATCGTCACGAAGCGCACACCCTCCTTGAGGATGGCCTCGCAGACCTCCAGGATGAAATCATGCTCGGTGCGTGTCGTATCTTCGAGGGCGAAATCGACCGTCTCGGTCAGGCTACGAGCGTAGGCCACGGCGGTGCGGGCCATTTCCAGCACCTCCTGACGGCTCTTGCCCAGCTTGACCTGGCGATGAATGGGGGAGACGCTGATGAACGGCTCAATCACCGGATGGGCGGCCACTTTGACGGCCTCCCAGGCGGCATCGATGTCGCCTTTGACGGCTCGGGCGATGGCACAGATTTCGGCGTTCTCAACCTGTGAGGCGATCAGGCGCACGGCCTCGAATTCGCTCGGTGAGGAGACCGGGAAGCCGACATCGAGGGTGTCGAAACCCATGTCGGCCAGGGCCCGGGCGATCTCTAGCTTCTCGTGTGGGAAGTAATTAACGCCGGGAGTCTGTTCGCCATCGCGCAGGGTGGTCTCGTAGAATTTGACGATGCGTGGTTGCGGTCGCTCTGGCTGCAGTTGCGGCTGTGGCTGGGTCGTCATTGTTCTCTCCTTACTACAATGTAACACGCTGTCCGCGCGCCCTTGCGCAGGGCAGCGAGTAGACGCCTAAGTAAGCAGTACGACAGGAGACGCTCGCCCGACCCTACCTGTACCTGCTCGCTTCTCTTCCCTCGCGTCCACTTGTGCCGGCTGGCGCTCCCGCTTCCTGGTCCTGGTTCCTCCGCAGCTTCCGCTCTTCGCCGATCTCCCTCTCACCTGTAGACATTATATGCCTGGCGCCGAAGGGGAGGCAAGCGCCTGCTCCGAGGGCAGGCGGTCGTCGGCTCTGCCGTTGGCACCTCTGGTCCTCTGGCTCTGGCGCCCCCTTCGCTTAGCGGTGCTGGGCGAAGAGCCAGGGGAAGAAGTCGCTGACGCGCAGGGGGCTATTCTCCAGGGAGTAGACGTAGCCCCAGACCCCATGTCCGGCGCCGGCGAACTCCGTATAGCGGGGATGGCCACCAACGGCCCGCAGGGCGGCGATCATCTCGCGTGAGCCACTGACGGGGACCACCGGGTCGGCTGAGCCGTGAAAGGCCCAGATCGGTAGCTCCTTGATGCGCGCCGCCAGCGAAGGGTCGCCCGCGCCGGCAATAGGCGCGGCAGCCGCGAACAGGTCGGGCCAGCGCTCGATGGCGTCCCA
Source organism: Thermogemmatispora sp. (assembly GCF_042408735.1). GTDB lineage: Bacteria > Chloroflexota > Ktedonobacteria > Ktedonobacterales > Ktedonobacteraceae > Thermogemmatispora. Next base: position 10,422 of record NZ_JBHOQV010000070.1, read on the forward strand.
GGTCCCATAGCCGCCGTTCGAGAGGCCGGTGACGTAGAGGCGCGTGCGGTCGATGTTGTTGGAATAGGCTTGCAGGACCCGCTCGAGCAGGGCCTTGGTGAGCTGGAGGGGAATGCTCGGCTGGGCTGGCTGGTGGTAGGAGCCGCCGTTAATCGGGACGTTGACCCACTGCTGACCTTGTTTCATCTGAGGAACCAGTACAAAGCAGGGCCAGCGCTCTTGAATGTGTGGGTTGGCCGGCCCCTGGTAGTCGCTGCTCCAGACGCGCACGTACGACTGGTTGAGAAGCAATTGCTCGTTCTGGGTGGCGGTATAGGTGGGACGGCTGCGCTCTCCCCCTCCGTGTAGGAGCAAGACCAGCGGATAGCGTCGCTGGGGGTTGAGCGGTTGAGGAACGTAGAGATAGTAGACCAGACTGTTGCCTCCCTGCGAGAAGATGTGGGCGGTGAAGCCAAGGTAGGTAAGGCCAGGCAGTGCCGGCGACAGCAGGGAGGCGCTCGCCGTGGGCGCCGGCGTCAGGCGCCGGCTGGTCTGCTGCTCTGGCTGCTCATCGCGATGGGGCTGGAGCGCCAGCGGCGAGGCGGCGCTCCGACGCAGGCCAAGGGGGCCGCGCAGGCTATAGAGCGTGGCGCCCATCAGGCAGAGAACAACCAGAACGATCAGAGCTATGGTTCTTGTGCGCTTGCTCATAGCGGGCCAGTGCTCCAGACCGGAGATTGTGGGGCGCGGAGGCGCCGGCGGCATCTGCGGGACCGGTCTGCGAGACTGCCGGCACGAGGGCCAGCGGTGCTGTTGCTGACAGGGGAGCCGGCTCCCTTTTGCCGACCTCGGGTAGAGCCGCTGCTTTGCTTGCCTTCGTCTGGTTGCCGCCAGCAGCGCGGCGTCGCGGTCCCGCTCGGCCCACCAGACGACTGAGCCAGGGTGTGTACATCAGGGCAACGCTGAGCGCCAGCGAGAGGCCGGCTACGGCGCACCAGAGCAATACTACGCGCAGGGCCACGGGCCAGCTTGCCGGCAGCAGCGGCAGCAGGCTGGCGCGTAGCTGGTTCAGGATCAGGACGTGAACCAGATAGACCCCAAAGGAGGCGTCCGAGCAGAGGCCCCAGAGTCGCACGCTCAGGCGCGCGTTGACCTCCCGTGCTGGCCGACCGGCAAAGCCTATTGCCCAGCGAGAGCAAAGCCAGAGGGCCAGGCCGATCACCGCCACGCTATAGAATACCATACTCGGCTGCAGCACTGAAGTGGCGTAGCCCATTGATTCATGATAAACGCTGATTTGCTCGGCAAAATGCACCCAGAGCGCTAGCAAGCTCACCAGAAAGATCGTCACGACTAGACGGGCATGGCGCAGCACGAAGGCACGCAGTCGCTCAAAGTTGAGGGCCGCCAGCCCGCCCAGGACGAAGTAGAACTGGTACATCAGAACGAAGCGATCCTGATAGACCGCGACTGTGTGCCAGAAGGGATCGCTGCTGCGCTGCACCGTATGATAGTCGACATAAAAGAGCAGGACTTGCAGGCCAAAGCTGCTCAGCAGCAGCCACCAGGGATGACGGCTCCAGCGTTTGAGCAGGCCCATGAAAAGCGGAAAGATCAGGTAGAACTGGATCGTCAGCAGGATATAGTAGAGCTGATAGGAAGCGTTGCCCGTGGCCAGATCGAAGAGCGCCGTCTTAAGAAAGGCGCTCCATGAGCCGGGGCGCGTGTTGACCACGACGTAGACCAGGCTCCAGAAGACATACGGGAAGATGACTCCCAGGCTGCGCTTCTTCCAGAACTGGCCCAGTGGGAAACGGCGCCCGTTGTAGACATAAACCAGGGCGAAGGCCGTGACGAACATGAAGATCTCGCGCGTAAAGTGGAAAGCGACCAGAAAGGCATTCTGGATGGCGTAGCCTGGTCCGGTGCCGTTCAGAATGGCGGTCGCCGCCAGGACGTGCACCGCGACCACGCTGAGGGCGGTGCAGGTTCGCAGCGGATCAAGCTCGTAGATGTGCGGTCGCTTACCGTTGGCACTGAGGCTAAGGCTGCTCGTGGTCTGGCTCAAGGCTGACTGGCGGCCTCCTCTCTGACGATCTGCGACAAGTTGCGTCGCGCCTGCTCGCGCATGCGCAGGAGGCGACGGTCGATCTTGCCGGTGGCGTTGCGCGGCAGCTCAGGCAAGATCAGAAAGTCGACAGGGAGCCGCGGCGGGCTGAGGCGCTGACGGGCATAGCTGCGCAGCTCGGCGACGCTGAGCTGACGACCCTCCTGCAGGCTCAGGTAGGCCACAACAACCTCGCCGTAGAGGGGATCGGGACGCCCAACGACCGCTACCTCACGCACAGCGGGGTGTTCCTGGAGAGTCTCCTCGATCTCGCGCGGGGCGATGTTCTCGCCGCCGCGGTTGATCACCTCGCGCAGGCGGCCCTTAATGAAGAGATAGCCGTCCTCGTCGAAGTAGCCCAGGTCGCCAGTACGGAACCAGCCTCCCTGGAAGGAAGCAGTCCCAGCTCCGTCCTCATAGGCCGCGATGACGTTGGGGCCGGCGATGCAGATCTCGCCTACCTCGCCGGGCGGCAGGTCGCGTAGCTCCTCTTCGACCTGACCCCGATCGCGAGGCTCGCCGCTGGGGCGCGGGGCACAGATGCGCATGGCCACGCCAGTAGGTCGGCCCACCGAGCCAGGCTTGTGCTCTGCCGGCGGCAATGGGTTGGCTGCGACCTGGCTGCCCGCCTCAGACAGGCCGTAGGTCTCGATCAGGGGAATGCCGAAGCGCTCTTCAAAGGCGCGCAGATTGGCCGGCGGCAGCGGGGCCGAGGCACTGCGGGCGAAACGCAACCTGCCCGGCAGAAAAGCCGGGCGCTCCTCGCTTTCGAGCAGGAAGGCCACGATGGTGGGCACGAGGCTGATCCAGGTGGCTTCGTGGCGCTCAACCCAGGACCAGAAGCGGCGGCGGCTAAAACGCGGGGCCACAATCACGCTGGCCCCAGCCAGCAGTGAGGCACAAAGGCTGACAACAGGAGCATTGATATGGAAAAAAGGCAGCGTGGTCAGGCCGCGGTCCTCGCCGGTCAAGGCGTGGCTGCGCCGCACCTGCTCGGCGGTCCAGGCGATCTGGCGCTCGCCGAGGGCTAGCCACTTCGGTTCGCCCGTGCTGCCGGAAGTGCTGAGGTAGACGTGCCCCTCTTCGCTGGACAGGTCCTGTCTCGGCGGCGTAGCGTGGCTGATGAGCGCCTTCAGCCGAGAGGCGCCGAAAAGGCGCAGCTCGGGCGGCAGGGGAAGCCCACTCCAGGCGCTCTCTCCCTCGTCGGCTGCGCACAGGATGTCTGGATGCTGACGCTGCAGCAGGCGGAGGGCTTCGTCGGCACTGGCCGCCGGCGGGACGGGAATCAGGTCGTAGCCGCTGCTGAGCGCGGTGAGCCAGATGAGACCGCTGAGGGGGCCTCCCGGGAGCGCCAGCATGATGCGCTGCGGAGGCGGACCAAAAAGGCGGCGCAGGAGAGCCAGACCAGCCAGGGCCTGGCGATAGCTCAGAGACTCCCCGCTTTCAGCTGCAATCAACAGCTCCTTCTCGGGTGTGCTGCGCGCACCGTGCTCCAGGCTCGCCAGCAGACGGCCTGGCTGCAGCTCCTGCCGCGAGGGGAGCAATCGCTGCGTACTCGTGTTGTGAGAAAGACTCACAGTGGTCATCTTCTAATCCTTCGTAGAGAATATGTTCGGACTTTCTTTGAGAGAAATTCGGGCAAGAACCTTTTTTGGGAGGCCGGGGCGGTCGACGGACTGGCGCAGCCTTTGAAACTGCCTTTCATCTTGCCACCTGGGGCTGAAAAAAGGCCGCAGCGAGCCTGAAAATTTGCTGAAATGGGGTCGCGGGTGGCTCCACAAGGGCCGTCAGACCAGAGACTGGCCGTAAGAAAAATGGGCCTGGTCGGATGGCCACGGCGGAGGCAGGCCAGGAGAAGGGAACGATTCAGCAAATTTTCAGCCGGGCTTGCTATATACCATCAAGGTATTGTTCACTATCCCCAGGGGCCGCAGGAGCGACTGACAGGTCGGACAGGTCAGGAAGTTTCGGCTCCTGGAGAGACTCAGAGAGAGCAACGGCATTTGTGCTGTTAAGCGCTAGGGCACAGGATTTCAATCGACATGTTAGCGAGCAACAAGGAGCATAACGGTAGCAAGAACAAGCAGCCGACCGTTCTAATTGTTGACGACGAGCCGCAGATTATCGACTTTCTGCAGATGGGCTTTGTCTACGAAGGCTTTCAGGTCCTGGTGGCCACCAGTGGGCCGGAGGCCGTGCGTCTGGCCACGCAGCATCAGCCGGACATAATCATTCTGGACATCATGTTGCCTGGCTGCGATGGTCTGGAGGTCACGCGCCAGCTCCGGCGTAGCCACGACATTCCGATTATCATGTTGACCGCGCGTGACGAGGTTGACGATCGCGTCGCTGGCCTGGACTGCGGGGCTGATGACTACCTGACCAAGCCCTTTGCCTTCCGCGAGCTGATGGCGCGCACCCGGGCCGTGCTCCGCCGTCACGGCAACAACGTCGCCGACATCCTCTCTTTCCAGGACATCACCCTCGACCGTGGGACACATACCGTGACCCTGCGCGGCGAGCCGATCGATCTCACTCCGCGTGAGTTCAGCCTGCTGGAGCTATTCCTGATGCATCCGCGACAGGTTCTCTCGCGCGATACCATTCTCTCGCGTGTCTGGGGCTACGACTACGTCGGCGATGACAACATTGTCGAAGTCTACGTGCGGCATCTGCGCGAGAAGCTGCACGACAATCCACCACGGCTGCTGCAAACGGTGCGGGGGATCGGCTATACCCTGCGAGGCTAAAGCATGAAGAAGCGCGCCAATCTCCTTTCGCGGCTCTTACGCCACGTGCCAATTCGCTGGCGCCTGGTGCTGGTCTCACTTGGCCTTTTGACCCTCTTGCTCGGCTCGTTGGGAGTGGTCATCTCGCTGATTGCCGAGCAAGACCTGCTCTCTAACCAGGTCGATGTGCTCTGCAATGAGGCCCAGGTGGCCATCAAAGGTATCATGAGGGGCAACCAGGACCACCCTTTCCGTCTCTCCTACACCTTCCTGTCGCCGGCCAGGCCTTCCAGTGACTTTCTCTACACGGCCTCGACCCTGGCCTTTCGTCTGGTTAGTCCCAGTACTAACGCCGCTATTCTGGCCAGCGATGGCAGCGTGCTTGTCCCGGGCAGTAGCTCTCCCTTTGCCCTGCAGCCCATCACGGTACCTCCCGGACAGGTGCGCCTGGCCCTGCAGCGCAGCGATCAGCATCCTCCTTACCTGGTTCTCAAAGACAGCAATGGGCAGCCGCAGCTTGTAGTGTTTCTGCCCCTGGTCGACACCTTCCGCGATCACACCCTGGGTATTCTGCAGATCAGTACCTCGACCACGCCTATCGATGACTTTCTGACCACGCTCCACCTGACCCTTTTCATGGGGGTTGTGGTGCTGCTCGGCCTGGCGACCGCTCTGATCTATCCGCTGGTCAGTGTGGCTCTGCGCCCGCTGGTCGAGATCGAGCGCACCAGCCAGCGCATTGCCCGGGGAGAGCTGTCGATGCGCATCGAGCCGCCGCCGACTGACGACGAGATCGGGCGTCTGGCTCACTCCTTTAATCGCATGGTGGCGCAGCTCGAGACGGCCTTTCAGCGCCAGAAGCGCTTTGTCTCCGATGTTTCTCACGAGCTGCGCACGCCCTTAACGGCCCTGAGCGGCAGTCTGGAGATGCTGCTTCTGGGGGCGGACCGCGGAGATCTGGAGGCGGCGCGGCGCCTGGCGCGCGGTATGTATGCCGAGGTCCAGCGTCTGCAGCGCATGGTCGAAGATTTGCTGGTGCTGACGCGCCTCGACGCGGGCCGGCTGGAGATGAGGCGCGAGTTGATCAGGGCTGAGGACATTCTGGCCACGGTCTGCGAGCAGGCCGAGCATCTGGCACGCGGCCAGACGCTGCGTTGGAGTGTTGCCCCGGGCACGCCAGCCTTGCTGGGCGATAGGGATCGCCTGCGTCAGGCTCTGCTCAATATTGTCGATAATGCTCTGAAGTATACGCCCGCTGAGGGATCGGTCGAGCTGCTGGCCCAGGCGGCCGGTGGGGGACTGGTTTCGCTGAGCGTGCGCGATACGGGCGAGGGCATTCCTCCCGAGGCTCTGCCCCATGTTTTCGAGCGCTTCTTCCGGGCCGATCCGGCTCGCAGCCGGGCGGGACGCCGTCCCGGCGGCAGCGGCCTGGGACTGGCCATTACGCGTGAGCTGATTGAGGCCCAGGGGGGGAAGATCAGTCTGCAGAGCCAGCCCGGTGAGGGGACCACGGTTACAATCCTCTTTCCCGCCGCCGTCGAGGGGCGCGGCCTCCCGCGCAATCCTGAAGAGGCTGGCCGCGGTCGTAGTCTCTCTCAACCGGGGAGCCGCTGAGGCCGCACACCGGCCAACTGTACTCCGACGGATGATCCGGTGATCTGCTGCGATGGGGGGAGGATAGGATGGTTGTCGGTGCCTTTGGAGTGGCCAAAGAAGGAGAGGAGGGAGGGAGGGACGCCAGGAAGGGCGCCCCTCCTCAGCAGAACGAAGGTTGCAGGGTTGCTCTGGTCTGTTGGCCTTGACCGGTGGGCTGCGCGAGCCAGCGCGGCTCACTGAGGTACTTCCAGCCGCCATCGGCCAGGATGATCACGATCTTGCCTTCCTCCAGCCGCTCGGCCTGGCGCAGGGCTACGTCCAGGACGGCCCCGCTCGATGGGCCGGCGAAGATTCCCTCTTGCTCTTTGAGCTGTAGCGTGCGCTGCCAGGCTTGCTGGCTAGAGACCAGGACCCGCTCGTCGATGACTCGCAGGTCAAGCACCGGTGGCACAAAGCCATCGGCCAGATTGCGCAGGCCCTGGATGCTGTCACCCTGCACCGGCTCAGCCCCGATGACTCGAATGGCGGAATTGTATTCCTTCAGGCGGCGCCCGATGCCGGTCAGGGTCCCCCCAGAGCCAAGGCCAGCCACCACCATACTCACGTCGGGCAGATCGCGCAGCAGCTCCACGCCAGTGGTCTCATAGTGAGCCGCGGGGTTGGCCTCGTTGCCGTACTGGAAGAGCATCACATAGCGGGGATCGTCTCGTGCCAGCTCCTGGGCCAGGCGAATGGCGCCGTTGCTGCCCGCGGCTCCCGGCGAGGTGATGACCGTGGCCCCGTATAGCTCCAGCATGCGGCGCTTATCCTGGGTTCCCTTCTCCGAGACCACCGCTGTGAAGCGATAGCCTTTCATGGTGGCGATCAGGGCCAGGGCCACGCCCGTATTACCGCTGGTCGGCTCCAGCAGGATCGAATCGGGCTTGAGCAGGCCGCGCTCCTCGGCGGCCTCGATCATCTTGAGGGCAATACGGTCCTTGATGCTCCCCGAGGGGTTGGCTCCCTCCATCTTAGCAAAGATGTGCACGCGCGGGCGCGGGCTAAAGCTCTTGAGTTCGATCAAGGGCGTATTGCCGACAGTCTCTAGAATACTGCCATAGTACATGAGAAAAGACGTCCCTCCTTTCGTGGCGCTCAGAGAGCGCAGAGCGCCCTGCCGACGGTCAGCACCTCATCGACCATGGTCTGGATATCAGCCTCGGTCGTGGCGTAGTGCACCAGGCAGGCGCGCAGTAGCTCGCGACCACGCAGGCGCGTGCTGGTTAGGAAAACCCGCCCGCGGCGCTGGATCTCGCGCGCAAGCTGCTGATTGAGGCGGTTGAGTAGGGTTGGCTCATCGCGTAAGGTGGGCGGCGCGTAGCGGAAGCGCACGATACTCAGGGGGCCGCCCGAGATCAGCTCTAGCTCCTCATGTGAGGCGACCTCACTGGCGAGCAGGCGCGCCAGACTGATATTGTTGCTAATGGCCCGCGCCAGGCCGCTGCGGCCCGCCGTACGTACTGTGGCCCAGGCATCGAGGGCGCGGAAGCGCCGCGTTCGCTGCAGGGTGTACTCGGACATCCAGGTGGCGTCGTCCTCGTCATCGCTCTGGGTCAGGCGGAAAGCCTCGTGGAGGGCGGAGCCGTGGCGCACGAGGGCGCAGCCGCAGTCGATGGGAACCGAGAGCCACTTATGCTGGTCGGTGGCCAGGGAATCGACCTGCTCGATACCGCGGTAGAGCGGGGCGACACGCTCGTCGAGGATGCCGAAGGCGCCATAGGCCCCGTCGACGTGGAGCCAGAGGCCCTCGGCGTGACACAGTTCGGCCAGCTCGGCCAGCGGGTCGATGGCCCCCGTCTCGACGGTACCAGCGGTGGCCGCCACGCAGAACGGGCGTAGCCCGATGGCCCGGTCCTCGTGAATGCGTCGCTCCAGAGCCGTCAGGTCCATGCGGTAGTCGGGAGTGGATGGCACGATATGAATCGCGGCGCTGCCCAGGCCCATCGCTTCGAGCGAGCGGCGAATACTGAAGTGGCCCTGATCGGACTGGTAGAGCACAAACGGGGGATGGTTGCCCTGCAGGCCCTCACGGCGCACGTTCCAACCGTCTTGGGCGGCTGCCCAGTAGCGTGCAGCCTGCAGACAGGTGAAGTTCGCCTCGGATCCACCGCTGACGAAGACCCCGGCGCTGCCCTCTGTGGGGAAGCCGGCCAGCTCCATCATCCACTGCACGGCGCAGCGCTCCAGTTCCTGGCCGGCGTGATCGCCGATGCCGCAGTTGGGGTTCATGGCTGCTGCCAGCGGTTTGAGTAAGATGCTGGCGTGGGAAGGGGCTGAGTTGATCCAGCCGGCGAAACGTGGGTGACCGTTGCCCTGGGGGTAGGGCAGGATCAGCTCGCGCACCAGCCTCAGCGTCTCCTCGAAAGGCTGTCCCTCCTCGGGCAGAGCCTGTCTGCCGATCTGGCGGCGCACTTCAGCCGGCAGAGGCTGCCAGACGGGACGCTGCTCGATACCGGCCAAGTAGCGCTCCAGCTCCTCAAGAACCAGGTCTCCGTAACGGCGCAGGCGCTCTGGCTCGAAGGTGAGTCCAGGGGCGCGCATGAAGTTTGTCACTGTCATACTGGTAGTCGGTGCTCCTTTCTCTTCCCTCCAAGCATGCCACCGCTGTCTGAAATTTGGGCGCAGGCTTGCTAAAAATTCGCTGAATCTGAGCCGTCTGCCGGGGCAGTTGACAGAAACTTTACATTTTTTGGGTTTGTTGCTTGCTCTCTGCTCAGCTCAGTAAGATGGGGGTGAAAGCGCTCCTTCCAAAAGGCATCTGGCGAGCGTGCTCAGTTGAGCGGAGGGCGGCGGCGCTGGTCGGCCAGCCAGAGGCAATGTTCAAGCCAGCGTGAGCGAAGAAAAGCGCGACTAAGGTCTTCGCGCCGTCTTAGGAAGAGTGGCCGCCAGCCTGTGTGGAACCAGGTCAGAAGCTGCCAGCCGCGGCCCAAGCTGCTCCAGTGCAGGCTGCCGGTGGAGGTCCTGGCCTGATCTGGCTCTCATGCATCTCTTCAGAGCGCTGAAGGGGGAGGGGAAGAGGAGAACAAGAGAGGAAGGGAGACTCACCCCCCTCTAAAATAGGTCATGTCAGGGCCTGATTCGAAACTCGTTTGTGGCCGGCGCCCGGGGCGGCCCAAACCGGCCTGTTCTGGCTGAATAAATACATCTATTACAGTTTAGTAGATCAAAGTAGATTAAAGCTCTTTCGAAACTCGCCCCTTCATGCGCGCAGCCGACGAGTTGCGAAAATCCCCTCTGTCTGCTATACTTCTGAAAGAGTGGAAGAGGCAAAACGAGGCGCTGAGATCCCAAAAAAGGGCCTCACGTGAGGATACTGAAAGAAAGAATGAGGAATCACTCTCCCGGGGTGGCTCTCGAGGGGTTCGGTTACAGGGACCTCGATCTGCGTGAGGATACTGAAAGTTCACTGGCGCTAGCGCTATGCTAGCGCCAGTGAACTTTGTTGCAGGGACCTCGATCTGCGTGAGGATACTGGAGGAGCGCAGTCCGAGATTGCAGAGACCTCTCCGTGTGAGGATGCTGAAAGTTTGAGGATACTGAAAGTATGAGGTAAAATAGAGGAACAGATAGAGGGCGGAAACACTATTGCCTGCTGCTTTCCCAACGTTTTCGTTTTAACCAGCTTTTTCCTGCATAGCGAGTATGAGCTATGCGTTCAGGCAGGCCCGCCGCATAGACAAGCCCGCGCTGGGGCGGGCTTGTTGAGCGAGCAGAGCGGCCCGCAGCCAGACTCAGACAGGAACTGGAGAGAGAAGTATGCCAAAGTCCATGTTTGAGAAGATCTGGGAAGCGCATGTTGTACGTGACGTTCCCGGAGAGTCAACAATTCTCTATATCGACCGTCACCTGGTGCACGAGGCGACCTCGCCGCAGGCTTTTGCCGGCCTCAAGGCGGCAGGGCGCAAGGTCAGGCGTCCTGATGCCACGATTGCTGTACTTGACCACAACGTACCGACCCTCCAGGTGCGCGGCAGGCGGGTGCTGGAGCTGGTGGACCAGGCGAGCGCGCTCTGCATCACAACGATGGAGCAGAACGCCCGCGATTTCGGCATCACGCTCTTCGATATGAACGACGAGCGCCAGGGGATCGTACACATCATTGGTCCCGAGCAGGGCCTGACGCTTCCCGGTATGACCATCGTCTGCGGTGACTCGCATACCTCGACGCATGGGGCAGTAGGCGCGCTGGCCTTTGGCATCGGCACCAGCGAGATCGAGCACGTGCTGGCGACGCAGTGCCTGTTGCAGAAGAAGCCGCGCTCGATGAACATCCGCATCGAGGGGAGCCTTGGCCCGGGCATCACGGCCAAGGATATCGCGCTCTATATGATCGGGCGCCTGGGCACAGGTGTAGGCACGGGCCACGTCGTCGAGTTCAGCGGCTCGGCGGTGCGCAGTCTCTCGATGGAGGGCCGCATGACGCTGTGCAACATGGCCATCGAGGCGGGGGCGCGCGCCGGCATGGTGGCCCCTGACGAGACGACCTTTGCCTACCTCAAGGGCCGTCCCTTTGCGCCCAAAGGTGCCCTCTTCGAGAAGGCGGTCGAAGCCTGGAAGCAGCTACCCAGCGATCCCGGTGCCCACTTCGACACCGTCCACGAGATCAACGTCGATGGCCTGGCCCCGCAAGTGACCTGGGGCACCAATCCGGGCATGGTGGTCGATGTCACCGGCAGCGTGCCCGATCCCGCCGACGAGCCTGATCCACAGAAACGCCTGGCCTACGAGCGGGCCCTCAAGTATATGGGTCTGGAGCCGGGCCAGAAAATTACAGATATCCGCGTCGATACGGTCTTTATCGGCTCCTGTACCAATTCGCGCCTGGAGGACCTGCGCCTGGCGGCCCAGATCGTCAAGGGGCGCCGTGTGGCCCCGGGCGTGCGGGCCCTGGTGGTCCCCGGCTCGATGCAGGTGCGGCGCATGGCCGAGGAAGAGGGCCTGGCCGATATTTTCCGCGAGGCCGGCTTCGAGTGGCGCGCCTCCGGCTGCAGCATGTGCATCGCTATGAACGGCGACCGCCTGGGCGAGGGCGAGCGCTGTGCCTCCACAAGCAACCGCAATTTTGAGGGTCGCCAGGGAAAGGGCGGACGCACGCACCTGGTGAGTCCGCCGATGGCCGCCGCCGCCGCCATCGCGGGCCACTTCGTCGATATCCGCGATTTCTAGATCGTGAACAGATCTGACTGACCTGGCCTGGCCTGACTTCCAGTCCCAGCCGCTGGCAAAGCAAGACCAGGCCGGGTCCCTCAAGCAAGCAAGCAAGAGAGAGGTCGATCTGGCGCTGCAGTAACAAAGTAGAGAAGGAGGCAGAGCGAGACAATGGAACCCTTTACGCGCCTGAAGGGGCTGGTCGCCCCCTTGAATCGCACCAACGTCAATACCGACGAGATCACCCCGGCCCGCTTCCTGAAGACCATCAGCCGCACTGGCTTCGCCCAGGCCCTCTTCGCCAACTGGCGCTATCTGGGCGACGACCAGACGCCTAACCCCGATTTTGTCCTGAACCAACCCCGCTATCAGGGGGCCACGATCTTGTTGGCCGGCGATAATTTTGGCTGCGGCTCCTCCCGCGAGCATGCGCCCTGGGCGATCCGCGAATACGGCTTCCGCTGTGTGATCGCCCCCAGCTTCGCCGACATCTTCTACAATAACTGCTTCAACAATGGTATCCTGCCGGTGACTCTCCCCGAGCCGACGGTGCTGGAGCTGTTCAAGGAGGTCGAGGCGACCGAGGGCTATACCCTGGAAGTCGATCTGGAAGCCCAGACGGTAACGACGCCCGACGGGCGCGTCTTCCAGTTCCCGATCGATCCTTTCCGCAAGCAGGCTATGCTGCAGGGCCTCGACAATATCGGCTGGACGCTTTCGCATCTCGATGAGATCCGAGCCTACGAGGAACGCCGGCAGCAAGAAGCTCCCTGGGTTTTCAGCATCCAGTGACGATGCCGTCACTGGCTCTGGGTGGCTGGCAGATTGGCCGACTGGCTGGCTGGCTCTCGTCGCTCCTCAGATGGCCCTGGCCTTCCTCTTTTCTTCAACTCGCCTGGGCCTGGTCGCTGCGCTGACCCGCGTGCCGGCCTCCTGCTATCAGGCGGAGGAGGAGCGAAGCGAGGCGGAGGGTCGGCGGGACCGTCTATCTGCCGTGGCCGGCGCCGGAGTCACGGGCTTTGATAGCAGGCAAGCAGACCGGTCACCCTGTTCCGCGACGGGTCGGGCCTGAGCGACCGCTCCCCGCCTGGCCCGTCTGTGGCGGGGTGAAACCAGAGAAAAAGGAGCGCAAAGTGGCGATTCACCAGATTGATCCCGGTCTGGTCCCTTTTCAGATTCTTGATCCTGAAGGCAACCTGGTGGGAGAGATGCCCGCGCTCTCTCCGGAGCGCCTCCTCTATTTCTACCGCATGATGCGTCTGGCGCGGGCCTTCTCAGATCGCATTATTGCTATGCAGCGCCAGGGGCGGGCCACGACCTTTGGCTCCCTTACTGGCCAGGAAGCGGCCACGGTTGGACTGGCCGCGCCCCTGCAGCCGCAGGACTGGCTGGCCACCTCCTATCGGGAGATCGCCTCGCTGATCGTCAAGGGCGTTCCCTTGAGCACGCTGGTCTATTCCTTCCGCGGCTACACGCCTCCCAATTGGCCCGCTGAGACGCGCTGCCTCCCCTACCAGATTGTGATTGGAACGCAGATTCCTCATGCCGTGGGCCTGGCGATGGCCGCCAGGATCGCCGGCGACCCCGTAGTGGCGGTTGGCGTCTGCGGCGATGGAGCGACCTCTGAGGGCGACTTTAACGAGGCCCTCAACTTTGCTGGAGTCTTTCGCGCACCGGTAGTGATCATTGTGCAGAACAATGGTTGGGCGATCAGCGTCCCGCGCCATCGCCAGTCGGCGGCCCCCACCCTGGCGGCCCGTGGCATCGGCTTCGGCGTCCCCTCGGCCCTGGTCGATGGCAACGACATTCTGGCGGTCTACGAGACCGTGCGTCAGGCCGTGGAACGGGCGCGCGCCGGCGATGGGCCAACCCTGATCGAGCTGCTGACCTATCGCCTCGGTTCGCATACGACCGCTGACGATGCCAGCCGCTACCGCGATCCCGCTGAGGTGGAAGCCTGGCGCGCCAAGGATCCCATTGCCCGCTTGCAGAAGTTTTTGCGCCGGCGCGATCTGCTCAGCGAGGAGCAGGACGAGGAGATCGGCGCCTCCGTGCTGGAAGAGATCGATGCGGCGGTGCGCGAGGCCGAAGCTATGCCCCCGATGGCCCCCGATAGCTTCTTCGATTATGTGAGCGCGACCCTGCCGCCGCGCCTGCAGGAGCAGCGTGCCGAGCTGCTGCGCTTTGCAGGGCCGAGGCAGCCCACCGCCGGCTCAGGCTCCGGTGAGCAGCACTGAGGGGGAGGTGAGGATGATGACGGCGCGTCCGATGACGATGATTGAAGCGCTCAACAATGCCCTGGCGCTCGAGCTGGAGCGCGACGAGCGCGTGGTCCTGCTCGGTCAGGATATCGGCCTCAATGGCGGAGTCTTCCGCGTGACCGATCAGCTGCAGCGCCGCTTTGGCGAGCGGCGCGTTTTCGATACGCCGCTGGCGGAGTCAGCTATCATCGGAACCTCGGTCGGGATGGCGGTCTATGGCCTGCGCCCGATCGCCGAGATCCAATTTGCTGGCTTCCTCTTTCTATGTATGAGCCAGCTTGTGACCCAGGCGGCACGCATGCGCTTCCGCAGCGGGGGAGCCTTTACCTGCCCTCTGGTCGTACGCTCACCCTATGGCGGCGGGGTGCGCACACCCGAGCTGCATTCCGATAGTCTGGAAGGGGTCTTCTTGCAGACCCCCGGCCTGAAGGTGGTCATCCCCTCCAATCCGTACGATGCTAAGGGCCTCCTGGCCGCCGCCGTGGCCGATCCCGATCCGGTGCTTTTTTTGGAGAATATTAAACTCTACCGTTCTTTCCGGCAGGAGACGCCGGAAGAGTATTATACAGTGCCGCTGGGAAAGGCCAAGACGGTGCAGGCCGGCGAGGATGTCAGCGTCTTCGCCTACGGGGCGATGGTGCCGGTGGCGCTGGAGGCGGCCCGCCAGGCGCAGCAGGAGCTGGGGATCAGCGTCGAGGTGATCGATCTGCGTACGGTCTGGCCGCTGGATGAGGAGGCTATTGTCTCCTCGGTCGAAAAGACGGGGCGGGCTGTGGTCGTGCATGAGGCGCCGCGCGCCGGCGGCATCGGGGCTGAGGTGACGGCGCTCATCAATGAGCGTTGCCTCTATTCGCTGCTGAAGCCGGTGGCGCGTGTAACTGGCTACGATACGCCCTATCCGGTCCCCGGTGTGGAGGACTATTATCTGCCGACACCAGCGAAGGTGCTGGCTGCCCTGCGCCAGGTGATGGAACCCTGAGTCGGCGGCCAGAGCGCTTCCTGCGGCTGCCAGAGCCAGAGAACGCACTCCCGGCGTCAGAGGCTCTTGCTCGCAGGATTGCTGCAAAAGAAGCAGAGGAAGATAAAAGAGGAGACGCGGGCCACGGGCCAGCGGGCGGGCCGATGATGATGACGGCCGCCCTGGTTGGCCGTGCGCACTGAAGCCAGGCCCGCGTTGGAAGAGGTTCGTTATGGTCGAGTTCAGATTGCCCGATCTGGGCGAGGGTATGGAGGAAGCGGAGATTCGCCGCTGGCTGGTGCGCGTCGGTGAGCGCGTGACGGCCTATCAGGCGATCGCAGAGGTGGAGACCGATAAAGCTGTCACAGAGATTACGTCGCCGGTGACGGGCCGCGTGGCCGAGATTCGCGTCGGCGAGGGGACGATTGCGCGCAAGGGCCAGGTGCTGGTGGTCTTCGAGGAGGAAGCTGCCAGGCCGGAGGGAGAACGAGCAGCGGCGGCCAGGGAGGTAGCGCAGGCCGGGGCCGGTGTCGCCACGGCGGTGGTCACTGGTTCCAGCTCGGCCAGTGGTGGGCGGCGCCGTGTGCTGGCGGCCCCCGCTGTGCGCAAGCTGGCCTTTGAGCTGGGAGTCGATCTGGAGCAGGTACCTCCGTCGACACCCGAGGGGCGGGTGACGCTGGCCGATGTGCGGGCCTTTGCCGAGCGCCAGCGGAACCGCCAGGAGGCCCCGGTGACCCCGGCGGCCGGTGCCCCCGAGGCGGTCTCGGCCCCAACGACGGCGGCCACTGCAACCGCCGACGGCGCGCAACCAGCAGCGACCTCAGTTCCCGCAGCTCCGACGGCGGAGGAGGAGCGCCAGCCGCTGACGGGACTGCGTCGGCGCATTGCCGAGCGCATGGAACGCTCCTGGCGCACCATTCCCCATGCTACAGCCTTCGATGAGGCCGATGGGGGAGGCCTGGTGGCCTTGCGCGAGGCCCTCTTACCCGTGGCTGAGCGGCGCGGGCTGCGCCTCACCTATCTTCCCATTCTGGTCAAGCTGCTCATTCCCGTCCTCAAGGAATTTCCCATCTTCAATGCCAGCCTCGATGAGGAGCGGCGCGAGATCGTCTACAAGCGTGTCTATCACATTGGTATCGCTACCGCTTCGCCAGAAGGGCTGCTGGTGCCCGTGCTGCGCCACGCTGATCGGCTCAGCCTGGCGCAGATCGCTAGCGAGCTGGAGCGTCTCATCGAGGGTGGGCGCCGGCGCACGCTGCCTCTGTCGGAGCTGACGGGCAGCACCTTTACCCTCAACAATGTGGGAAGCTTCGGCGGTAGCTCTGGAACCCCCATTATCAACTATCCCGAGGCGGCCATTCTGGCCGTGGGCCGGCTCCAGGAGAAGGCGGTGGTTCGCGGTGGGTCCCTGGTAGCGCGCCCGGTCCTGCCCCTGGCTCTCTCCTTCGATCATCGGCTTATCGATGGGGCTCAGGCAGGAGCGTTCCTGGCGCGCTTCAAGGAGCTGGTTGAGAATCCGCAGCAATTGCTGCTCGATATGGTCTGATGTGAGTACCTGAGACTTCAAACAAAAAACTGAGACACTGACTCATGGTCCTGGCAGGAGGGCGCTTCGCCGGCGCAGAGCGAGGCGAGGAAGCCTGGCCTGGCTGGCTCTGGTCCTCCTGCGGCCAGCGTGTCGGAAGGAGGCCGACCGTGGCAACTGCCGAAGAGATTATTAAGGCCGTCGCCTTTCTGGTCAAGCAAGAGGGCAAGGAGGTTTTTAGCCGCGAGGATATTCGCCGCCAGCTCGGGATTGACCGCCCGACCTGGGAGCGCAGCTATACCGGAATCTTCCAGATGATGCGCTCGGACGGCGTTTCGAAGATCAAGTATGGGACGGCACGCCCGCGCCGGATCGATCAGGCCAGCCATCCCTTGAAGGTTGGGCCACGCTTCAAGGACGTCTTTCGCCGCGTCGAACATGGGCGGCATACCCTGACCGAGTATGGCTGGCGCCTCATCGATGAGGTTCTGGCCGAAGAGCGCTCTGGCTGATCTCGGAGGAAGAGGAGACGCGCCGGGGGAGCGGGAGGGGGAAGCCGCGGGACCTCGGCCAAGGGAATGGCCTGCGGTCCGCGCTGCCTTCCTCCTGGCCGCCGCTCGGGCGCGTCTCCATCAGGCAAATAGCAAAGAGCTACTTGCAGAAGACGTGAGAGAAGGAAGAAACATCTATGGTTGTCGGCGATGTGACCACCGCGGTCGATGTCCTGATCCTTGGTGGGGGGCCGGCGGGCTACGTGGCGGCCATTCGTGCCGCGCAGTTGGGGCGTCAGGTAACCCTGGTTGATCCCGAGCCGCCCGGAGGAACCTGCTTGCATCGGGGCTGCATCCCCCTGAAGGCTTTGCTGAGTGCCAGCGAGCGCTACGCTGAGCTGCACAGCCAGGGTCTGGCGTCGCTGGGCATCAGGGCGGCAGAGATAAGCTTCGATTGGGGCCGCCTGCAAGCCTGGAAAGCCAGCATCGTGGCGCGCCTGGCCGAGGGCGTGCGGCGCTTGCTGGCAGGCAATCGCGTTCAGTACGTGGCGGGACGGGCCTGGTTTCTTGGTCCCCAGGAGGTGCGCGTCGAGAGCGAACAGGGGGAGCGCTTCAAGTTCGAGCACTGTCTGATCGCTGTCGGCGCGGAGATGGTACCGCCGCCTGGGTTGGATTACGATGGGCGCTCCGTGTTGACGCCCGAACAGGCCCTCAGTCTGGCGGAGCTGCCAGAGAGCCTGACGGTGGCCGGAGCCGATTATCTGGCCCTGGAGCTGGCGACGCTCTTCGCGCGCCTGGGAGTGCGCGTGCAGCTCTGCTTGCCAGGTGACGAGCTGCTGCCGGGTGTGGAGACCTCAGCCTTGCGCCTGCTGCAAACCGGTCTGCGCCAGCTTGGCGTGCAGGTGATCAGCCAGAGGCCAGCTACCCAGGTGGAGGCGCGCCCGCTCGTGGCCTGCGGAGAGCTGCGTCCGCGGACGACAGGGCTGCAGTTGGAGGCGGCGGGTGTGCAGACGGATGAGCGCGGAGCCGTGCAGGTGTCGCCTTCGCTTCAGAGCAGTGCCCCGCGCATCTATGCCGCGGGCGATTGCACGGGCGGGCCTCCTCTGGCGAGCGTGGCCATCAAGCAGGGGAAGGTGGCCGCCGAGGCGCTCTGCGGGCGACGCGTCCGGTTTGCTCCTCTGGTGCTGCCGCGCGTGGTCTTGTCGTCGCCGGAATTGGCCTGCGTCGGCTATTCGGCGCAAGAGGCCCAACGAGCCGGCTACCAGGTTAAGACGGGACGCTTCCCCCTGGGTGCCAATGGGCGGGCCTTGATGCTCGGGGGCGAAACGGGAATGGCCCTGGTGGTGGCCAATGCCGAGGATGAGAGCGTTCTGGGTATGACGGTGGTGGGACCGCGAGCCGGCGAGTTGATCGCTATGGGGGGGCTGGCCATCGAGATGGGCGCCACCTTGACCGATCTGGCGGAGCTGCTCTACGCCCATCCATCGCTGGCCGAGTGCTGGCTGGAGAGCGCCGAGGGGGCGCTCGGCCAGGCCATCCATGTGCTGGGACGTGCCACGGCTGGCTGAGCGGGCCGCCGGGTCGACCTGCGCTCAGCCAACGGGCCTGCCAGCCTGTCTGACCGTCCGGCTGCTGCGCCGCTACAAGGCTCTCGCAGACCCCTCGCCTGTCAGAGGACGAGGGGAGGAAGGCGCGCGAGAGGGAGCGCCCGGGTGCTCGTTGTGGCAGCTCAGCCTCGATTAGTGGGCCGCGGCGGAGCGCCCCGACCCAAGCTTACCGCCAAGGATGCCGCAGATGAGGGCGAGCAGAAAGGAGAGCAGGTTGATAAAGATCAGGACGATGTAGAAGTCAAGGAGTTGACTGCTGGGCATGGAGGCGGCCCCTGTTCCCTCGTCGATGAGCGGCGACCGCGTGGCTGGCAGCATGGAGACGATGGTGATGATCAGCCAGACGCCGGTGCCCACGGTGGTCAGCAGGGCGGCGGTGCAGCCGGTTGTTCCCCCGACAGTGTACCCATCGTCGCGCACCCCCGTACAGCGCGCGATGATGCTCGCCAATAGCAAGGCCAGGCTACCGGGCAGCCCGAGCCAGAGGCCCAGCAGCATCAGCAGCCTGAGCTGCGGCGCCCACGTTAACCCGAGTTGGTCAAAGAAGAGCGCAAAGAGTAGCAGAAACTGGCCCGCTGCGACAATCGTCCCTCCCAACAGGCCAATGGTCAGTGGCAGGCGTTCACTCAGCGTCGGCTCACAGTGCAGCGATGTGTGTTGCATACTGCCCCCCGCCTGGGTTTGGCTGAACCAGGTCTCTCAGTTTCTCTATCCGTCTGCTTGTCTCTCCTGTGATATGGTACGTCTTGCGGGTAGAAGAGTTCTCGGCCAGGATTCCTGGATGTGCCGCTATTGTGACCTTGATCTGAACCGTTCTTGCCTCTAAGGCACTGCGCAGAAGTTATGCTCCTCTTCTATTTATGTATCCTTTTATGAAAATTTGCAAGACCATAGACAAAAGGGGGGTGAAGAAGAAAGTATACCGCTCGCTTCGTTGCTGGCGTTGATGTCACTTGAGTGTGACAGGTTGTTTCTTTTCTTGTGTACGTGACCGAGAGTGATTCGTCGCTACTTCTGACGTTCTACCGTTATGCGTGGCATTGCCGGGACGGTGGGCCGCCCTGGTTGCAATTGTCGGCGGTGGCTGGGCTGCCCATGAAAGACCCTCTCCTGGTTAGGACTCTCCCCGGTGAGCAACGCTCTCTTTCTGACAAGTAAGAGAGATAAAGGAGGGTTGAAGATCATGGCCGGTCTGGCCAATCTGATGAGGGCGCTGCTGCGCCTGCTCTGGTTCTTGCTCTCGACGCGCGTGGGCAACCTGGTGGCGGCCTGTGGGCTGCTGGTCGGCGGGCTGATCTGGGGCCTGACCTCGCATCAGGTCCACTACGAGGCCGCTCCTCCGATTACCTCCTTCGTGGTCTATTCCTCCCAGGAGGAGGGCTACGATTACGTGCGCATCAATGGCGGGATACTCTTCTTCATCATCAGGGAGAGCGATTTTTCGCCCTACCCCGGTCGGGTCTTCGAACAAATGCAGCCCTCGCTCCGCTCGCTGGTCTACGAGAGCGATTCGCCGCAGGCCGTGGAGCTGGACTTAGACAATGGGCAGCACGTGAGCGGCAGTGGTTACCCTGTGGTGGCCTTTACGGTGGTGACGGAGACTGGCCAGGTCTCGGCCTTTACAACCGCGGGCTACCGTGCCCATCCTCACGGGTTTTACGATGATCACTGGCGTCTGGCGACCTGGCTGCTGCTGGCAGGCTTGGCCTTCCTGATCTGGGTCGTGCTGGGGCCATTGGTCCTGGATCTCTGGCGGCTGCGTCGGAGCCTGGAACCAGGCTATGAGTCGTTCTCGACCCGGCGTGCCTATCGCTTGCTGGGCCGTCCGCTGAGAAACTCCTGGTGGGGACCGAAAAGGCCGCGTGAGATCGATCCGCGCGATCTGACGCGCTAAGCTGCTGGGCGGCCGCTCAGGCCGCCTGTGCCTGCCCGCTAGCGGGGGGAGGGGACAAGTGGCTTCTCCTCATGCTGAATGTTCCTGCCGGCCGACGATGGTCTTGGCCGCTCCAGGCCAGGAGCTGCCCGCCCGCTGGCCGCTCCGCCGAGATAGGAGGCGACGGACATTCCTCCTTTCAGAGGCCGGCTCTGGGCGGAGGAGAGGTCAGCCATGCCTGCCCAGGCTGGTCTGGCCTCCCGCCCTATCCCTCCCGCTCGGGGCCACGGCCGCCACACAGGCAGGCAGTCTTCTCAGCGACGGCTGACACCTTGCTCAACCGGTGCAAGCGCCCTGACCGGTAAGACGCCAGCGCTGTGGGGCCTGGCCGGCCTTCTTCCCCAGCCTGGCGCTCATCTCATCGCTCGTCCTGATGCTTGCCAGAGCGGAAGGCCATGCTGCCTGGCTTCCCAGCACGTTTTCTGGCTCAACGAATCCCAAGAGAGCCTGTGGACTCTGGTCGAGACCCCGGCAGCCCTCACGAGCCGCTATTGCTTGGGCGCTTCGCTTCCCCTATGGCCTGTCCCGGGCGGCATTTTTCGGCCAGGCGGCGCGAGAGGCTGGATAGGCCGGCCCGACCCTGTTGCAGAGGCCGCGAGGGAGAAGACATGACACCTGCGAGCTGCGAGCTACCTGGACGCGGACAACCTGGCCTCTCTTCAGATAGAGGCTTGCCTGCATGGGGCTGGCAGCAGGCTGACAGACTGGCCGCAGTGGCAGGGCCGAGCGCCCTGGCTTGCGCCGGGCTGGGCTGACCAGAGCATGCAAGAAGAGCGAGCGGGAAGGTCCCAACTCGCTCTTCGCTAGTGAAGCAGGGGTCAGTCTTGGATTGGAGGACGGTTCAGGCCGAGGGACTGGCCTGGGGTGGGCGGGTAATCGCTCCCTCGGAAGCCGAAGAGACCAGGGCCGCGTACTTGGCAAAGACACCGCTGGTATACCGCGGCGTTGGTGGCTGCCATTGAGCCAGGCGGGCGGCGATCTCCTCGGCGGACAGTTCGACGCTCACCGTGCGTTTTTCGACATCGATGACGATTGTATCGCCGTCGCGCAGGGCAGCCAGCGGGCCGCCCACCGCTGCCTCGGGGGCGATATGGCCAACCATCAGCCCGCGCGTCGCCCCGCTGAAGCGGCCATCGGTCAGGAGGGCCACCGTCTCTCCCAGGCCCTCGCCCACGATGGCGCTGGTCACGCCGAGCATCTCGCGCATCCCTGGTCCGCCGCGCGGTCCCTCGTAGCGAATCACCACCACATCGCCTGGCTGAATTTGGCGCCCGATCACTGCCTGCATCGCATCCTCCTCGCGGTCGAAGACGCGGGCCGGACCGCGATGATAGAGGCGCTCATGGCCAGCGATCTTTACCACACAGCCCTCAGGGGCCAGGTTGCCCTTGAGAATCACCAGGCCGCCATTCGGCTTAATGGGGTTCTCCACTGTGCGCACCACATCCTGACCTGGCGTCTCCTGGGCCTGGGCGGCCTCCTCGCCGATTGTGCGGCCGGTGGGCGTCAACTGGTCGCCGTGCATCAGGCCGGCCTCGATCAGGCGTTTGGCCAGCAAGGGGGTGCCGCCGGCGCGGTCCAGATCCAGGGCCACGTAGCGCCCGCCCGGCTTCAGGCTGGCGATCAGCGGCGTACGACGGCTAATAGCATCGAAATCATCGATCGTCAGGGGGATGCCGGCCTCGCGGGCCAGGGCCAGCAGATGCAGCACGGCGTTGGTCGAGCCGCCCGAAGCCGCTACGCCGGCGATGGCGTTCTCGAACGATTGGCGGGTCAAAATATCGCGCGGGGTCAGGCCGCGCTGGAGCATATCCACCACCAGGCGCCCGCAGCGCTCAGCCACCTCATCCTTGCGCGGATCGGTGGCCCCGACGCTGGCTGTCCCCAGGGGAGAGAGGCCCAGAAATTCGAGGGCCATCGCCATCGTGTTGGCGGTATACTGGCCGCCGCAAGCCCCGGGGCCGGGACAGGCCACGTTTTCCAGCTCGTGTAGATCGCTCTCGCTCATTCGACCGGCGGCGGTGGCCCCGATGGCCTCGAAGACATCCAGAATCGTCACGTCCTGGCCGCGGAACTTTCCGGGCGCGATTGAGCCTCCATAGAGGACGAGACCGGGCACATTCAAGCGGATCAGAGCCATCGCTGTTCCGGGCAGCGTCTTATCGCAGGCCGCCAGCGCGATGACCGCATCGAACATCTGGCCCTGGCTGACCAGCTCGATCGAGTCCGCGATCACCTCGCGGCTAATCAGCGAGGCTTTCATGCCCTCGGTGCCCATCGAGATGCCATCGCTGACCGCGATGGTGTTGAACTCCATCGGCGTGCCGCCGGCGGCGCGGATGCCCGCCTTGACCCGCTCGGCCAGGCGGCGCAGATGGAAATTGCAGGGCATCGTCTCAATCCAGGTATTGGCCACGCCGATCAGGGGACGCTGCAGGTCCTCATCGCGGAAGCCGATGGCCTTGAGCATAGCGCGGGCGGCAGCCCGCTCGCGCCCATCGATCAGCACCCGACTGCGGTGCCGGGGATCAAAAGCCATATGAGATGCCTCCATCGATATACTGCCTGTATTATATCCGATAGCGGAACGCCTTGCGTGCGCCGGCTGGTTTCCGCCGATGAGCGCTCTGTTGACCAGCACCAGCACAATGGCGCTGGCCACATCAGACCATCCAGCCGCCAGTCAGGAATTGAAAGAGGGCGAAGCTGAGAAGGCTGACTGAGAGCGCTGGATAGAAGCGCTCGACGAGGTGTTGTCTGAGCCAGCCCTCTCCCGCGGCAAGCCTGGCCAGCGGCACAAAGGCGGGTACGACCGTCAACATGTAGCGTGGGAAGGCGTTGAGCGGCGCGCCGCTGTTGGCCGTCGGCCAGAGGATGCTGAAGACGAAGAAGGTCAGTGCGTAGATAGCATAGCTCCGTGAATCACGTGGAAACTTCCATGGCCCTACAAGGCAGAGAACGACCAGTATCAGGATCAATAGAACGCATGCCAGATCATAGGCGTTATGGATCATATCGAATGAGAGCGAGGGACGGCGCAGGAAGGCCAGCGCTGTCAGCAGAATGCTGCGACCAGGGAATTCAAGCTGACGGTGCCAGACGGCTTGAGCGTGGGCAAAGGCGAGGGGATCGGCGAAACGCTGGTAGCAGTAGAGGGCAAAGAGCGCCGTGCCCAGAGGGATGAGGGCCCCCGCCAGCAGGTCGAGGCGCAGCGCCCGCAGCCGCCAGCCGTGCTGGCTGAGGTATTCGTAGGCGAAAACAATCACCAGCAGGAGACCGGCGGAGCGCGTCAGGGCGGCCAGGAAGCCATAGAGACCGGCCCACCACCAGTGCTGGTGGCGCAGCTGGTAAAAGCTCAGAAGCGCCAGGGCGATAAAGAGGGATTCGCTGTAAGCGGCGGCCAGGAAGAAAGCCGAAGGAAAGAGGACGTAGAAGAAGACAACCCGCTCGGCCAGGGCGGGAAGGCAGTCCTCGGCCAGCAGGCGGTAGAGGACAGTGAGCAGGACGAGGCCGGCGGCGTTGGCGATCAGGAGGCCAGCCAGGTGGACATCGCCGATCAGAGAGCCAAGCAAGTGCTCCATCAGAGGAAAGAGGGGGAAGAAAGCCGTCTGCCACCAGAGACGGTAGCCCCCGGTGGCGATCAGGATGTAGTGGCCGGCATCCCAGTGCTGCCAGCTCTGCAGCAGGCTTCTCAGAGGCAGTGTCTGGGAGCTGAAGTTTGGCAGCTTGAAGAGCGGTGCCAGATAGGTAATGATGGCAAAGATCAGATGACTGAGCAGATAGGCGGGCAGGATGGCTTTGCAGGCACTCGCCCAGGAGCGCCAGCCTGCGCCAGCAAACCGGCAACATCCTCTGCCTGCCCCAACTGTTGCCTGCGCCGGTGAATCGCCCTTGTCGCTGCCAGGTTGACGGCGAGCGGTGGTCCGCTCGCGCCCATCGATCAATAGCTGATTGCGGTGCCGGGAAGCAAAGGTCATAGCAAAGCCTCCCTACCTGTAGTGTATACTCTGCTATTATACTCCCCGTGCTTCTAAAGGCAAGAGAGCATGCGTCTCGCCCCCTTTGGACGCAAAAAGCTGACCCGTCAGGCAGGGGAAGCGCTTGAGCCGGCTTGGAGCGTGGACTGAGTGGCCAGGGAGTGACGCGGGGCGGCCCCCGGCGGAGCGACGCCGTCCAAAGCGAGGGAGAAGAGAGCCAGTCATCCTGACCAGCCCTCTTCTCATCCGATACAACAGAAAAAGCAGGAGCAGGGTCCAGAAAAGGGAAGGAGATTATCTAGCTGTCCTGCCGCCGAATATAGCGCTCCTGGCTTCCCGGCTGAGGCAGCACACCCCAGCGCCCTGGCTGGTAGCCCTGACGGCCCAGCGTCACCAGCATAATCAGCACGGCGATGCCCAGGAACAGGATATTAAAGACCGTCATAATGCTTTCCTGGACGTTGGGTGAAAGGTTAGGGGAGAGAAGCACCTTGATAGTTGAACCCGCCATATTGACTGAAGTATGGCAGAACATCGTGATGAGCGCACTGCCTGTGCGATTGTAGAAAGTCGTGATGTAGACGTTGAACACTAATACATCGAAGAAGAAATCCACCAGGTACGGAAGCGGAGCGGTGTAGTGGATATACGCCGGATAGAGGACGATCAAAGGCACATGCCAGACGAACCAGAGTACGGCCACAATCAGGCTCCCGAGGAAGGGGCCGCGAACCTGTTCCAGACGAGGGAGAGCGAAGCCGCGCCAGCCGATCTCTTCGCCCAGAGGGCCCCCGAAAACAAAGACTATCAGTGCATGCAAGAGCCAGGGGCCGCTCGCTCCAGGCAAGCCACCCCAGTTAAAGAGCGTAGCCATATCGGCGGGTGTCACTGGCTGCTGGCGGACGAGCAAGAGGCCGATCGGAGCGGCGACCAGGAGCAACAGCGGTATACCCAAAAGGCTAAGCAGGTACCACTGCAGGCCCACACGCCACTTGAAGACGCGGCTGAACAGCTCGACCAGTCCTTGGCGCCCGCTGCTCAGGGCGGTGACCAGGATGGCCGCCAGAGCCGGACCAATGAAGGTGCCGACTCCCGACAACTGATAGAAGGTATGATAGGGGAGCACCTTCAGCCCCTCCTGGGAAAGGTAGAGAGGAATCCAGGCGGTCCAGCTAAAGCCGAAGGCCAGTACATAATAGCACAACAAGGGATGACGCTGGACAAAAGAGCCTCCGTGTGGGCCGGTGATCGCGGCGCTGCCGAGCGGGCTGGCGCCTCGGGCAGTATCCTCTACCATAGAGAAGAGCCTCCTTCTTGCTCATCGACAGAAAGACGGACAGGGTAGGCAGGCAGGCGGTTCCGCCGAAGGGGCAGCAGACTCGGTGGATACCGGCGGGCGCGCCTGATCTGCGGAGAGTATGCGCCCTCGAGGAGGCCGAGGCCAGACAATCTGCCCATTATCTGCTGATCAGGTACTCATTATGAGCCTGTGCGTAGTCTCATCTTAATAGGTGGCACTAGCACAGCACGGCCTGGACCTGGAGGAGGGCGATGTCAGACACCACCCGGCTACCGCGCTACAGCAGCAACATACGGAGCGAGCGCGAGCTGCGCGGCTGGTCGCAGGCGCGACTCGCCGAAGAGCTGGGGACGACGCCTGGCACAGTCAGCAACTGGGAGCGGGGCATCATCATGCCCTCGGCCTATTTCCGCGAGCGGCTCTGTCAGGTTTTTGCCAAAGACGCCGTGCAGCTTGGCCTGGTTGCGGAGAGCCAGGAAGCCCTCCCAGCCCCTCCCCTGGAGAGGCTGGCGGAAGCCGGCCTGCCCAGCCTGCAGCGAGGCTGGTCAAACCGCGCTCGCCTGATGGAGAAGGTAGCCCTCTACTGGCTACACGGCGTTCTCGAACCCTCGCTGCGGACCCTGCCCGATCTTCGCCTGTGCCTGGCCTGGGAGTCAGGAGCAGTGGCCAGTCTGGTAGAGGACCTTCCTGGGTCGTCCTGTGCTTCCGCCGGCCCCCTGCCAGAGGGAACATCGCTCCTCGACTGCTATGACGAAGCGCTGGGCGAGTTATTGCTGCTCGGCGAGCCGGGTGCTGGCAAGACCACCCTGCTGCTGAGCCTCCTGCGCGAGCTGCTGAGGCGGGCCAGCGACGACGAGCGCCACCCGCTCCCGGTGGTCTTTCCACTCGCCTCCTGGGCCAGACGCCAGCCGCCGTTAGAAGACTGGCTGTTGCAGGAGCTACAGCGTCTCTACCAGGTCCCGTCGCGCCTGGGGCGAGCCTGGCTGCAGGCTGAGCAGATTCTTCCCCTGCTGGATGGCCTCGACGAAGTCCCGGCTCAGCAGCGCAGCGCCTGCATCCGCGCCATCAACGCCTATCGACGTGAGCATGGCCTCCTACCGTTGGTCGTCACCTGTCGCAGTGACGCCTACTACGCCCAGCCAGAGCGCCTCTCTCTCCAGGGCGCCGTGGCCATTCAGGGTCTGACTCCGGCCTATGTGCGAGCCTATCTCGCCCGCCATTCAGAGGCTGACGAGCGCAGTGCCGTGCTTGCCTGCGATCCTTCCCTGCTTGAAATGATCACCAGTCCCTTGCTGCTGAGTATTGCCAGAGAGATGCTGGTAAGTCGAGGAAAGAAGCTCTGTGAGGTCAAAGAAGGGAGTTGGCAGGGGGAGCAACTCTTGTGGAGCTATAGCGAGCGGCTCATGGCACGCAGCCAGCGGCGCTATGGCCTGACGCCAGCCCGGCTACGCCGCTGGCTTGGTTGGCTGGCGCAGCAGCTCCTGGGGCATTCTCAAGCTGCATTTCTTCTGGATCAGCTCCAGGCGAGCTGGCTGCCGGCGCGAAGTTGGGGGCGCCGTTGCTGGAAGCCGCTGACCGGGGCCTTGTGGGGTCTGGTCTTTGGCCTGGCCAGCGCCCTTCTCTTCACGGTTGTTCTTATAGGCCCCTTTTCGACATTTGAAGCCGCGCATACCTATCTGGGGCCCGGACTGCTGGCTGGTCTGGTCACCGGGCTGGCCACCTGTGCCCTGCGCGGAGCGTGCCCTTGGAAGGTGCGCGGACAGCGCGCCCTGCTGGCTGGGGGAAGCTTCGCCCTGGTCTTCGGTCTGGCTCTTGGGCCGGCAGCCGGTCTGGTTTTTGGCCTCCTCGGAGGCTTGTTAGCCTGGTCAGGGATCATACGCCATTTCGGTGGCCGAATCGAGCTGACCGAGGCGCCCACCTGGTCTGGGCGGCTCCTCTGCTGGCGTCTCAAGCGCTTCATGCCCTTGCTGCTCGCCTCTCTGGCTCTGTGTGGATTCATTCTGACGACCCTCACGCTGTTAGTAGGACGGACCTCGCTCGCTACGGCTGTGAGCGCCGCCTTTCTGGTCTTACTCTTTCTGTGCGTGGCAGGTGCCTTTGTGGGGAGCTTCCTGGGGGGCCTCTCCTGGAGCACGCTGGCGGAGCCGAAGTTTTTATGTCCCGCCGAAGGGATCTGGCGCGCCGGGCGCTATGCCCTGATCTACGGCCTGAGCGCCATCGTGATCGCTCTCGTCTTGCTTCTCGTGGCCATCCAACTTTTTGCCTGGCTTTGTGCCCTCCTGATCGCCCTCCTCACGGGTCCCCTACCGTTCGTCTCGCTCCCTGACACCCTGCAGTCCTTGCTTCCTGAAACGCTGGCCCTGCTTTTCCCATGCATAGGAATCGGCCTGGCCCTGGCCTGGAACTCCGGTGGGGCCGCCTGGCTCCAGCATCTCCTGCTGCGCCTCTTCCTCTTCTCTGCCGGCTGCCTGCCGCTGCGAGCCGTACACTATCTAGAGATCGCCGTAGCCGAAGGGCTGCTGCGTCGGGCCGGCGGTGCCTATCTCTTTTCTCACCGTCTCCTCCTGGAGCACTTCGCCGCTATTGCAGAGGAAAAGGCCGTTGTGTGCCTCCGTCAACAGGCCCCCCTGGCTGGCAGCCCAGCCATTGAGAAGCCACCGTCCTAGCTCTGCTCTATCTCTCTCTGCGCCTCTTCCTCTCTCGCCCTGCCTTCTTCCGCAGCGTTGATCGCTCGAGCTGTCGACTGGTTTCTCTGGCGGAAGCTTTTCCCGAGCGCGGTCTCCGCTCTGATCGAGACAGCGTGAAACGAGAGCCAAAACAGAGCGAAAAAAGAGCGCTTCGTGGTAAAGTCGGGATGGTGCAGGCACGACGGCGCCGGCGCCAGGCAGACCCTTCCAACCAGCAAGACGGGGGGCATATGTCACAGAGTGAGATGAGCAGCGCCTGGACTATGGCGGCAGTCACCTTCGTTCTCAAGAATCTGCTGGAGAACGCCCTGATCGAGCGGGCAGGGCAGGCAGGTCTGGGGGAAGTGCTCATCACCGCCTTGCCACCGGACCGCGTTGCTCTGGGAGCGGAGGAGCGACCTCAGCTCAACCTCTATCTCTATCGTCTGACCCCCGACTCAAGCTGGCGACAAAGTCCACCAGGCAAAGAAGCTGGTTCCGAGGGAGCTGAAGCCGGCTGGCAGCCTCCGCCGGTCCTGACCTTGAAATTTCACTACTTGCTCAGCGCTTACGGTGAGCGCGATGGGCAGGGCGAGATGCTCATGGGGTTGGCCATTGACTGCCTGCAGCGAGCGGCCCTGCTCAAGGGGCAGCAGCTCCAGGGCCTCTTACAGGTGCCGAGCGCCGGCGGCTCAGGACAGGGGCGCACAAACATCCTGCAGCGCCTGGCCAGAGCGGCGCCGCTGCAGGCGCTGCACATTCGGCCTGAATTCCTCGGCATGGAGGAGCAGGCCCGGCTCTGGAGTGCCTGGCAGGCTCACGCTCGCCTCTCAATGACCTACGAAGTCGCAGTTGTGCTCAAAGAAAGCCGGTCGAGCCAGGGCAGCGCGTCTAAGCGCGGCATCACAAGCTGAAGGGCAATCCATATGACAACTGTGAGCGAGGCGTCCCTCACCAGCCAGAAAGCAGCAGCGGAACGTCGCTATCTTCTGACCGCCCTGGCCAGGGTACGTCAGGCCCTCGTGCGCCACTGCCTGCGTTGTCGGGGAGAAGAGGGAAATGCCGCCTTTCCGGGCAGCGAGAGCGATTCCCGCCTCTTAGAAGAGCATCTGGCCGAAGCGGCCTCGGCTCTGGAGGGGCCGGCTCCCCTGCAACGCCTCTGCTCGGCCTTCGGTCTCTCGCCCTTTGAACGCGACCTGCTCCTCCTCTGCGCTGGCGTCGAGCTGGACAGTGGTTTGGCCGGTCTCTGCGCGCAGGCTATGGGGCAGGCGGCGAGCAGCCGTGGACAGAGCGCGCTGCCTACCTTCAGCCTGGCGCTGGCGGCCCTTCCGGGTGCCCATTGGGATGCCATCGCGCCTGAGGCTCCTCTGCGCCGCTGGCAGCTTCTCACCCTGGGCAGTGGCGCTACCCTGACCATGACGCCCCTGCGCATCGATGAACCGATCCTTCACTATCTGGTTGGCCTGCCCTACCACGACCCGCGCCTGAGCCTGCTGGGGCCCATTGCCCCGCCGGCCAACGATCTGCCGCCCTCACAGCAGCGAGTTTGTACCAGGCTGCTCGCCGCCTGGGGAGGACAATCGGCGGCCTCCGTCTCGTCCAACCCCGGACCTAAACGCTGGCCGCTCATCATTCTCGCCGCTCCTCAAGAGCAGGACGGACAGCGGCTGGCGGCGCGGGCCTGCGCGCAACTGGGGCTGCACCTCTGGACTCTACCGGCTGCCGATCTGCCTGTTGCCTTGAGCGAGCTAGAGCGGTGGGCACGCCTCTGGGAGCGTCAGGCCATCCTGACGGGCAGCGCTCTCCTCCTGGACTGCGGCCAGCTCAGTCCCGAGGACCGTCCCACTCTGCGAATCCTGGAACGCCTGGTGCGTCTCTGGCGGGTGCCCCTCATCCTGAGCTGTCGCGACGCTGCCCCCTTACGCTCCTGGCTGACGTCCGTCACCCCGATCAGCCTTGAGCTGGAGCCGCCGTCGCTGGCGGAGCAAGAGCAGCTCTGGCGGCAGGCTCTCAGTGCCTTGCCGCTGGCTGTCGACCTCAACGGTCATATCGAGTCGCTGGCCATGCAATTCCCGCTCTCCGGGGCCGCTATCGAGCGCGTCTGCGCCCGGCTGCTGGTCGAGCCAGAGCGCCTGGCACTGCCCACCGACGAGCTAGCACGGCAACTCTGGAACGCCTGTCGGCTCCAGGCTCGTCCGGCCCTGGACGACCTGGCGCAGCGCCTCGCTCCGTCGGCGCGCTGGGAGCAACTTGTCCTGCCCGAGGAGCAGCGGCGTCTGCTGCAAGAGATCGTGGCCCATGTGCGTCAGCGGGTCACCGTCTATGAGCGCTGGGGCTTCGGGCACCAGGGAGCGCGCGGCTTGGGCATCAGCGCCCTCTTTGCCGGCGGCAGCGGCACCGGCAAGACCCTGGCCGCCGAGGTGCTGGCCCACGAGTTGGGTCTCGACCTCTATCGCATCGATCTCTCCGCCGTTGTCAGCAAATACATTGGCGAAACCGAGAAGAACCTGCGGCGTATCTTCGATGCCGCAGAAGAAGGGGGGGCTGTCCTCCTCTTTGACGAGGCCGACGCCCTCTTTGGCAAGCGCAGCGAGGTCAAAGACAGCCATGACCGCTACGCCAATATTGAGGTCGGCTATCTGCTGCAGCGCATGGAGACCTATCGCGGCCTGGCCATTCTCACCACCAACCTTAAGCATGCCCTCGACCCGGCCCTCCTGCGCCGCCTGCGCTTCATCCTCCACTTCCCCTTTCCCGACGTAGCCATGCGTCTGGAGATCTGGCGACGCATTTTCCCGCCGAACCTCCCGCGCGAGGGGCTGGACCTGGAGAAGCTGGCGCGGCTGCACGTGGCCGGCGGCAATATTCGCAATATTGCCCTCTATGCCGCCTTTCTGGCCGCAGAGGCCGGCGAGCCGCTGCGTATGAGCCATCTCCTGCGCGCCGCCGCCGTTGAATATGCCAAGCTGGAGAAACCGCTGACCGAGGCCGAGATCGGAGGCTGGCTATGATGAAGACAGGCCGTCGTTCTACCCACGGACGCGACCTCGAGGCAAACCAGAGCCGACAGCGCTCGCTCCCCCCTATCGACTCCTGCGAGAGACCCAGCCTGCAGGGGCAGCCCCTCGATGAGGAGACGCGGGCCTTTATGGAGCCGCGTTTTGGGCACGACTTCAGTCAGGTGCGCATTCACGTCGATGAGTGGGCGGCAGAATCTGCCAGCGCCCTGGGCGTGGCAGCCTACACGATTGGACAAGACATTGTTTTTGCCAGCGGACGCTATGCCCCGACCACGCCGCAGGGGCGCTGGTTACTGGCCCACGAGCTGACGCACGTGGTCCAGCAGGGTGAGACTCAGACTCAGCTCTCTTCCGCCGATCTGCCTCTTCCCATACAGGCGCACCAACTGCCGGTGAGCGAGGCGGCAGCCCCCCAAGAGCGCGAGGCCAGAGCCGTCGCTGATCAGGTGCTCAGCGCGCCAGCGGCGCGCGTCTACGTCAGCCAGCGGGCGCCTGGTGACCACCTCTGGTGCTATCAGGCGGGCGAGAGCGGTCACGGCGCCATCGAGGAGGAGGCCCTGAGCGCCGTCGGCTTCGGGCCAGAGGATGTCAAGGCCATCTACTTCGGCAACTGGCTGCGTGACATGTCGCAGCTTCCATCAATCTTTCGCCCCTACCTCGTTCTGCAGGGACTGAGCGAGTTCCATCGCCTGGTGGTTCCCGCCGATCTGGGCACCTATATCTCTTCTGAGCACGTCGATAATCCCAAAGGCGGCGGGAGCATCGAAGATCCGCTGCTCAGCGCCGCCGAGCGGGCCAGGCAGGAGCAGGATCTCTCCTCGGATCAGCGAAGGGCCTATGAGGAGGCCAATCGCTACCAGGCCGGGGGCGGAGACGCTGCCAGCCGAAATCTACCGGACTACATTGAGCGCGGCAAGTTTCATGCTAAGTACAAGCTGGCGGAAGCCATAGAGGAGGGACACACGCCGCGCGGCATGAGAGCGCTGGGCGACGCCCTGCATGTCGTCGAAGACTACTACTCCCATTCCAACTTTGTCGAAGTCTGCCTCTATCTCCTCAAGCAGGATGGCAGCATTCCCGAGAGCGAGTATCGGACCCTGGCCACCACCAGACTGGGCCACGAAACGGCCTGGATCGGCACCCCTGATGGAGCCGCCCGTCCTGCTATCATCAGCGGCACCTACGCCACCACCTGGGATAAGGTGGTGAGCATCGTGGAGGTCGTCCGTGCCAGGCTGGAGCAGGTGATGGTCAAAACAGGCCGTTTCCTTGGGGGGATCAGCGGAGCCATCGCGGGCGGCGTCGCGGGCTTCTTCCGCGGCGGCTTTTCAGGGGCGGCTGAAGGCTGGCGGACGCATTCCGGCTTAAGTGCCCTTGGACACGCCTTCACCGGCTTCCTGAGCGGCGCCACCTCTGGCTTGCTTACCGGTGGCGCCAAAGGCTACGAAGAAGGCGTCAGAGCAGGAGTCGAGCGGATACGGCGCGATCTCGGTCTGGCCCTGGTCGTCCTGGACGAAGTGGCGCAGACTGCCACGGCCCAGGCGGCCTCCTCTGCGGCCAGGAAAGGTCTGGGGCCGACCCACTCCGAGATCGCCAAAGATTCGCCCGATCACCCCCTCTTTGCTATCTCGCGCATGTTGGCGGTCGAGGCCGATCGAGAGATTGGCAGAGCGATGCAAGAGATCTGGTCTGACACGAGTGCTATCCGCGACAGAGCGACTATTGAACGAGTGACCGGTCTGGTCGATAAGTATCTCTGCTATCCCGAGGATACCCCCGACGCCTGGTGGCGGGCGCCGTTGATCGCCGCCGTCAAAAACAGGGGGCACTAATCTGCTAAGCAAGGACCAGGGCGGCCACGCTAGCACAAGGAGCACAGCGGATGTCCCACCATCTCAGGCCCACCAGGGAAGAGAGCAAGCGCCCGGTTCAGGTGCCTCAAGCGCCTGCACACAAGGAGGAAGTTCAGGCGGGTGAGCCGCTAGACGCCCAGACGCGGGCCTTCATGGAGCCGCGCTTCGGGCACGACTTCAGCCAGGTGCGCATCCATGCCGGCGATGAGGCGGCCCAGGGGGCGCGAGTCCTTGAGGCACGGGCTTACACCATCGGGCAGGATATCTTTTTCGGCCGGGGGGAGTATGCTCCGCAGACAGAGACAGGCCGGCACCTGCTGGCCCACGA
The DNA here is from genome assembly GCF_042408735.1 of Thermogemmatispora sp. Lineage (GTDB taxonomy): Bacteria > Chloroflexota > Ktedonobacteria > Ktedonobacterales > Ktedonobacteraceae > Thermogemmatispora. The sequence continues at coordinate 43,939 of NZ_JBHOQV010000070.1, forward strand.
GCTGGTCCACACGCTGCAGCAAAGCGGGGAAACCCAAGCCGATGGCCCCCTTGTCGTCGGACCGGTCGACGATCACTATGAGCGTGAGGCCGAGCAAGTAGCGGCCCAGGTCACAGCGGCTCCCGCCGCGCTACCGGTTGTCGGCCACCTCTCCCCGGCGGCCCCCGCGCGGGTCATTCGGCGCTCCTGGCTGGGGAGCGCTCTTGGAGGGCTGGGAGGGGCGATCGTCGGCGCCGTCGGCGGCTTCCTGGTGGGCGGTCCAGCTGGCGCGGTGATCGGCGGTATCGGTGGTCTGCTGGGCGGGGCCGCGGTAGGTGACAGGCTCTCGCAGCAGCGCCGCTCGCTCTTGCCCGATGAGATCGCCTATGCCCGCGAAATCTATGCCGATAGTCTCGATTATACGGCCATCACAATCACCAAACACAGCGTGCTCTCTGCTGGCGCCTCGCGAACAGTCGGCAATACCATTAACCTTGAGGATGTCTACTACGACGGCAATACGCTCAATTTGACACCGGAAGGCAGGCTGATCCTCATCCATGAGATGGGGCATGTCTGGCAGTATCAACATGGGGGCCTGGCCTACATTCCGGAGAGCCTGGTCGCCCAGATACGGGCCTCCCTCGGAAGCGGAAGCCGCAACGCTGCCTATGACTGGCGGGCGGCCTTGAGGGCAGGCCAACCCTGGGAGGAGTGGAATCCCGAGCAGCAGGCCGAGGCAATTGAAGAGTATAACCGGGCGTTGCGGCGCACCCGAGATGGTACAGCCACCTTCCAGGATTATCAGGACCTCTCCGCGCTGCAGCCCTACATTGATAAGGTCCGCCGTGGCGAAGGCGCGCCGCATGGCATGTTGGGCGCCTGGCTTGGCGGGCTTGGGGGAGCCGCGGCTGGCTGGCTGATCGGTGGCCCGGTGGGGGCGCTCGTGGGAGGCCTCGGTGGCCTCGTGGGCGGGGCTCTGCTTGGCGCCGCTTTGAAGTGAGGCTGACAGCCATGTTACTCACCATACAGAACATCCTGCGAAACCTGCTCTACGAGCGTGGCAAGATCAACGAGCAAGAGGTTGCCGTCATCTTCGAGGCCCCCACCCGGGAGCGCCTTGAGCGCCTCTGGCAGCCGGCGGTCAGCCTCTTCCTCTACGCCATTCATGAAAACGTCGAGCTACGTCAGAGTAGCTATCGGACTGTAGCCACCGACAATGGACGGGCCGAACGTCGGCCCCTGCCGCGGCGCTTCGACCTGCGCTACATGGTCAGCGCCATCAGCAGCGAGGTCGAGGACGAGCAGCAACTGCTCTGGCGCGTGCTCACCACCCTTGTGCGCTACCCGCAGGTACCGGAGGAACTGCTGCCGGCTGAGCTACGTGCGCTGGCCGTACCGCTCGTCAGTAAGCTGGCCCAGGAAGACGACTCGGGGCAGCTCATTGCCCTCTGGAACAGTCTGGGTAGCCCGCCGCGCCCGGCCCTGGCCTACACGCTTACCGTACCCGTGGAGCTGGCCCTCGTTGCTGAAGCCCCGCTGGTGCTGAGGCGTGTGGCTCGCTACCACCGGCACTTGCCGGGCGAGGGGGAGAGGCAGGCTGTCGAGAGGGGCCTCGTCCTGGGGGGAGTGGTGCGCAACGAGCAGGGCCAGGCCCTGGCCGGGGTGCGTGTGGCTCTGGAAGGGCACGCTGAGGAGGGCGTTACCGACAGCGCCGGGCGCTTTGTCCTGGGCCATCTGCCGCCACAGCGAGCCGTCCTGCGCCTGACGCCGCCTGTGGGGCCGGCCCGACGCCTGACTCTCGACTATGGCGACGACTCGTCGCCCGCTGTCGATCAGCCAGGCGCGCGCGGCTCCCTCTCCTACTACGAAATCGTGCTGGAGAGGCTACCGGCCCTGGAGACCTGAGCCGTAGCGCTTCCTGTCTATGAGCCAATCTGTAATGACCCATTCTTGAGCCTGAGAAAGAAGGAGGACCAGGGACCATGCCCGAATACCTCTCACCCGGCGTCTACATTCAGGAGGTAGACAGCGGGCCACGGCCCATTGAAGGCGTCGGGACCGCTACCGCGGCCTTTGTTGGCTTTGCCCCCGCCGGGCCGGCCAATCGACCGGTGCTCATCACCAACTGGTCGCAGTATGTCGCCACCTTCGGTAGCCTCGAAGAAGGAGGACTGCGCAATCCCCACCTGCCCGGCTCCTACCTCTCGCATGCCGTCTACGGCTACTTCCTCAACGGCGGCGGCCGCTGCTACGTCACGCGCCTGGTCAACAACAACACCAAGAGAGACAAGGCCACGCCGGTGCTGCTGCCCAGCCGTGCTTCCAAAGCCCTGCCCTCGCTCATCGTCCATCCCAAGAACGTGCCCGAGCAGGACATTCAGATTGAGATCCTGCCGCCGACCAAAACCCTGCCGTCCCCCTCCTCCCCGGCGCCAGCCGAAGGTGAGTCGAAGGAAGGCGAGGCCGCTGCCGCCGCCTCTCCGGGCAAGGCTGGCCTCTTCACTCTCAAAGTGCGCATGGGCGACGAAGAGGAAGTCTATGAAAACCTGAGCGTCGGTGGCAGTGGAGCCGGCGTCAAATCCGCGGTTGAGACGGTCAACCAGCTCAGCCAGCTCATCCGCCTGGTGGAGCCGAAGACCAGCGGCAGCCCCATCGAGCGAGCTCCCGAGCCGGGCACCTATGTTCTCAGGGCGCCGGCCCAGCTCGCCTTGCCCCAGGTGCAGCCCGACCACTTCGCTGGCAGCGCCGCCGAACGCAGCGGCTTCGAAGGGCTGGAAGTGGCCGAGGAGGTCACGATGGTCTGCTGCCCCGACCTGATGGCCGCCTACCAGGCCGGCCTGATCAGCCGTGAAGGCGTCAAAGCAGTCCAACTGGCGATGATCGCTCACTGCGAGCGCATGGGGGACCGCATCGCCATTCTGGACCCATTGCCGGATCTCTCACCGCAGCAGGTTAAGGTCTGGCGAGAGGCCGAGGCCGCCTACGACTCGAAGTTCGCTGCCCTCTACTATCCCTGGGTCAAGATCTCCGGCCCCGATGGCCGCCCTCTGGCCGTCCCACCTTGTGGCCACATCGCTGGCATCTACGCCCGCAGCGATAACGAGCGCGGCGTCCACAAGGCGCCCGCCAACGAGATCGTCCGCGGCGCCCTGGAGGCCGTCATCCAGGTCACCAAAGGCGAACAGGACACCCTCAACCCCAGCGGCATCAACTGCATCCGCTCCTTTACCGGGCGCGGCCTGCGCGTCTGGGGGGCACGCACCCTCAGCAGTGACCCGGCCTGGCGCTATATCAATGTGCGCCGCCTCTTCAACTATATCGAGAAGTCGATCGAGCGCGGCACCCAGTGGGTGGTCTTCGAGCCCAACGATGTCGACCTCTGGGCCCGCGTCAAGCGCGACATCACAGCCTTCCTGACGGGGGCCTGGCGTGACGGCATGCTCTTTGGCCGCTCGCCAGAAGAGGCCTTTTTTGTCAAATGCGACGAGGAGCTGAATCCACCCGATGTGCGCGATCGTGGAATGCTCTTCATCGATATCGGCCTGGCACCCGTCAAGCCCGCCGAGTTCGTCGTCTTCCGCCTGCGCCAGTGGGCCGGAGGCGGCGCCTAGGCTCCGGTCCCTGAGCTGCCGCGAGAGGACAGTCGGGCAAGTCACCCGCTTGTGGCGGGCCACGGGCCGGACCGTTCGTTGGTGACTGAGAACGCACAGAGGAGGAGCTTATGCTAGACAAAGATCCACTGGTCTCATCATGGTTTAGCGTCGAGTTTCAAGGTCAGATCGTCGGCGCATTTCGAGAATGCAGCGGCCTGGGAAGCGAAAATGAGATCGTCGAATACAAAGCCAGCGGGCCGCGAGGCGAGTTTGTTATCAAGAAGGTGCCAGGCCGCCTCAAATGGACCAACATCACGCTCAAGCGCGGCATTACCGACTCGATGGATATGTGGCAATGGCGCAGGCTTGTCGAGCAGGGGAGAATTGACGAGGCACGCAAGAACGGTACCATCACCATGTACAATCAGCAGGGCGAGCCGGTGGCGCGCTGGAACTTTATCAATGCCTGGCCGAGCAAGCTGACCGGTCCCAGTGCCAACGCGCACCATAACGAGGTGGCCATCGAAGAGCTGGAGATCACCCACGAGGGCTACGAGCGCGTCAGCTAAACCAGGGCCCCGTGGCTGGCTTGGGAGCCGAGATAGCGATGCTACAGACCGAGTTTTCCTTTACCTTGCCCTGCGGCTACGTCGACGCACGTGGAAACCTCCATCGGCAGGGCACGATGCGCCTGGCGACCGCCCTCGATGAGATCGAGCCGCTGCAGGACGCGCGGGTGCGTGCCAACGAGGCCTATCTGACGATCCTGGTGCTCAGCCGCGTGGTGACGCGCCTGGGCGATCTCCAGCCGGTCGACGTCAGAGTGATCGAGGGTCTCTTTGCCGCCGATCTGGCCTACCTGCAGCAGCTCTACGTCCAGATCAACGAGGTGGGCACGACCCTCTTCGAAACCCAGTGTCCCCGCTGCGGCCTGCGCTTCTCGCTCGACCTGACGGAAGGGGGTGAAGCTGATGAGCGATCAGCCCGTCTCTGATCCGCAGGCGACCGGCTCCAGCGCTGATGCTGGCCGGCCTGGAACTGAGAGCACCAGCGCCGCCATTAATGTTGAGCAACTGGCGGAGAAGGTCTATCAATTGCTGCGTCAGGAGGCCCGCCTCTCCCTGGCCCGCGGGCAACGGGGGCCAGGGCATCCCCTGACGCGCGGAAGGTGAGGAGCCGATGGCCACCGAAGCCTATCCGGGTTGCCGCTTCTATGTCCTCTTTGAGGGCCAGGCTCAGGGAGTCTTTACCGAGGTCAGCGGGCTGCAGGTTGAGATGGATATCCTGGAGTATCAGGAGGGCGGCAACAACGGCTTTGTCTATCGCCTGCCTGGCTTTACCAAAGTGAGCAATCTGACGCTCAAGCGGGGTCTGACGACCTCTAATGAGTTTTATCGCTGGCTTGCCGATGTGGCCAGTGGGCGCCTCAAACGTCGCCATATCTCGGTCGTTATGTACGACGTGGCGGGCAACGAGCTGATGCGCTGGAACTTTCTCAATGCCTACCCGGTGAAATGGGTCGGTCCCCAGTTGCGGGCGCCGGATAATACGGCGGCCATCGAGACCCTCGAGCTGGCCCACGAGGGCGTGACCCTCGGCTGAGCGCGCAAGTGGGGAGACGGAGGAGGGCTAACCATGCGTCGACACCTGCTGCTGATCTCTCTGCGTCGCCGGCGGCTGCTGGGCCTTGCGCCCGTTCCACGCCTGCCGCGCGCTCTGGAAGAGCGCCACGCTCTGGCTGCTGCCCTTGGCCTGACGACCCTCGCCGGAGGCGATCGGCGCCTGCACCAGCTTCCGATGGCTCGACCAGTCTGGCTTCCGCTCTCCTCAGCCGTCCAACTACCAGCCGGAGAGGAAGAGCTGCCGCCCTCGGCGAGCGGCCAGGGAGCAGAGGACCAGCCGCTCTCCGAAGGCCAGATCCCGGCACCAGTGGCCGGAGGAACGGGGGAGGAAGATCGGAACCGGCAGGCTGCCCATGCCGACGAAGAGGAGCGGGCGGCCCCATCCGGGCCGTTCGAGCGCAACCAGCCGGAGACCAGACCTCCGCTGCCGCTGGGGCCTTCTGCGGGTCGCGGACATCTGATCGAGCTGGGTCGGGCTGGTGAGCCTGCTGGTGAGTCTGCTATCGCCACAGCAGGTCCTGCTGTGCCTGACCACGGTCTCGCCAGGACGGACCAGAAGCTCCCGCTGACCCGACAGTTGGCGACAAAGGGCACCGCGGAACCGAAGCCGGAGCCAGCCAATGAGGCGGCCCAGCTCTTCAGGCCGCGGCCGGACGAGGCTGAACGCTCGCCACAGAGCTGGCTCCGGCGTCTGGTGGAGCAGGCCAGGCGCGAACAGGGACTGCCTGCTGAAGGGCATGAGCCAGGTACGGAGCCGAACCGCGCTGCGGAGCCGCCGACGCCAGCAGGCAAAGCCAGAGAAAGCGCACATACAGCCGCTCAGGCGCCGCTGTCCCAAGCGAGCGACGCTCTCCAGGGTCAGAGAGGCGCGCCAAAGGCGCAGCGCTTTCCTGCAGCAGAGGCCGGGTCAAGGAAGGGAGAGCCGCCAGCCCTCATCGCCCGCCGCTTTCTCAAGCCGCTGTTGGGTCTTGACCTGGCCGAGGTCGCACTCTATCGCGATGCCCAGGCAGCGCACGCCACCGAGGTCCTGGCCGCTGACGCCCTCAGCAGCGCCGCCGGCATCGAACTGGCGCCCCACCAGGCCCAAACCACACCGGAGGGCCTCGGCCTTCTAGCTCACGAGCTAACACATGTGATGCGCCGACACCGAGCGCGCTTCCTGCCGCCAGTAGTGGGAGGCAGGCCGACGCCTGACCTGGAGCAGCCTGCGGAGCCAGTCCTGCAGACAGACGAGGAGCGGCTGGCTCTTGCTGTCGAGCGCCGCGTCCGCCACCAGGCGCGGAAGGCTTTCGCGGTGACCACCCCAGCCCCAGCGCTCCAGCCAGAGCAAGCGACCCAGCTGAAGCCGGAGGTTCCAGCGCCCATGACCGCGACAGAGCCATCCGCCGCCGCTGAGCGTTCGCCCGAGGACCAGCGTGTCAGCCAGGGCGGGCGCGGCATCTGGGGTAGTCTACCAGCTCCCTGGGAGCCGCTGCCTGCCTGGCTGACGGTGCCGACTCCCGCCTTCGGCCCGCCCTCAAGTGAGAGCAGCTCGGATGTGAGCCTCTCGAGGCCAGTCGGGCCACTTCCGCCCTCTCCAGCTGAGAGCGCGCCCCCGCCCCCAGTCGAGTCCGAGGGCAGCCAGCGCGCCGGCGTCGAGCGTAACCTGGCCACGCCTGTAGGCGGCAAGGGCGAAGCGTCGCCCGCTATCTCCGCAAACAGGGCGCCAGAGCCGGACCTTGATGCCCTGGCGCGCCAGGTCTATAGCCTGCTCAAGCGCCGCCTGAGCGTCGAGCAGCGTCGCCTCCTCTCGTAGAGGGGAGCAGACACCCCAAGGAAGGAGAGCAGCCGATGCAAAGCAGTCCGCTGGCCCTGGCCACCATCGTCGATCACGATCACAACTGCAGCGTCGAGTGCATGTTTAATCCCAAAGAATACACCTTTAGCAAGCAGAACTCATGGACTGCCAGGGAGAGCAAAGGCACCAACATCGCCCGGCTGGAGTTTGGCAGCGGTCAGCCCACTACGCTGCAGATGCAGCTCTTCTTTGACACCTACACCAACATCAAAAGCAATGGCCAGGGAGGCGGCCCCAAAGACGTACGCAAAGCCTATACCGAAAAAATCTGGAACATGATGAAGGTCGATCCAGCGCTCGGGCCTCTGGGAGGCCGGGGAGGGGGCGCCAAGCACAAGAAAGGGAGGCCGCCAGTTGTCAGCTTCCAGTGGGGAGCGATCTGGAGCTTCAAGGCCGTCATCACCAACATTCGTGAGCGCTTTACCCTCTTTCTCCCCGACGGCACGCCGGTGCGCTCTACCCTCGATGTCACCTTTCAGCAGGTGCAGGACAAAGACGACTACCCGCCGACCAATCCCACCTCGGGTGGAGCGGGAGGCGAGCGCGTCTGGCGTGTCTGCGATGGGGATACCCTGGCCTGGATCGCCTACAAGGAGTATGGTGACCCCAACCTCTGGCGCCTGATCGCCGAGGCCAATCGCCTGACCCGTGTGCGGCAACTCACGCCAGGCCTCTTGCTGGAGATTCCCAATGCCACAGAATGAGAATCTGCTCAGCCTGCTCTCCATCAAAATTGGAGCGACCGACGTCTCGCCGGACTTCATGAGTGACCTGCTGGAGGTCACCGTCGAGAACAGCCTGCACCTGCCGGACGTCGCCACCATTGTCCTGCATGACACACGGCTGCACTGGATCGACGATAGCAGCCTGGTGCCGGGCAAGAGCGTCCAGATCGAGGCCCACAGCGGGCGGCGCACGAAGCAGCTCTTCGACGGCGAGATTGTCGAAATCGAGCCGTTCTTTGACGCCAGCAACCAGCAGCTTATCATCCGCGCCTTCGATCGCCTGCATCGCCTCGGGCATGGGAGCCGTGTGCGCTCCTTCGTCAACGTCAGCGATGAAGACCTGATCAAGAAATTGGCTGCCGAGGCCGGGCTAGAGGCCCAGGTAGGGATCAGCGGGCAGGTCCATGACTACATCTTTCAGAACAACGAGAGCAACCTGCAGTTCCTTCAGCGCCGGGCGGCGGCCCTGGGCTGTCTGCTCTATGTCCAGGGGAAAACCCTGCACGTCGAGCCGCTCAAGAACGGCGGGGGCCAGCTTGAACTTGAGTGGGGGGTCAACCTGCATGAATTTGCGCCGCGCCTGACCACTATTGGCCAGCTCAGCAAGGTCACCGTGCGCGGCTGGGACCCAGAACAGCGGCGTGCAGTTGTGAGCCAGGCGCAGCAGGGACGGGGAGCACCGCAGATTGGGCAAGAGCAAAGCGGCGGCGATCTCGTTCAGCAGGCCTTTCAACTGACAGCAGAGGCGCTCGTGGGCGCGGGATCGGTGCGCACGCAGGCCGAAGCGGACCGCCTTGCGCAGGCAGTGGCCGACCGCGCCGCCGGACGCTTTATCGAGGCTGAGGGGGCCTGCAGTGGGTTGCCTGCCCTGGTGGCGGGCGTCAGCGTGCGCATCAAAGCCGTGGGCACGCGCTTTAGCGGCACCTACTTTGTCACCAGCACTCTGCACAGCTACAGCGCACGCCAGGGCTACCTCACCCGCTTCAGCGTCAGCGGCTACCAGCCCGCCACCCTGCTCAACCTGCTGAATGGAGACCAGAGCCAGACCCTGACGACCGCCTCGCCCGTCGGCTCCCTCCCCTCGAGCATGGGCCTGGTAATTGGAATCGTCACCGACAACGACGATCCCGCCGGCTGGGGACGAGTGAAAGTCAAATACCCCACTCTCTCCGAGGAGCATACCAGCGGCTGGGCGCGCCTGGTGGTCCCAGGCGGGGGCGCTCAGCGCGGCATCCAGTTCCTACCAGAGATCAACGATGAAGTTCTGGTCGGCTTCCTTGAGGGCGACGTCCAGCACCCCTATATCCTGGGCGGCCTCTGGAATGGTCAGGACAAGCCACCGGAGCCACAGGCTACAAGCGGGGGCCGGGTCCAGAAACGTCTCCTGCGCTCGCGCAGCGGACATCTGATCACTCTGGACGATAGCGAGGGGGGCGGCGGCATCACCATCGCCGATAGCGCGGGGAACAGCCTCAAGATCGAAACCGCCTCCAACAGCCTTCAGATCAGCGTGCAGGGCAACATCAGCCTGAAAGCTCAGGGAACACTCTCCCTGGAAGCTCAAGGGCAGATCCAGCTCAAAGGGCAGGGCATCAGCATCGATGGCGGTGCCGGCGTCGTCACCGTCAGAGGCACGACCATTCAGCTCAACTGAGCGACGCCAGCTACCAGCAAAGAAACATGCTGCAATTGCCTGCAGATGAGACGTTTTCTTCAAGACAGCAGGCACCGGAAATGGAGCAAACAGAGGAGGAGCGACCAGTATGGGGCAACCGGCAGCCAAGCAGGGCGACCAGATCACCGCTCTTGACACCCACATCGTCCTGATTCCCTCGCCAGGGGGAGCGGTGCCGACACCCCTGCCCCATCCCTTTACGGGCGTCATCAACGGCAATCTCAGCCCCAATGTCACCATCATGGGGCTGCCAGCGGCTACCCAGGGGAGTACCGCCGACAACCTGCCGCCACACATCCCCCAGGGCGGCCCCTTTCAGCGTCCCCCGAGCAACCGAGGGGTCATCATCGAGGGCAGCGCCACAGTCCTGATCAATGGCAAACCGGCGGCCCGTAACGGCGACAGAGCCATGACCTGCAATGATCCGAGCGATCTGCCCGTGGGAAGTGTGGTAGCAACTGGGACCGTTCTTATCGGCTAGAACCTCGACATAGGGAGAAGCTTGCCGGGTCGACTCAGGCCCAGGCAAGCCAGGCCGCGCTAGCAGCAGGCACTACCAACAGCGCGGGCACAACAGCACGGCGCGGAGGCGCAGTGAAAGAGAGGAAGAAGCACGATGCGCGATTTTCTCGGGACCGGCTGGGCCTTCCCGATCCATATCGATGCCCACGGACGCATTGCTCTGGCGCGGCATGAGCGCGATATCGAGGAGGCCATACGCATTATCCTGCTGACCCCCAAAGGGCAGCGCGTCATGCGGCCTGAGTTTGGCTGCCAGATTCACGAGCTGCTCTTTGCCCCCAACAACGCCACCACCTGGGGCCTGGCCGCCTATTATGTCGAAGAAGCCCTGGGCATGTGGGAGCCACGCATTCGCCTCCTCAGCGTTGAGGCGCGCCCCGATCCCGGCGACCCGGGGCGCCTGCTCATCGACATCGAATACGAAATCAAGGCCACCCATGATCGCCGCTCGCTGGTCTTCCCCTTCTACCGCATTCCTGGGGAGGGCGAAAGCGGCCTGGCGGAAGCGGTTGGCCAGAGGGAGGGCTAGCCATGCCATTGCCTGCACCCAAGCTAGACGATCGCCACTTTCAGGACATCGTCGATCAGGCCAAGCTGCTCATTCCTCACTACTGCCGCGAGTGGACCGATCACAACGTGAGCGATCCAGGGGTGACCCTGATCGAACTTTTTGCCTGGATGACCGACATGTTGCTCTATCGGGTCAACCAGGTCCCCGACAAGAATTACATCAAATTTCTCGAGCTGATCGGCATGCACCTGGAACCACCGAGGGCAGCAACGGCACCGATCACCTTCTATCTCTCCGCCGCGCAGTCGACGAGCGTCACCATTCCCGCTGATACCGAGGTCGCCACCGTGCGTACCGAGAGCAGCCCAGCCATCATCTTCACTACAGAGCAGCCGCTGACCATTCAGCCGCCGCGCCTGATCGACACCTTCACTCGCAACGCCAGCCAGGGCAGCAACTGGCTACGTCACAACCTGCCGCCGGAGGGAGCGCGTGGGCGCGAGAAGCGGGTCGCTCTCTTTCCCCAGAAGCCAGCCCCGGGCGATGCCTTTCTACTGGCTTTTGAAAACGATTTGAGCAATCACCTGCTGGCCCTGATAGTAGACTGCGAGCGAGCTGGGGGGGCCGGCGTCGATCCGAGCAAGCCGCCGCTGATCTGGCAGGTCTGGCAGGGGAGGGCCGCGCGCTGGGTGGGCTGCGAGCTGGAATATGACGGGACTGGGGGCTTCAACGAAAGCGGTGAGATCATTCTCCATCTGCCGGAAATGGCCCGCTCCGAGTTTGCAGGTGTGACCGGCTACTGGCTGCGCTGCCGGCTGACTGAAGCGCAAGGCGGACCAGGGTCCTATCAGGTCTCACCGGTCTTGCGCCGCCTGCGCGTCGAGGCCCGTGGGGGGACAGTCAGCGCGCGCCATGCCATTACCGTCAAAGAGGAGGTGCTCGGCATCAGCGATGGCACCCCAGGCCAGGTCTTCCGGCTTCAGCATACTCCTATTCTCGCCCTCGACCCCCAACAGGAATACCTGGTCTGCGAGCCGCCAGGCGGAAAGCCTCAGAGCTGGCACGAGGTCGAAGACTTTGCGGAATCCGGCCCGGAGGATCGTCATTTCACTCTGGATAAGCTCGACGGTACGCTCACGCTTGGGCCGGCTCTCCTGCAGCCCGATGGCACCGTCTACCGCTTTGGCTCCGTGCCTGAGAAGGGGAGCCTGCTGATCTTCAAGCGCTACCGCTACGGTGGAGGCGTGGTCGGAAACGTCGCCCGCGGCACGCTGACGGTTCTCAAGACGGCAATCCCCTACGTGGCTCACGTCACCAATCGCCTGGCCGCCGTCGGGGGACGCGATGCCCAGAGCCTGGAAGAGGCCAGGCTGCGGGCTCCTCAGAAGCTGCGCGCGCGCACACGAGCGGTAACCGCCGATGACTATGAGTACCTGGCCTGCCAGGTCCCCGGAGTAGCGCGTGCCTGCTGTCTGGCCCCCGGTGCCCAACCGGGAGAGCGGGGCGATCCGCGTCCGGGCCAGGTCTTCGTCATTATCCTGCCGCAGGTCGATCAGCCCGAAGGGGACCTGGCGCCCGAGCAACTGGCCCTCTCCGCCGAGCTGCGCAGCGCGGTCCTCTCTTACCTGCAGCCCCGGCGCCTGCTCGGTACCGCCCTCGAGATCCATCAGCCTCACTATGTGCGCGTCTCGATTCAGGCCGAGCTGCGCGTCCCTGAGCATAGCGACCCTGCCCTGATCGAAGCTGTCCAACAGGAGGCCCTGGCGGCCCTGCGACGCTACCTCAATCCCTATCTCGGGGGGCCTCGCGCCAACGGCTGGCCCTTCGGGCGCGCGCTCAACCGATCCGAGCTTTACGGTCTTCTGCAGCGTATTGAGCATGTGGAGTATGTAGAGAATCTGGTCATTAGCGTTGGTGAGGTGGGGGCGGCGGAGAAGCCCCTGGCGGGCAATCAGCAGACGGTGCGGATTCCCCGTCACGGTTTGATTTGTTCTGGCCAGCATCAAATCAAGGTGCGCTGAAAAAGATGGCTACGCCACAGCTTGTTGTCCGCCTGCAGGGTGAGATCATCAAAACGCTGCCGCTCACGACGCCGGTGCTGCGCATCGGGCGTGGGCCGGAGAGCGATCTGGTGCTCGATCATCAGATCATTTCGCGTCATCACGCTGAGCTGCGCCTGACGCCCCAGGGTTGCATTCTGACGGACCTGGGCAGCTCGAACGGGACCCTGGTCGGTCAGCAGCGCTTGCTGCCGCATCAGCCCTACCTCCTGCGCGATGGGGCCAGTTTTCAGATTGGCCCCTATCTGATCACCTACGAAGCGGAGGCGGGGACGGCCCCACGGCTGACGGCGCCGGCCCGGGAGGGTGCAACTCCCCGGGAGGGTGCAACTCCGGGGGCGGCCAGCTCCACAGAGAGAGAGCAGCGGCCCACAGGGGGGCAGCCCGCCGCTCCCCCGATGGCGGCCTCCACCCCTGCCAGGCCCGCCGTGCCTGTTGCTGGGTCGCAAGGCTCCCCGGTGAGGGCGGCACGTCCCGTCACGCCCGTGGCCACTCCGCCTCGACCGAGCATCGGTGGTCTCTACCTGCGCTATCTCCCCGACATTTATCAGGAGAGCGATTTTCTGCAGCGTTTCCTGCACATCTTTGAAGACATCTGGGAGCCGTTGGAGCAGCGCCAGGATCATATCGAGCTGTACTTTGATCCGCGCACCTGTCCCAAGAGCTTCTTGCCCTGGCTGGCGAGCTGGCTGGACATCCCTCTCAGTCCGCACTGGCCCGAGGCCCGGCAGCGACGTTTGCTGGCCGAAGCCTGGGAACTCTATAGCTGGCGAGGTACTCTCTATGGACTCAAGCGCATGATCGAGGTCTGCACTGGTTTACAGCCTGACATCTTTGAGAAGCCGGATGAACCATTTATCTTTCATGTGCGTGTCAGGCTGGCCCCGGCGGCGGGTCACGAGATGGTTGATCGAGCCTTCCTTGAAGAGCTGATTCAGTTGCACAAGCCAGCGCATGCCGGGTACATACTGGAGGTGATTCCATGACCAATGAAGAGTACATAGGCCGGACTGTGGGGCAGTATCGAATAGAAGCGGTGCTGGGGGCGGGAGGAATGGGGCAGGTTTTTCGTGGTGTCCATCAGCTCCTGGAGCGCCCGGCGGCCATCAAGGTCATGCTGCCCAGTTTCGCGGCCCGTCCCGACTTTCGCGCGCGCTTTCTACAGGAGGCCAGGGCGGCGGCGGCCCTCCATCATCCCAACATTGTTGAGATCTACGACTACGGTGATGACAATGGCCTGCTCTACATGGTCATGGAATACATGGGGGACGGTGCGCTCAGTACCCTGCTCAAGCGGCAAGAAGGAAAGCGGTTACCGCTGCCGCAGGTGCTCATATTGGGCATCCAGGTCGCGCAGGGGTTAGCCGCGGCCCATGCGCTCCAGGTTGTCCACCGTGATATCAAGCCGGCTAATCTCCTGCTGAGGCGCCTGGCCGGCTCGGAGCCGGGAAGTGGGCGCTATCTGGTCAAGATCAGCGATTTCGGATTGGCGCGCCTGGTAGAGGGTGGGGTAGAGACAGTCACCGGCACGCCGATGGGGACCCTGGCCTATATGTCGCCCGAGCAATGTCTTGGCACCAAGACCATTGATGGGCGCAGCGATCTCTATGCGCTGGGGGTCGTCTTATACGAGATGCTCACCGGCTCTCTGCCTTTTCAGATCAGCGGCGTAGCCGACGCCATCTACAAGCATGTCAATGTCATGCCGCCGCGTCCGCGCGAGCTGCGACCTGAACTCCCCTCTATTCTGGAAGAGATCGTGATGTGCTGCCTGGCCAAGAAGCCTGAGGAGCGCTTTGCCAACGGGCAAGCGCTGGCAAATGCCCTGCAGAACGTGCTGGGCGGCAGTGGTGAGGGAGAGGCGGCCTTCACCTCGGCCTCGGGACCAGGGTCGGGTCCAGCGAGCCTGCAGACGCGTACCACGCTGGAAGCGCCGCCCTCGCCGACAGCGCTGCCGGCTCCTCCCACGGTCTCCACCATGCCGGGCTACAGCGACGTGCCGCGGGTGCGCGTGATCGATGAGAACGGGCGCACGCTGCAGGTCGTCGAAGTCAGAGCGACGGGCATCATCGTAGGCCGGCAGGAGGGGAGCGATATCCTCCTGCTCTCGAAGCAGGTCTCGCGCCAGCACCTGCGCATCACCTGGGACGGTAAAGAGGTGCGGCTCCAGGATCTCGGGTCAAGCAACGGCACCCTCCTGGAGGGGGTGCGTCTCATGCCACAGGTCAGCCAGGTCTGGCAGGAGCGGCAGATGGTCCGCCTGGGGCCTTTCTGGCTGCGCCTGGAAGGTGCCAGTCCCCCGGCCACCATGCTCCGCTCCGATATGGCGGCGAGTCCCGTGCCCGGGGCCATGCGGCCCACCGGCATGGGAAGCAGCACCTATGCCAACTATGCCGGACCGACGGTCGCCAATACCGTGAACAGCCAGGGACCGACCTCCCTGGCTGCAGAGCGCATTGGCCTGACGGTTGTCCCCAAGACCTTGACGCTGGTGCCTGGTCAGGCGGCCACCGTGCAGCTCACCCTGACCAATATGGGGAGCACTGTCGACTGGTTCACGCCAACGGTCGAGGGAGTGCCTGCCGAATGGCTGCATGGGGTCGGGCAAGAAGTGCAGCTTAATCCGGGTATGCAGGAGACTGTCACCCTGACAATCAATGTGGCGCGCCGTCCGTCGCATCGGGCTGGCCGCTATAATGTCCTCATCCGGGCGCGCTCGCGCGAGCAGCCTCAGGAGTATAGCCAGACCGGCTGTGTCTGGACCGTGCAGCCTTTCCATGACGAGACCTTGCGCCTGGAGCCGCGCCGCGCCGCTGGTCGTGGCAGGGCTTCCTATACCCTGGCGGTGACCAACAGTGGCAATGAGCCAGCGCGCTATCAACTGGAAGGCGAGGATGACGAACAGCGATTGCGCTACCTGTTCCGCGTGAATCCGCTGGAGCTGGAGGCGGGACGTGAGGCGCGGGTTGGGCTAACCGTGCAGGAGCGGCGGCGCCTCATAGGGCGCGAAGAGCGCATTCCCTTCCAGATCCATCTGAAGACCGTGGGAGAGCAGCGCAGTCAGAGCAGCGCCGGCGAGTTTGTCAACAGGGCGCTGTTGCCGCCCTGGATTGTACCAGCGCTGCTGGCAGTGATTCTGATGGCGGGGGGGACGCTGGCCCTGGCACGGGGGCTGCTGCCGCTGCCCGGCAAGACCGGAACGGTCGTCTCTACGCCGACCCCCAATGTAGGGGCCACCCTCACGGCCCTGGTGCAGACGGGGGCCAGCACTGCGACGGTGGCCGCCGTGAGCAGCCAGGCGACGGCTCAGGCCAACGCCACGGCGGCGGCCAACGCCACAATGCAGGCCAGCCAGAACGCCACGGCCACGGCGGCAGCCAGCGCTACTGCGGCCGCCCAGAGCAATCTGCCGCCTCCCCAGGCGCAGACCGTCACTACCGTGCTCACGGGTCTGGCCGCTCCCATCGGCATGGAGTATGTAAAGGCCAGCGACCGCCTCTTCTTCGTCGAGTATGGAGGAAAGGTCTCGGTCTTGCTCAATGCCTCGGCGAGCAGTCCTGTCTACTCGGTCCTGGGCAGTGGCTACAGTCAGCTTGAAGACGTGGCCGTTGCTCCCGATGGGCAGACGCTCTATGTGAGCGAGCGCGGGGGAACGCTCTATCGCATCGATCTGGCGGTGGGGGCTAATCGCAGTCAGGCCAGCGTGGTGGCCTCCGGGCTGGCGGCCCCGCAACAGATCGCTCTTGACGGCAACGTGGCCTATCTGGCGCTCTTCAACGACAGCGGGTTCCCGGGCAGTGTCGTCAAAGTCGATCTGAGCAGCGGGACCGTGACAACGGTCCTCTCCCATTTGCAGCATCCCATCGGCGTGGCAGTGGCCGCCGACCATCAGACGCTCTACGTGACCGAACAGCAGCCCGACGGGAGCGGAACCCTCAGCAAGTTCGATCTGGCCACGGGGACACGTACACAGCTCGTTCAGAGCCAGGGAGCCCCCTTCTTCTTCCTGCACTGGGCCAACAGCCAGCAGACAGCCCTGCTGGTGACAGAGCGCGTCCCCACCAATGAGATCTGGTATGTCAACCTGGCTGCGAATCCTGTCACGCGCTCGTCGGTGGCCCATCTTATTGCCGGGGCCAGTCCCTCCGATGTGGTGGTCGCGGCGTCGCAGCAGGGCCAGTCTTTTCCGATGCTGGTCTCCGCCGCCGGGATTGGTCAGATTCTGAGGCTGGCCTAGTAGGCTATGGGTAGGCTATGGGACCGCCTGCCTGACTCTGGCCAGCTCATTCGCTTCAGGGAGGGGCTGAACGCCGCAGGGAAAGGGCGGGGGGAAGTGCCTTCGCTGTGGTCAGGGTGGGCGGTCAGCTCCTCTCGCGCATTGTAGAAGTAGTGGCTGGGGAGAGATGGGAGATCTTCATGATCTCCTCAAAGAGCTGCTGGGTCTCGGGCAGCGGCTCTATACCTAGCTCCTCCCGTAAAAGTTGGCGGCACTGCTCGTAGCAGCGTACGACCTCGCTGCGCCTGCCGCTGACGCCGTGGGCGCGCATGAGCTTGCGATAAGCTTCTTCATCGAAGCGATCGAGTGTGAGCAAGAGGCGAATCCAGGCCAGCGCGGTTTCGCTGCGACCCTCCTGCAGCTCATAGTCAGCCAGCCAGGCGCACATGCGGCGATAGGTTTGTGCCAGCTCCTCGCGTGGCAGAAATGACCACTCGGCGTAGAGGTCCTCCACGAGGAAGGGGCCGCGATAGAGCTTACAGGCCTCCTCGTAGCAGCGTGCCCTCTCCACCTGGTCCCTCGCCTGGTTGCCGGCGGCGAAGAGACGGCGGAACTCGCTGACATCTGTCCAGAAGCTGACGGCAGGATTGAGCAGGTAGCTCTGTCCCTTGTAGAGGATATAGCCACCGCCGGGCTGGGGCTGCTCCCCGTTCAGTGAGGCGCGTAAGGCGCTGACCGCGATCTGCAGCTTGTGCCGGCTGGCTTCGCGCTCCTCCTCGCTCCACAGCTCGGCCATCAGCGTATCGACGCTGGCCTGTTGCTGAGGCTGAGCCAGCAAATAGCGCAGGATGGCCTGCCCCTTGGTATTGCGACACAGCTCGACCAGCGGCCCCTCCGCGTCCCTACGTCTGACGGTAAAGCGGCCAAAGCAGGTGATATAGAGGGGAGGCAGCGTGCTCGCCGGCCCCGCTTCGGAAAGGGAAGGACAAGAGGAAGAAAGATAGCGGGGGTGAGTCTGCAGAGGAATGATGGCCGGTCCAGGCAAGCTTCCTCCGTGAGCGGGGGCAGTCACGAGGTCGTCTGCGGCGCGATCTGTACTGGGAACCTGAGTGGGCGTGTTCGCCACCAGCGGTGCGGCTGGTTCCTCCTGGAAGGCCTGGCGCTCCATAGTGGCAAGCTGAGCCTGCCAGGCCGCCCGCACCTCGACCACGTACCGCTTGGCTTCTCTCAGCAGTTGCTCTGCCTGTAGAATCTTTACCTCTAAAGACTGTAAATTTGATAAAAGTGTTTCTAAAACCGATTTATTTTCTGATGGCCAGGTTAGCCGGTCATCGATTCTCCCTTCTAGAGAGGCCGGTTCAGAGAAATTGTGAGTTGCCATCGTTTCCGGTCCTCCTGATAGTCTGCCTGTTCTCTGTAGAGAAAAACGTGAACGCTCCTCTCTTTTCGATGCCCGATTCGGCTTCACGATCCAGCCTTCGTCGGCCTCCGCTTGTGCTCATGCCTGGCGAGGTAATCCACTGGCCGCCGATGAGCCGGAGCGCGATCGGATTGAGGCGAACGGGCGCGTCGGCCTCAGCAGACTTCGTGGTGGCTGGCCCGATCTCTGAGTAGGAGAGAGCAAGAGGAGCGGGTAGGGTCTGACCACGAGTTCGTCCCAGAAGGTAAAGGGAGAGCGTCTTGCAAGACATTCTTCCAGCAACAGCTTGAATAGGGCAAACTTTCATCTCTCTAAAAACTGCTGAGCTTAGGGAAAGTGGCGCAGAGAGCAACAGGCCCCCTCAAAAGCTGTCTCATGCTAAGAAACGGAGGAACTTTTGATGATTGTGATTGAAGATGACAATTGAGAGCAAGCGTGTTATCATATCCCAGTACCTGACCCAGTTGATCCCTTGTGGGAGTAACGACAGATGACGATGGCCAGCAACACAACGGTGCCGATCTTTATCTCCTGGTCAGGAGCGCAGGAAGACCGCTATTGGTTTCTCAAAATTCGAGCCTCTCTGGACCGCCTCAAGCCTCGCTACCAGCTCACCTATGATGATGCGCATAGCGTTTCGCCTGGTCTGGTGCCAGGTCGCATACGCCAGGAGCGCTTTGAGCGTGCCCGCCTGATCGTGCTCATTGTCACACCTGAGTTCCTCACGGCGGAGGACTGTATGCGAGATGCCCGGGAAGCGCTCGCCAGGCAGCAGCGAGGGCAGGTGCGGGTCATGCCCATTTATGCCCGAGAAACCTTTCTCAAGAGCACCATCCTTGAGGGGCTGCAATTGCTGCCGGAGGTCCCACTTGGGAATTGGAGAAACCGCGATGCCGCCTTGCGAAAAGTAGACGAGGCGCTGGCGGCGGCCCTTGAGGAACTGCAGATTGTCCCTGGGGAGCAATCGGCCTTTACTTCCCAGGATTTGGACTATCTGAATGCCCTCATAGCTGACTGGCGTCCCGTGGTGCAGCGGAGGCTGGAGGATTTTGTAGGGCGCGAGCGGGAGCTAAAGGCTGTGCGCCAAGAGATTGCTTCCCTGCAAGATCAAGGCGGCTATCTGGCCATTGTCGCGCTGGCCGGCGAAGGCAAGAGCAGTCTCATAGCGCAGCTCATTGCTGAAGAAAGCCAGCGTGATCAGGAGGTCGTGGCCTACTTTCTCCCCTGGCAGCCTGGTCCAGACGGAGAAATCGATCTCCTGCATCACCTTCTGGCCAGCCTGGTACGCAAGCACCGGCTCTCGATCCACTACGCCGAGGGCGAGGGTCTGCCCCGCCTGCGGCAGGCCCTGCGGAGCCTCCTGGCCGAGCTGGGCCGGCGTGGCATTCGTGAGGTTATCTACATTGATGGACTCGATCAGCTTGAACCCGAGCTGGGTGGCGGTCGTGAGCTAAGCTGGCTCCCCGAGGTACTACCTGTGGGCATCGTCTTTGTCCTTGGCCTGCGGCCCGATGACACGCTCCTCAGTCTCAGAATGGGCAGGCGACTGGTCGAGTACCAGCTACCGCACCTCAGTCTTGACGATTTCCGCACCCTGCTTGACCGGCAAGGGGTCCGGCTTTCGCTCAGCCAGATCGAGCGCGGCTATCGCTCGCTGCAGGGCAATGCCCTCTACCTGGGCCTGCTCGCCAGAGAGCTAGCTCAGCAGGAGTCGCCCGATCACATCGAGGAAGTACTGCAACGCATCGAAAGCGATCCTGCTGGCCTCTTCAGGGTCGCTCTCGATCGGCTCAGGCGCGATCTGCTGCTCTGGGAAAACCTGTTCTACCCCTTGCTCGCTGTCCTGGTAGTTGCCCAGGAGCCGCTGAGCGAAGGACAACTGCGCTCCATATTGAAACAGACGCACGAGCGCTGCCAGATGGGCTTACAGCGCCTCGGAGGCCTGCTCGCTCGCGATGGGCGAGGGGGCTACGAGCTGTATCATCTCAAGCTGCGCAGCTATCTCCAGGGCGATGAGCAGAGTGACCAGAGGCAAGGGCAGTCGGACACCTTATTTGCCCCCGATGAGATAGCGGCCTGGCATGCGCGTCTCGCAGACTGGTGCGCCGGCGAGAACCTGCTGGCGATCTGGCAGGCCGCTCCTGAGCCGCTAGAGCAGGAGCGGCGCCAGTATGCGCGACGTCACTTCATTCGTCACCTTTACCTCAGCGGCCTCTCCGGCTGGCAGCAACTCTTTAGCCTTCTCGATGCCGGGCGCGATCGCTGGCCAAAGCTTGAGCGCAACGACGGCGGAGGCTGGGCCTTTGTGCGCGATCTCGATCTTGGGCGGTACGCTGCTGGCTGGGAGGGCTGGCAGTGGGAAGCTGCCCTGGGGCAGCTCCCGCGTCTGTGGGCTTATACCCTCCTGCGCTGCTTGCTCGCCAGCAGAGCAAACGGCTATCCGCCAGAGGCCTTCCGCCTGCTCGTCGCCCTGGAGAATAGCAACAATGCCCGCGAGCTGGCCGCCCTGATCACCGAAGCGCGCTGGCGCGTCGCGGCTCTGCTAGCCATCGCCTATCAACTAAGCAAGCAGGGAGTAAGGCGCGAGGAGTGGCTCCAGCTCTACAGAGAGATCGAGGAGCAGCTCCTTACTCTAAGCAGGCAGGATCTCAAAAATAGCCTCGATGGCCTCTATAGAGAGCTGGCGATGGTGGCTCTGGCCGCTGGCGAACGGCTGCGGGCCGGCCAGGCCGCAGCCCACATTACTGACGGCCTCAAGCGCGCGGAGGCGCTGCTGAGCCTGGCCGAGAGCTGGCTGACGACAGGTGAGACAGACCAGGCTCAGCAACATCTTGAAGAAGCCTGCGAGCTGCTCAGGCATGGCACTCAACAGGTCAGCGACGCCCTATGGGGCCGGTGTGCGCTCCTGTTCCGGGAGCTTGGCCAGCACGAGTCTGCCGAGGAAGCCCTCAGCCGGGTAGGTGACGCCCTCGAGCGGGCGCGCTACCATCTGGCCCTGGGGTGCTTCTATGAAGCTCAAGGTCAGGTCGACCGGGCAGACCATGAGTGGGAGCAGATGGAACAAGAGCTGTGGGCGGTCAAGAGCAACGAACGCAAAGCCGAGGTCCGCCTGAAGCAGGCAGAGCGCTGGCTGCAGTTTGGCACCAGAACCAGAGCGCGGGCGCTGGCCATCCTTGACGAGCTGGAGCACCGCCTGCTGTCAGGCGGCAATTTCCGGCTCTGGCGCGAGCTGGCCCTGACCTGGGCACGCGCTGGGCGCTGGGAGAAGGTGGCTCAGATAGAGCAGAGGCTGGTGGGTACCCAGGAGTACTTGCGCGCCTCGCTCGAGCTGGCCCTGGTGGCCCTCGAAAGCGGCGAGCGACAGCGGGCCATCCAGACCTGGCAGCGGGTCCGGCCAGCTATTGACCTGCTGGCCGAAAGCTGGCGCTGGCCGATTCTGCGCCTGTTGGCGCGCGCTCTGGCGGAACCTGTTCTTTTGGAGGAGCTAATGGCCCTGATTGATAGGGCGCGCTCACCGGCTGAACAGGACCAGCTATGGCAAGAGGTTCGTGCTCCCCTCCTGCAGCGACTGCCGGGTGGCGGAGGGCAAGCGCTGGGGAAGATCTCCCACTGGAAAGAAGCCAGACAGCGGCTCCCAACGCTGATATCCGCCCAAAAAGCCAGGTCCTCCTTCAGTCAGAGATGGCCGCCTGGCGACACCTCTTCCAAAGCAAAACCCGCCCTGGCCATGCACAGCCTCTGGAACGGCATCCAGCCGCCCGCTGCGTCCGAGCAGACGACGCCGCCCGAGCCGCTTCCGTCTCTGCAGAAGCAGCTTGAGAAGCAATTGCGTCGAGTGCAGCGGGATTGGCGCGAAGCGAGCACCCTCAATGAGGCGCGCGAGCGCTTCGCGCTCATCGCTCCGCTCCTTGCCTCCGCGCCGCGCCTGGCTGCAGCGCTGCAGAGAGCCTGCGACTGGGTGGAGGGCTTCATGCATGGTCAAAAGCGGCTTCCGTCGCTCAGCCTCTCCGACCTTGAAGAGCAGCCGACTTCAGAGCCACCGTCGGGCGAGCCGCGCTGATTCAGCGGCGCCGCGACGCCAGGGGCGCAGGCTAGAGGGCAAACTGGGCCTGGGCCTCGTCAACGATCATCTGGGCAAGTACCAGCGAGGAAGTAGCCGCTGGCGACGGCGCATTTTGCACGTGCAGCACCCGCTGTCCGCGCCGGATGATGAAGTCATCGACCAGGCTGCCATCGGGAGCCAGGGCCTGGGCGCGCACGCCGCTTGGTCCGGGGAGCAGATCCTCCTCTTGCACGGCGGGCAGATAGCGCTGTACCTGGCGCACATAGGCGCGCTTCACGTAATCGCGATAGATCTCGGCCAGTCCCATGCGCCAGTAGCGTCGGGCCAGGTGCCAGAAACCAGCGTAGCTCAGGGTCTCCCACAGCTCGCCTGGCCTGATCTGCCAGCGTCCGTAGCCCTCGCGCGCGAAGGCCAGGACGGCGTTGGGACCCACCCAGACCTCGCCGTTGGGTCGCAGGGTCAGGTGGACACCGAGGAAAGGAAAGCGCGGGTCGGGAACGGGATAGATCAGTCCGCGCACCAGGTGACGCTTCTCGGGACGCAGCAGGTAGTAGTCGCCGCGGAAGGGCACGATGCGCAGCCCCCCATCGTCTCCCGTCAGGCGCGCCAGGCGATCGGAGTAGAGGCCGGCGCAGGTAATCACGGCCCGTGCCGCCAGTTCTTCCTGGCAACTCCCTGCCTGGGAGGGAACTGTCCTCGTCTGACAGCGGATCTGAACCACTACCTCGTCGGCGCGCGGCTGCAGGCCCACGACCTGGCTGCTAAGACGCAGATCTGCGCCAGCTTGCTGGATCTCAGCGGCCAGGGAGGCGGCCACCTTCGTATAGTCTACAATACCGGTGTTGGGCGAGTAGATGGCGCGCAGCCCCACGGCAGCCGGCTCGATCTCGCGCAGACGCTCGGGGCCGATCAGCTCCAGGCCCTGAACGCCATTGGCCTTCCCGCGCTCGTAGAGGGCTTGCAGGCGTGGCAGTTCCTCTTCGGTCAGGGCGACAATAACCTTGCCGCAGAGCTGGAAGGGAATGCCGTGCTCGCGGCAGTAGGCCAGCATGGCCCGCTGGCCAGCCACACAGGCCCGGGCCTTGAGCGAGCCGGGCGCGTAGTAGATCCCCGTATGCAGGACGCCGCTGTTGTGCCCCGATTGATGGGCGGCAATGCCTGGCTCTTTCTCCAGAACGAGCAGGCGCAAGCCGGGGCGGCGCCGCAGATACTCACGGGCAGTCGCCAGGCCCACCAGGCCGGCGCCGACGATAATCAGGTCGTAGCGCTGCATTTCTTTAAAGAAAACCAGCCTCGGGCTTTGCTTTATTCCCAGTGGCAGGATCGGCCCGGTTAGGGAGGAGACGGCTCCTGTTGAGCTAGTCGTGTGCTATACTTAAGTGGCAATCTCCACAGAGAACCCACTGGTTCGTTAGCCAGAGAACGCAAGTCTGTAACAGAGACGCAACAGAGGTACAAAGATCCATGTCACAGAATACGCCCATTACCGTTGCGTATGGGGATGGCATTGGCCCGGAGATCATGGCGGCCACCCTGGAAGTGATCAAGGCCGCAGGGGCGCGGATTGACATCGAGGAGATCGAAGTAGGAGAGAAAGTCTACCTGCGCGGCGTTCCTTCCGGCATTGAGCCGAGCGCCTGGGAGTCCCTGCGCCGCACCAGGGTCTTTCTCAAAGCGCCCATTACCACGCCACAGGGAGGGGGCTACAAGAGTCTGAACGTCACTGTCCGCACGATGTTCGGCCTCTACGCCAATGTCCGCCCTTGTGTTGCCTACCATCCCTTTGTCGAGACCAAGTATCCGGGGATGGATGTCGTCATCATCCGTGAGAACGAAGAGGACCTCTACACCGGCATCGAGTACCGCCAGACGCACGATATGGTGCAGAGCCTCAAGCTGATCAGCCGTCCGGGTAGCGAAAAGATCATTCGCTACGCTTTCGAGTACGCGCGGGCCTACAACCGCAAGAAGGTCACCTGCTTTGTGAAGGACAACATCATGAAGCAGACGGACGGTCTGTTCCACAAGATCTTTGAGAAGGTGGCAGCAGAGTATCCCGACATTCAGAATGAGACCTGGATTGTCGATATCGGCTCGGCCAAGCTGGCGGATACGCCCGAGGCTTTCGATGTGGTGGTGCTGCCCAATCTGTACGGCGACATTCTCTCGGATGTGGCGGCCCAGATCGCGGGTTCGGTCGGCATGGCTGGCTCGGCCAACATTGGTGACCAGTGTGCGATGTTCGAGGCTATTCATGGTTCGGCGCCGCGGCGAGCTGGCCAGAATGTGGCCAATCCTTCGGGCCTGCTGCTCGGGGCGGTGCTGATGCTGGTGCATATTGGGCAGCCGGAGGTGGCCACGCGCGTCCATAACGCCTGGTTGCGTACCCTGGAGGATGGCATTCATACCTACGATATCTATAGCGAGGGGATCAGCAAGCAGAAGGTTGGGACCAGGGAGTTTGCTCAGGCTATTATCGAGCGCCTGGGTCAGCAGCCGCAGACGCTCAAGCCGGTGAACTATACGTCGGCGCCGAAGCTGGCCAGCGTCCAGCGTGCCAGTCAGGAGCCACTGGAGAAGAAGGAGCTGGTGGGCGTCGACGTCTTTCTGGAGTGGCGCGACGGCGGACCCGATCAGCTAGGTGAGGCTATCAAGCGCCTCGAGGGCGATGGGCTGCAGTTGACGATGATCACCAATCGCGGGGCCAAGGTCTGGCCGAATGGTTTGCCTGAGACGTTCTGCACCGATCATTGGCGCTGCCGCTTTCTTGCCGGCAACGGCCAGCCGCTGCGCCCGCAGCAGATCATCGGCCTGCTGCATCGGCTGGCGGAGGCTGGCTTCGATTTTATCCAGACGGAGAACCTCTATACCTTCGATGGACGCCCTGCCTTCTCGACCGCTTCTGGTGAGTAGGGGGAGGGGAGAGCGGCGGAAGGCCCCCGGTCTGGACGCCTTGTCCACCGGGTTGAGCCGCGATAGGCTGGGGTTGTTGGTTGCTAGCTGGCTGCCTGACTGGCGGTGAACTGGTCGATGGGGTGGGGCGGGCTATGGCCTGCGCTGAGCAATGAGCAAGCTGGCACACGGGAACGGGTGAAGGAAGAGCGGAGCGCTGTGCGACTCAGGTCTCTTCTTATGCCTTGCTTCCTGTGTGCTATTATCTTGAGAGAGGCTCTGTTGCAGGTCTGCGGCTGAGTCTCAGGAGTGATGCGCATGAGCTGTCTACTTCATTCCTTGATGAGGAGGATGTTCTATGCCAGTTCGGACCGCTGAGGCGGAATGGAAGGGCGACTTGCAGAGCGGTCAGGGTCAGCTGAAGCTCGGCACGGGCGCCTTTGAGGGTCAGTATTCGTTTAAGACGCGCATGGGCGATGATACGTCGGGGACCAATCCCGAGGAGCTGCTGGCCGCCGCGCATGCCGCCTGCTTTTCGATGGCGCTCTCGGCAGGCCTGGCGCGTGCCGGCTTTACGCCGAAGAGTGTGAAGACGAGTGCCCGCGTGCATTTCAATGCCACGAATCAGGGTTACGCTGTCGGCCCCATCGAGCTGGAGACGACGGCGGTGGTCCCTGGTATTGATGAGGCGAAGTTTCAGGAGCTGGCCAATGATGCCAAGCAGAATTGCCCGGTGTCGAAGGCGCTGGCTGCCACTGAGATTCGCCTCCAGGCCAAACTGGTCAAGCAGTAGGCTGGGACGGCCCTGCCCGCTCTGATCGATCCGGGCGCGTTAGGCTGTCTTTCTGCCTTCTTTCCTTTCTGTGCTCTCCTGCGCTTGTCGCTATACTTTCCCCTACACGGGCGGTCTGCCAGGGGCTGGCGACCGATGGTCGCTGCTTGCTGGCAGCCGCTTGTGCCATCTGCCTTTATTTATTCGTCTGCGATCTGCTGGGTGCTGCAGTTCCGTCTGTGTGCGGGTGCTTGGCTTGTGCGTTGTTCCGTGATGGAATGGTGCCGGGCTGGGGCTGTTCTCCGGCTCTGGCTGGCGGGGCGCTGTTGGTGGCCGCGTGGGGGAGAGGGTGGAGGATCAGGTTGCTCTCCTCGCGCGCACCGTCGCCGGTAGGTGCTGCGTTATAGTAGTGGAGGGGCTTGTGGAAGTGTGTTGTTTTGTCAGAGAGGTGGGTGGAACAATTGGGCGAGATGATAGAAGTAGAAATAAATAAGGGTGAGGGGTGAAGTAGGAGGATGGGGTGGTTTTTGTTCTGTTGACGGAAGGTGCGTCGCGCCGGACCGTGGCCGGACCGGTGGGCGCTGGCCTGGATAGCCAGGCAACGATAGGGGGTTGACCATGTACCTGGGAATCGATGTGGGGGAACATCTGCTGCGAGGGGCCTTCTTTCAGCAGAAGGAGGTTGTCTTGACGGAGCCGCTGGCAGTGCCGGACACTTATGAGGGGCTGCTCGAGGCCCTGGCCCAGTTAGTGCAGGAGGTGGCGCGCGCGGGTGAGGCCATTCGCCGCCTGGGGGTGAGTATTCCGGGGAACTGTACTGAGCGGCGGGCGGTATGGGTGCCGTCGCTGCCCTATCTGAACGGGCGCGATCTGGCCGATGATTTGCGGGCTCGCCTGGGGGTGTCGGTGATGTTGGCTAGCGATGCGCAGTTGGCTCTTTTGGGTGAGGTCTGGCGAGGGGTGGCGCGTGATCGCCAGAGTGCGGCTCTGGTAAGCGTGGGAACGGGGGTGAGCGGAGCTTTGATGCTGGGGGGAAGGATTATTCACGGGGCCCACGGCAGTGCTGGTGCGCTGGGCTGGCTGGTTCTGGATCGGCAGCAGGCTCCCAACCCCGATCGGGGCTATCTTGATCTGTATGCTTCGGCTTCGGCGCTGGCTTCCCAGGGACGGCTGCTTGATCCACCGCTGTCACCGGAGGAGATTATTGGGCGAGCGCGGGAGGGTCAGGCTTCTTGTGTGAAGCTGGTGAATGATTGCGCGCTGGTGCTGGGGATGGCTGTGGCGGGCCTGGCCAGTGTGTTCGATCCTGAGGTGGTGATTTTCGGCGGGGCACTGACAGGGGCATTCGATCTCTTTGCTCCGCTGCTGCGCGAGGGGCTGCTGCGCTATGGGTCGCCAAGTGTGCGGCAGACTCCCTTGCTCGCTTCGCAGCTTGGTGCCGATGCTTCGGCCTACGGGGCCTTGCGGGCGGCGATGGTGCTGCAGTCGATGTGGGCCTGAGTGGTGGGTGGAGCATGGTTTGGCCTCGGTCCTGCTCTGCCACTGGGGCCGGTGCCAGCAGTGAACCTATTCTTGTAAATAGTTAGTAATATATTGATATTGATGAGGGTGAAGAGGTCTGGGCTATGTTGTACTGACCCGTTCCGTCGGCTATGGGCGGGCGGGCGGACTGCTGTGACTCTTGCAGGAAAGGGGGTGCGCTTTTCTGATGGTCTATCGCAGTGTGGCTCTGTACCGGACTTTGGGCCTGGTCAGTCTGGTGGTAACGCTGCTGGTGATCTGGCTGGGCTGGCAGTTCGAGGTGGCTATTCGCAATGCGCTGCTGATTGTGAGTCTCTTTTTCCTGGTGATTGCTTGTATGTACTTCCATTTGGGCAACGAGGAGGCGCGTGGTGCTTTCTTATAGTTATTAATCAGGTGGGACCGATGAACGAGGGGGAATGGCGATGAGAAGCGTTACGGCGCGAGGGTGGACGACGGTTCGCTGCTCGCGCCGCGCTGTTTTCGGAGCATGATTGGGCTGGCCAGGCCGGGAATGAAGCGCGCGGTCGCTGGGGAGGCCTGGAGGGCTATGGGGGTGCTGTCCGGCCTGCTCTGCTGGAGAGGCTGGCTTCATTGCTGGCGTTGCAGGTCCTCGTAGTTCTCGCGGATCTGTTGCGTGGTGGGGTGCTGAGGACCGAGGATTCGCTCGCAGGCGGCGAGGCTACGCTTGAGGAGCGAGAGGGCGTCGGTGAGGCGGCCCAGGTGGTGGTAGAGGACGGCGAGGTTGTTCTTCTGAATGCGGGCGGTTTTGGGAGATAGGAGGCTGGTGCTGGCTAGGGAGGTGAGGTGGATGGTCGTCGCTATAGGCTTGGGGATGGTCTTCAGGCTGCTGGGAAAATGATGAGCAATGGTTGAGGCTATTGGCATTGATGCTGGCGCGGGTGATCAGATCGATCGATGGACAGGGGCTACAGGCGCAGGAGGGGGAGGAGTTTCCTCCAGGCGTGAGATAGGAGCCGCCTCAGGGTCAGGAATGACGCAGGAGTGTCATGGAGCTGGCGAGTAGCCTGGGTGATGGGATGGTCGGGGCCAAGGGCCCGCTCGTAAATGGCGAGGGCACGTTCGAGGAGTGGAAGGGCTTCGTCCGGGCGGCCCAGATCGCGGTAGAGGAGGGCGAGGGTGTAGAGGGAGGAGGCGGTATCGGGATCGTCAGGGCCGAGGGCTTGCTCGCAGATGGAGAGGGAGCGCTGAGCGAGGGGGAGAGCGTCCTCGAAGCGGCCCAGATCGCGGTAGAGACTGGCGAGGTCGTTGAGGGAGGAGGCGGTGTCGGGATGGTGAGGGCCGAGGGCTTGCTCGTGGATGGAGAGGGAGCGCTGATAGAGAGGGAGGGCGTCGTGGAGGCGGCCCAGGGCATGGTAGAGGAGGGCGAGGTTGTTGAGGGAAGTAGCGGTGTCGGGATGGTGAGGGCCGAGGGCTTGCTCGCAGATGGAGAGGGAGCGCTCAAGGAGGGGGAGGGCCTCGGGATAGCGCCCATGGTCATGCAGATAGCCGCCGGCCTGCAGGAGCAAGGTCGCCACGAGCGGGGTCTGCAGCGGAGCCGCCTCCGACTCGACCAGCCAGGCGGCCGCCTGCAGCGCATGGGGCAACAGCGACTCGTAGACCGGCCAGTGCTCGACCGCGTCGCCCGGATAGGCCTCCACCAGGGCAGCGATCGCCAGCTCCTGCCAGCGGAGCTGCTCCTCGGCTGGCAGGCGAGCACGCACCACCGTCTGGACCAGCCGATGAAGCAAGAGAGCACCGCTGCGGGCATCGCGATCGAGCAGCGAATAGGCGCGCAGGGCCTCGATGGTGGCGTTGCGAGTCAGCGGATCGGCCATCGCGGCGGCCAGGGGATGGGACAGGCGAGCCAGGCCGGTGGTGAGCAGCGCGCTGGGAATGGGAGCGGGAGCCAGCAGGGAGCAAAAGCGCAGCAGGTCGGCAGCGGCTGGGGCGCGCTCTTGGGCTCGTGCCAGCGAGAGCTGCCAGGTCGTGGCGACGGGGAGCGGGTGATCCAGGCCGCCGGCGGGGGGCTGATGGCCGCTGCGCAGGGAGAGGAGTTGGAGCTGGCGCTCGCGGAAGAGGGCCAGATAGGAGGCGACAGTCTCGCCAGTGGCGGCCAGATAGGCGCCGGCCTGATCGAGGGCCAGCGGCAGGCCGTCCAGCTCCTGGCAGAGGGCCTGAGCGGCCGCCAGTTCAGAGGGAGGCAGCTCCGAGAGGGGGGCGTCGGGGGGCAGCCGTCCGGCGCGGGAGAGCAGCAGGCGCAGGCTGGCCTCAGGAGGCAGGGGGGTGAGCGGGAGGGCGTGACCCAGGCCGAAGGAGCTGAGATCGGCCGCGCGGGTGGTGATGAGCAGGTGACCGGCGGGGGGCAGGGGCAAGAAGGGCGAGGAGGCAGGGGGCTGGCCCTCTGGGGAAGGAGGGAAGAGCAGGGCAGGCTCATCGAGGTTGTCGAGGATGAGCAGGTAGCCGGGCTGAGTCTGGAGCCAGGAGCGCACGGCGGCCAGCACCTGAGCATCATCGGGATCGTCGCGCTGCGGCAGCTGCAGGAGGGCAGCCAGTTCGCGATAGGAGCGATAGAGGGACTCGGGCCGGTCGGCCAGGACCCAGAGGACGGCGCGGTAGCAGGAGCGAAAGCGATAGGCGTACTCGACGGCGAGACGGGTTTTGCCGACCCCACCCAGACCGCTGATGACCTGGGTCTGGCCGATGGTGACGAGAGACTGCTGCTGCAGAAGAGTCTGAAGGCGAGTCAGCTCCTCGTGGCGGGCGATGAAGAAGGGAGAAGGAGGAAAGGGGACGTTCCAGAGCTGGGGCGGCCCGCCAGGAGCGGGAGCCTGGGAGAGGTCAAGCTGAGCGAGATCCTGGAGCAGATGCAGGAGGCCATCGGCGACGGCCTGCAGGCCCTCCTCCTGAGGATGCCAGCGAGAGAGGGGGCGAGCATTGGCGGGCAGGGGAGCGAGCGAACCCAGGGGCGAGTGCTCCCACGGGCAGGGGCGCAGCAGGATGGGGACGAGGCGGGCTGTGCGCTGCTGGGAGCGAGCGAGGGCCTCCTGCAGCTCGGCCTGGCAGAGGGGATCAGCGAAGTAATCGGGGCTGAGCAGCAGCAGGATCAGGTCGGCCTGGGAGGAGTGGCGCTGGCGCACGCGAGGGGCATCGCTGCCTGGGGGGAGCAGGCCAGGATGCCAGAGCGAGAGCCAGCCCTGCTGCTGCAGGAGCGTCAGGTGGCGGACCAGAGCCTGGCACCGGCGACGGTCGTCGGAAGAGGCTGAACAGGAACAGAAAGCGTTTAGCGTGCGCAGCGTTGCCATCGGGGCAACTCCTGGCTCCTCTCTCTAGGCGAGCCTGTATGTGCAGTCGTAACGATGATCTATTGTGTTGCAGTATACCTTGTTACAGTATACCTCAGCAGGCGGGCGAGTGCAAGCCCGAGGAGCACCAGGGGAGGAAGCGGAGAGAGGCGGCGGGCAGGGTGGGCAGGACGGGATGCAGCCAGGGGCGGACGAGAGGGCAGCCGCCTCCTCTCGCCACCGCCGGCCTGGCTCGCACGCCCGAGCCTCCTCCCAGATAGGGAGAGGCTAATTGATGCGCTTCTCGCGTCCAGCCCACTCGCGTTCGCGCAGCACGAACTTCTGAATCTTGCCCGTCGACGTCTTGGGCAGCTCGCCAAAGGAGACCGCCACCGGACACTTAAAGTGCGCCAGGTGCTGGCGGCAGAACTCGATAATCTCCTGCTCGGTCGCCCTCTGACCGGGCTTGAGCGTCACAAAGGCCTTCGGGCGCTCCCCCCAGGTCGGGTCAGGGATACCGATCACGGCGCACTCCAGCACCGCCGGATGGCGCGCTACTACCTGCTCCACCTCGATCGTCGAAATATTCTCCCCGCCCGAAATGATAATATCTTTAGCACGATCGCGCAGCTCGATGTAGCCGTCGGGATGCCAGACCGCGATATCGCCCGAATGGAACCAGCCGCCGGCAAAGGCCTTCTCCGTCGCCTCCGGATTCTCATAATAGCCCTTAGCCACATTGTTGCCGCGCATCAGCACCTCGCCCATCGTCTGCCCATCCCAGGGCACATCGCGCATCTCGTCATCAACAACGCGCGCTCGCTCGGCCACAACGTAGCCCTGGCCCTGGCGTGCCAGCAGCCGTGCCTGCTCCTCCTCGGGCAGGGCGCTCCATTCCTCGTGCCACTCGCAGACCGTGTACGGCCCGTAGGTCTCCGTCAGTCCATAGACATGGATCGGGCGCATATTCAGGCGGCGCATCTGCGCCAGCAGCGTGGGCGAAGGCGGCGCGCCGGCCACCGTCACCGTCACCCCCCTCTCGATGCGGTGAGCCTTCGGATGGTTCACGATAAAGATATGCACCGTCGGCGCCCCGTTGTAGTGCGTCACCCCCTCCTGCTCCAGCAGATCCCACACCAAGCCGGGATCGACCTTGCGCAGGCAGACATGGCGCCCCCCCACAGCGGTCACCGCCCAGGGGAAACACCAGCCGTTGCAGTGGAACATCGGCAGCGTCCACAGATAGACGCTGCTGCTGCTCATCCCTGTCTCGATGACCTCGCCCAGCGCATTCAGATAAGCGCCGCGGTAGGTATACATCACTCCCTTCGGGTTGCCCGTCGTCCCCGACGTGTAATTGATCGAAATCGTCTCCTCCTCGTCCTCCAGCCAGCTCGCCGGGGGCTCCGGGGAGCCGGCGGCCAGAAACTGCTCGTAGGGATCATCGGGCCGGCCCGTGTCGTCGATACGCACCTGCTCGACGCCAGGTAGCTCGAGAGATTCCACCAGCGGCAGCAGCTCGGCGTCGACGAAGAGAAAGCGCGAGCCGGAATGCTTGAGAATATAGTCGATCTCACGGCTGGTCAGGCGCGTATTGATGGCGACCAGAATGCCGCCGGCGGCGGGTACGCCGAAGTGGGCTTCTAGCAGAGCGGGTGCATTGGGACTGAGGAAAGCAACGCGATCGTGCTTGCGCAGGCCAGCGGCGCGCAACTGGTTGGCCAGCCGCCAGACGCGCTCGGCGAACTGCCGATACGTGTAGCGTCGCTCGCCATGGACCACGGCCACCTTATCGGGGAAGACAAGCGCGCTGCGTTCCAAAAAGCTGACCGGAGTCAGCTCGCTGCGGTAGACCTTGACATTGGCGGCCATAGAGATTCTCCTCCTTTCCGTTCCCCTCAATCCTCTGGAGGACAGAGCGTCCAGAGAAACAGGGTCTCTTATGCTGAAGACAGAACCTTCTCCAGTGATCTACCTGCTCCAGCCAGAAAACCAGTACTGCGACCTGCCGGCTGGACCTGGACGCATGGCTAGCGGTCCCGCTTCGCACCTGATGCTCTCTGAAAACCTCAGCCGAAGCGGACAGAAGTGGCAGGCTGCCTGTTGGGCGCCTGCAACTGCCTCTGTAGACAGCCAGCCTGTGGGTGTGAGAGATAAGGACAAGGGAGAGCGAAGCACATCTTCCTTGCTCCTGCTCCACCCAGGCCCGGTGTGGCCCGCACAGCCCGTGGATGCGATGGACAGGCAGCAGACCAGTTATGCTGGTCTATCTGTTGTTGGTTTAGTATACCTCATCCTGGACCGCCCTGGACGCCGCTGCTGTCCACCCGTAAAGGCGAAGCTCCATCATCTTATCGTAGAAATATCAAGTCAGAAAAGATTTGAAAATCTGACTAAATCGTTTTGACTCTTTATTGCGATTGGACATGTTTGTTAATTTAAACAGCTAGAGCAGCCAGATATTGATAGTCATCATTTATGAGGATACATCATATATAATGCAGTGTACATAGGAGGGCATTCTGGAGATCGATCCCTGATCCTCCGCAATTTCTTCCTGTTTCTTCCTGTATACAGACCCTATTACCTGTCTGCTGCCTGCCTTTATAGTGATCCGCATTACTGGTAGCGCATGCCGCATTATCATCACCGGCGTTAGTGCCAGTGCAGCTGACCTTTGCCTGGTTTCTGCGATAGCGTCATCCGGCGAATAACCCGGACTCGTTCAGCTTCCCGGCCAGGGTACCAGCTCTGCCTGTTGATAGCGGGCCAACCCGGCTGGCCACGCTCCCCAGTGCTCAGCCTGCGACTATGCAGCCTCTTGCACAGAGCCTGAGTTCAGCCTTGTTGAGTGGCTCAGCGGGCTGCGGCGCTCTGGATCTCCAGGGAAGCGATGGGGGTCTAGAGATCCGGATTCCTGGAGGGTCACTTGACTTTGCGCCAGCGCAGGTTGTCAACAGCAGTGCTTCTAACGCAAGCGTTGGCTCGCCCTCCCCGCAGCTTACCCCCGTTCCCGTAGCCTCTCCGACGCCTACTCCCTTGCCCACGCCTCCACCAACGGGCAAGCCGACGCCTCCCTTCTCACTGAATGTGACTCAGCTTCACGGTCTTTTCCCTGGTGCAGTCAGTATGCTGGGTGTGTACCAGCTCCAGGTGACCGACAGCCATGCTGCCTGGTAGGCGGTGTTCGTCTGCAACAACCTCTTACCCTTCTCTGCCACTATCGACCAGATGACCTGACCCGATGCCATTGCCGCAGCGCGTGCTGCTGGACAACCCTTCTCCCAGTATCTGCTTCCTCTCCAGAACGATCCGCAAACGCGCACGCTGTCGGCTCAGCTCACAGCGCTGGCCACTGGTGGGTACTGGCCAGTGGGTGGTTCAGAATGAATGCAGTAGTACAAGGTTGGGAAGAGCTTTGAAGAGAGCTGGCAAACTACCTTAACCAGGTCAACAGGCTCATCATGCGATTCCCTGCAAGTTACAGCATCACCCCCTCATTCAAGCGACCAATCGCACTTTTGATATCGATGCTGCCTGTAATGGTCGCTGGCCCTGGCCTCAGAAGAACAGTGCTAATGCCCCGACCAACTGGGAACCGTATCATGGAAATGCTCCAGGGTATACCCAGATTGCGGAATGGGCCATGGACGATGCTTATCAGCAGTTGCCTACCGGTCCTGGTAGAAGCCAAGCGGCCTTGCAGGCACTTATGGATGTCATTCAAACCATGAACTCGTATATTGACTTGATTGGAGCCTTATCGGTCTTTATCAATCGTGCGTGTCCGCTCGGTTGATACTAGGGGAGAAAGGAGTAAGCGTAGGAGGCTTTTGACTATGGAGAGGAGCCACTATGGGAACAGAGCATGTGCGTAAACTCAGAGCAGGGGTTGCCTCATGGAACCGCTGGCGCCGCCGTGAGGTGCCGGTCATAAGGCCAGATCTTCCTCTGGAAAGGGCGGACCTGCGGGGGCTGCCTTTGCAAGGAGCGGATCTCCGCGAGGCGAATCTTGTAGAGGCTTGCCTGAGGGAGGCAGATCTGCGGCTGGCGAACCTTTACATGGCCGTGCTGCGTGGGGCGGATCTGAGTGAGGCGGATCTGAGCGAGGCGGATCTGAGTGGGACTGATCTGCAGGGAGGAAGGCTGGAGGGATCCAACTTGACGAGAGTGTGTGCCCCTGGAGTGATCTTAAGCCAGGCACGGCTTGTGCGGGCCAACTTGAGGGAGGCTTTTCTGATGGATGCGCTGTTCGAGCAGGCGGATCTGAGCGAGGCCGAGCTGGAAGGAGCCGAGTTGGTCTATGCCAATCTAGAGGGGGCGTGTCTAGGGCGGGCGAGGCTCGTGCGAGCGAACCTGGGAGGAGCGCAGCTCGAAAGGGCACGCCTGGGGAAGACGTGGCTGCGTGCAGCCAAACTCAATATGGCGTTGCTGTCTGGAGCGAACCTGGAGGAGTCAGTCTTAGAAGAGGGAGAGCTGGTGGGAGCGTCTCTGGAGGGGGCATTACTGCGGGGGGCGCGGCTCTCTCGGATCATAACCTATCCACCCTACCCAGACTGGGAGCCAGATTGCGGAGGCTATCCGTTGGAGGGAGCAGATTGGCGAGGGGCGGATCTGAGCGAGGCAGATCTGGCCGGGGCGGACCTGAGAGGGAGTTGTCTGGCCGGGGCGGATCTGAGGGGAGCCTGTCTGAGGGGGGCGGATCTGAGGCAGGTGGAGCTGTGGCGAGACTGCCGGGAGCGATGGCCGACAGAGTGCTCAGAGCCGTACGGGCCAGCCAGATTGCAGGGGGCGGACTTGCGCGAGGCGGATCTGCGGGGGGTGGACCTGCGAGGAATCGAGCTGAGCGGATGCCGCCTGAAGGGGGCAAGGCTAGAGTGAGGAAAGCCCTCAGAGGCTGACTGGCTGGTCCCCCTCGGGGGATGAAGCAGGTGCACATCGGAGAGAGAAGCGAGATCGACCGGCTGAGTGACCAGTGACTGGAGGCAGGCGTCCCTGAAG
>NZ_JBHOQV010000072.1:0-1368 GCF_042408735.1 Thermogemmatispora sp.
GAGAGGAGCCGATGCGCGCCGGTTCTCTCCCCCCGGTACTGACCCGGGGGGAGAGGGTTAGGGGGAGGCACGCCAGGGGGGGCGGTGGGCAGGAGTGAAAGGAGCGAGGAAGAGGAAGGTGTCGGCGTCGATGCCGGGGGCGAAGCGGTCGTAGAGGAGCAGGAGGCCGCTGTCAGGGGGAGGGAGAGGAGGCGCTGCCTGGGGGGTGGGCAGGGGCAGGGGAGAGCTGAAGGGGGAGAAGAGGAAGAGGCGGGTGCCGTGGTCGAGGAGGCGGGAGAGGAGGGAGAGCCAGTCGGAGGAGTCGAGAGAGAGCAGGAGGGGAGAGCCGAGGTAGGTGAGCCAGTGGAAGCGGGCGCTGTCCTGCAGGAGGGGGTCGAGGGCGGTGAGGGAGGGGGAGCGCAGCAGGGGGACGTGCTCGAAGGCGAAGCGAGGCCAGGGGCGAGCGTCCTCGAGGAAGCCGAGGCGGACGAGGAAGGCGTAGGGGGCCTGGAGGGAGAACCAGAGGGAGGCCCAGGAGAGGGCGAAGGAGAGGGCCTGGGAGGGGGAGAGGCGGGCGAGGGAGAGGGGGTCGAAGAGGAGTTCGAGGACGAGGTCGTTCCAGAGGGTGCGCCAGCGGCAGAAGATGGTGGGGATGTGGTCGAAGAGGAGCTGCCAGGCTGAGGCGCTTTTGGAGAGGGAGAGCAGTTGCTGGGCGGAGGCGAGCCGGAGGTCGCGCAGGTTGAGGCTGTTGAAGGGGGGGTCTGGGGGAGGATCAGGGAAGAGGGAGTTGGGATCGAGATGGCCGTAGCAGAAGCTGGAGTGGTTTCCGGCGCGGAAGAGGAAGGAGTGGCGGCGGTGGAGGGAGAGCAGGAGGTGGTGGAGGGCGGGAGGGAGCAGGGGGGAGGGAGTGCTGGAGCGGAAGGAGAAGGGGAAGGGGCTGAAGGAGAGCAGGGCGTAGCCGGAGCCGCCGCCGGGGACAGGCTCGGAGGGTTTGGCAGGGTAGCGAGAGAGGGAGGTGCTCCAGCGGAGGAAGAAGGCGCCGCGGGGGGTGGTCTGCCAGGAGAGGCCCTGCTGGGGGTGCTGGCGTTGATGGAGCTGGAGGGAGGAGAGGAAGGACTCGAAGAGGGGGCCGGTGGTGGGAAGCTGGAGCAGGTCGGGGCCGAGGTAGAAGAGCCAGAAGTAGCCCTGCAGGATATCGTCGAGAAGGGGGGCGAGGTCGCGGGAGCGGGCCAGGAGGGGCCATTGCTGGACGCGCTCAGCGACTTCGGGGATGTGCTCGATCACCACGCTGGAGCTACTCGAACTCTGGACCCAGGCGCAGCTGGCCTGGAGGGCATCGCAGAGCTGGCACCAGGCGGAGGCCCAGGGGTCGAGAGTGAAGGGAGGAAC
>NZ_JBHOQV010000075.1:0-22552 GCF_042408735.1 Thermogemmatispora sp.
GTGCGTGCAAATCGTGTGCCAATCCGCCGGCTAGAGAAGCCGCATCGCAACTGCTTCGTTGTGCAGGGCCTCTATCGTTACACCAGGATCATACGCCGAGAAATTCAAGAAAGTATGGGGAAGTTGTCAGATTTCTATCAAAAAATTTTTAGAAGGCAATGAAGAGAGCTATCTGGCTAATGAGACGCAGATGCCCCAGGACTCCTCCTCACTCAGCGGCAGCGACGAGTGGGCTAACCTCAGCGCCAGCCTGGCTCTCAGAAGAGAGGTGCACCCAAAGCTGGCCCTCATCGTGTCTATATGATGAAGCCTTGTCGATGTTCAGCCTGGCTGCCACCGGCTGGCTTGCAGGGGGAGGCCGCTCTGTGCCATAATGAAGAGGTTCTTTTCCGATCGATTGAGCGAGCGAGAGAGTCAAAGCGAAGAGTACAAGAGCACGGCGTCCTCCTGACGCCAACGGGGGCTTGCAGTTGCCTCCCCTCAAAGAAGGCAACAGCTGGCACAGCGGCAGCGTATCATGCTCTGTCACTGTCCACCAACGCAGACTGTGCGTAATAGAGGGAGCTGCGCAAAGGGATCAGTCAGAGAGAGCAGTCAACATTGCTCTAGCGAAGGAGTGTCGCATGGCCAGAATCGCGTTCCATGAGGTCAGTAAGTATTACCGCGGTGCCAGCAAGCCCGCTGTCGATCATGTTAGCTTCGAAGTGCCCGAAGGCTCGATCTGCATGCTGCTGGGCACCTCTGGCTCAGGCAAAACGACCCTGCTGCGTATGGTCAATCG
Source organism: Thermogemmatispora sp. (assembly GCF_042408735.1). Classification (GTDB taxonomy): domain Bacteria; phylum Chloroflexota; class Ktedonobacteria; order Ktedonobacterales; family Ktedonobacteraceae; genus Thermogemmatispora. The sequence continues at coordinate 782 of NZ_JBHOQV010000075.1, forward strand.
CTTGATCGAGCCGAGCAGCGGAACAATTACGATCGATGGCCACCCCATTCTCGAGGAAAACCCCATTCAGCTGCGCCGGCGCATTGGCTACGTCATCCAGCAGGTCGGCCTCTTCCCTCATATGACCATCGCCGAGAACGTGCGCGTTACAGCGGAAATCGCCGGTTGGTCTAAGGCGCGCATGGAGAAGCGCGTCGAGGAGCTGCTGACCCTGGTGGGCCTGGACCCAGCGGAATATCGCCGGCGTTACCCCCGCCAACTCTCCGGCGGTCAGCAGCAGCGCGTCGGTCTGGCCCGCGCCCTGGCCGCCGATCCGGCTATTCTCTTGATGGATGAGCCGTTCGGCGCCCTGGACGCCATCACACGTCTTCACTTGCAGGACGAGCTGCAGCGCATTCAGCGCGAGATGCGTAAGACGATTCTCTTCGTCACCCACGATGTAGAGGAGGCCTTCCGCCTGGGAGATCAGATCGCGATTCTCTCCGAGGGTCGCCTTATTCAGATCGGTTCCCCGGTGGATCTGCTCCTGCGACCGGCCAATGAGTTTGTGAGCCGGCTCATCGGCTCCGACAATATTCAGCGCCAGCTCCAGTACTTGCCGGTAAGAAGCGCTATGCAGACCGCCTCAGAGGCCACCAGCGAGGTGGAGAGGCAGCCACGCTGCTCTCCAGAGACAACGCTGCTGGAGGCCCTGATGAGCCTGATCGCTTCTGGCGCCCAGTCCCTGACCGTCTACGATGAGCAGCGCCAGGCCCCAATCGGCTCCATTACCCTCAGCGCTATCAATCAGGCGATTACTACGGTCCGCTACAGCGAGCCAACAACGGCCAGCCCGGCCCGATGAGAGCCGGCAGAGCGAGGGGAGGAGTAAGGAGTACCCTGGGTTGCTTAAACCCACCCAGTTGGTCGCTTTGGTCTCATCCCTTGCGTGTTCTCTGCGGCCTCCCGCTTTCTATGCCGTTTTTCATTGTGGGGTTGCTTATGCGCTACTTAACAAGTCCTTCCAGCTATGATATTTCAGATCCAAGTAGTATACCCAATCTTCTTTTGCAGCATTTGACGATCGTGACGATCAGCATGCTGATCGCCCTGGCGATTGCCTTCCCGCTGGGGCTCCTCATCGTGCGTTACCGGCGCCTTCGCCTGCCAGTTATCACGCTGATGGGTCTGCTCTACACGATTCCCGGGCTGGCCTTGATCGGCATTCTGGTGACAATCACCAAGCTCTCGCTGGCAACGGTGGTCATTCCTCTGGTGCTCTATGCCCAGTTGGTGCTGGTCCGCAACATCTCTACAGCGATTAGCGCCATCGACCCTTTATTGATCGAGGTCGGGCGGGCGATGGGCATGAACCGGCTGCAGATTCTCTGGCGTGTCACTCTGCCACTGGCGATGCCCGTGATTATAGCAGGGATTCGCGTGGCAACCGTTACGACAATCGGCATCGCCTCGCTGGCTTCGCTGGTCGACCAGGGGGGACTGGGCGATCTGATTTTTAAGAGTATTCCCTTGGGAGACTACGATACGATCCTGGCCGGGGCGATTCTGCTGGCACTCTTTGCGCTGGTAGCCGATCTAGTCTTGCTCTTGTTGCAGCGCGCGTTGGAACGCGGGCGCGGCCAGGTGGCGTTGGCCTCTTAGGCCAGCGAGGAAGAGAGGAGAGGAGGAAATCGCCATGTTGCTGGTGCAGCTGTGGCAGTTCATTCTGGACCCAGCCAACGCCTTTTGGGATCACACTCTCGCTTACCTGCAGGTGTGCGCGGTCTCGGTGGTTCTGGCTACCTTGCTGGGAATTGCCATCGGCGTGGCTGTGGTTCGCAGCCCACTGCTGTCGTTTGTGGCCGTTAATCTGAGTGGCTTGATGCGCGCTATCCCCATTATCGCTTTCCTGGCCGCTGCCCTTCCCTATCTGGGGGTAGGCTTTAAGCCAACCGTGGTTGCGCTGACGCTGTTGGGCATCCCTCCCATTCTGCTCAATACCTATACCGGTATCCGTAGCATTGAGCCTGCCATTATCGATGCTGCCCGGGGAATGGGTCTCAATACGCGACAGATCCTGCTGCGCATCCAGGTGCCGCTGGTGTTGCCTATCGTGGCGGCAGGGGTGCGTACCTCGGCGGTTCAGATCGTGGCTACGGCCACGCTGGCGGCCATTATTGGGGCCGGCGGCTACGGCGAGTATATTGTCAATGGCCTCTACGAGTTTAAGACGGTCCAGATCCTGGCAGGTGCCCTGCCCGTGGCCCTGCTGGCGATGCTGGTTGAGCTACTGATGGGCTGGCTCCAGCGCGCTCTGACCCCTGCCGGTCTGCGCGTCCAGGAGATGGCTTTGAGCGAGGCCGCCCGAGCTTGAGAAGTCCCCTTTGAGCGCAGGTCACTGCGTTTCTCGGCCTTGCGCTGACTGTTGGCCTCTCTATTCTTGCTCGATGGCTATACTGAGAGTGGAGTCCGTCTATCCTATTTCGGATCTTATGAGGAGAGAATCTATGCGTTCTACCAGCTTGTTGGTGCGCCTGCGTACGCTACTCTTGCTGTCTTTGGTGGGGGTTAGTCTGATCGTCCTGGCTGCCTGTGGTGGCTCTTCCAGCTCAGGTGGGGGGTCCTCTTCCTCGCCTAACAGCCAGATTACGCTCACGGTCGGAGGCAAGCTTGATGTCGAGGCCCAGCTTCTGACAAAGATGTATACTCTCCTGCTGCGCCACGCTGGCTTCAAGGTGATTGAAAAGCCTGCCCTGGGCACCAACGACGTGGTCTTTAATGCGATCACCAGTGGGGCGATCGATCTCTACCCTGAATTTACGGCCACGGGGCTGCAGCGTCTGGGTCTGCAGACAACGCATGATCCGCAGAAGGACTATCAGCTTGTGAAGCAGGGCTTTGAGAGCAAGTATAAGATCGTCTGGCTGGATGTGGCACCGCTCAACGATACGTATGGTATCTGTGCGCCGAAGATGGCTGCGGCCCCGCTGCAGATCACGAAGCTCTCACAGCTTCCCGCGGCTGTGGCTTCGCAGCTGACGGTGGCGGCACCTACGGATGGTCAGGAGCCGTTGCAGACAATGGAGTCAATCTATGGCGTCCATTTCAAAAAGGTGATCGTTATGGATGAGGCCCTGACCTTTAATGCCGTCAAGCAGAATCAGGCGCAGCTGAATGTCTGCTATACAACGAGCGCCCTGATCGACCAGAACGGCTTTGTCTTGCTCCAGGACGATAAGAACGCTTTCCCCATCTATAATCCGGCTCCTATCGTGCGTGAGGATACACTGAAAAAGGCTCCAGGCATCGCCACGGCCCTGAATCCGCTGGCGCCGAAGCTGACGACCCAGGTCAGCATCGACTTGCAGCGCCAGGTGACGCAGGCCGTCAATAGCGGTACGCCGCGCTCTCAGGCGATTACGCAGGTGGCGACCAATTGGTTGAAGAGCGTGGGCCTGCTCTAAGCCGACTCCACGCTGCGGCTTTCTGATCGGACCAGCAGAGCTGCTGTCAGTCAGCCCCTTCAAGGCCCAACTACGACGGCAGCTCTGCTGCTTTCCTGCCAGGACCCTGGTCCAGCGCCCGCGGTCTGAGTGAGAGAGGGCTGCTTCTTTTTTTTCTCTCCTGCCTGGCTTTCCCAGGGACTACGGTTCTTTGCTCTGAGAGGAGAAAACAGGGGAGCGATGTGCTATGATGGAGGCGACGCGGGCCGCCGCGAGGGCGATCCTGCTCTCTGATCCCGATCCGATCTTTGCCCTGGGAGGCAGCGATGGTACGGTTGGCCAGAGAGGCCGAGCAGCGAGAGGCAAGCCGGCTAGCCGCTTTGCCTTTGCCTTCGGGCTGGCGTCTGGCTATGCTGGCTTTGCTCTGGCTCGTACAGGCGCTCTTGCAGGTACCCTTATTGATTGCTCCCCCCTCGACCAGTAGTCCCGCCCCGCTGATCAACGCTTTTGTCTGGCGCTGGCTGTTAACTTTTCTACCCTATCTCCTGGCCTGCTTGCTTGTATACATGAGTCCACCCCTGACAGGGAGAGCACGCAGCCTGGAACTGGCTCTGCTCTTGGGGGGAGCGCTTGTGCTGCGTCTGATGCTGCTGCCTCTTTCACCAGTGCTTTCGCCAGATGCCTGGCGCTACCTGTGGGATGCGCGCGTGACCCTGCTGGGCTATAGTCCCTACGTCTATGCCCCAGGGGATCCGCATTTCATTCAGCTGCGCGACTTCGTCTTTGCTAATAGCCGCTATCGCAACGTGCCGACGCTTTACCCGCCCGGCGCCCAGCTCTTCTTTCTGCTCAGCTACTTGCTGGCACCAAGCAATCTGACGGTCCTGAAAGGGATCTTTGTGGGCTGCGACTGGCTAACCTGCGCCGCTCTGGCCTGGTTGCTGCAGCGGCGGGGCAAGGATGCCGGGCGCTGTGTGCTTTACGCCTGGTGTCCATTGCCGATCGTGGAGTTCGCCATTCAGGGCCATGTCGACGCGCCAGCGGTTCTTTTCACTGTGCTCACGCTGCTGGCCGCCGATCAGGCTAGCCGCCGTGGGAGGGCCGTGACTGGCTTCCTGCTGGGCATGGCAACGCTGGTCCGCCTCTACCCCGCCTTACTGCTGCTGGCCATCGCCCGCCGGCGGGACTGGCTTCTGCTGATTGTCTGGCTCGTTACGCTGGTCGCCGGCTATCTGCCCTATCTGATTCTGGGACATGGCGAGCTGCAGAGTCCCTTTGAGAGCTATGCCGGCAGCTATACACCGAACGCCGGCCTGCCACAGCAGCTCAGCCATTGGTTGGGGCTGCATACTCCCCTGGGCGCGGCGCTGCTTCACTGGCTGGAGGAGATCCTGATGGGCATGATCATGGGGGGAACAGCGCTGATGGTGGTCTGGCTGCGCTGGCGGCAGCGTCTTTCCCGAGAGGCCGCCTCTCTGCTGCTGATCAGTGCCCTGTTCGTCGTCTCGGCTCACATCTTTCCCTGGTATACAACCGTCCTGGTCCCGCTGGCCGCAACGCTGCTCAACTTTCCAGAACAGAAGAAGGATGGTTCAGGCCCGCAATTGATTGGGCCAGCGGCGCTCTGGGCCTGGTATTTTGCCTGTGCGACGCCGCTGGCTTACTTCTTCATGTACGCACGCGATTGGACACTCTACTACGCGCTGGTCTACTGGCCCCCTCTCCTGGGGCTGGCACAGGCAACTTTAGCGTCCCTCTGCCGCCCCCGAGCTGGCACTCGGAGCTAGAGCAGTCCTGCCCGAAAGGGGCTATTTGGTTTCAGGACCTCACCCTCCCTGTGCCCCTACCGACAGCTTCGGCCGCTCCTTCATGGGCCAACTCTTTATGAGGAGAGGACAGCCTATCATCAGAATGTTCGTTCCTCATAAGGAGTACGACGATAGAGGTCAAGGTAGCTCTTCTTAGAGCCGCGGCCTCGCGGCCCTCCGTGATCGATGGGCAAAAACCAGGAGCTCCGTCGGCGCCATTCCGGGCTCTCGGGACCATCGCGGCTGTCGGCGCCCCAGAGGAGGGCTGCGATGTCGAGCAGGACAACGAGTAACAAGAGAAGCAAGATGTACATCATAGGGCACCTCCTGAAAAAGGACAGACCGTTTCACAAGGCCCTTGAACTGATAAGAATCTCAGATCACGGGGGCCAGCCGCCTTGCTTCCCGGGACAAGCAATTGCCCAGTATCCCGCCGTGGATTGGCTACCATTACTCCTTTTCCTAAGAACAACCGTACGCAGAAAAAGGTTGCCTAACCACAGCCAATCTGTCACCTTTTCCAGTAGCGTGAGCGAGCCAATCGCTCACCGAACCGAGGTGGTTGAGCAGCGGGAGACCTCTGGGCAGAGTGAGCTTGAGGCCGACCTGCGAGACGAAGACAGGCTACGGTAGCTGTCACAGCAGGCCACTCCTCGCCAGGCACAGGAGCCTACTTACAGACGGAGGTGGTTACCTGTGGTCCCCCAGAGCTGAGAGACAGCAGGAGAGAAGAGCAGATGAGCTATCTGGAGCCAGGCGAGAAAGGCCCTATGGGCTTTCGCCTCTTTCTTTCCCATCTTTGGGGAGTGGGGGCAGGGTAGGAGATGCCATTTCCTGGCCAGGACCGTTAGCTAGAGAGCGAAGCGTGGAGTCGCCCTTTGCTGACCTACCAGTGACCTACCAGACCTGCCATATAACCTCAAACAGGGTCGGGCGGGGTGCGAGACGAGTAGGACCATCTCGAGTCGCAGCCAGCCTGCGTAGCTTGGTTGCAGCGAGGGTCCGATCGAGCAAAGCGAGCGCAGAGGTCGTTGGCGCACCTGGGGAAGTCACCAGGAGACCAGGAACCCCGCCCCTCTCTTCAGCTAACTGGCACTTCGTAATAATCAAAGGTCGTGGTGATCTCAAAGCCGCAGGAGCGATAGAGCGCCAGCGCACCCTCGTTAGTCGTATCTACCTCCAGGGCAATCCGGCGCGGACGCTGGTGGAGAATATGCTCGACCGTCCAGGCCAGCGTCTGGCGTCCGTAGCCCTTGCCCTGGTGCTCAGGCAACATGCAGAAACCATAGATAAAAGCCTCTTCCTCATCGTCGATATAACGGATCAGCCCAACGACCTCATCGGCGACCTCTGTCACCAGGGTCACTCGCCGCGGACTGGTAATGTCGCGCGTCGTCTCCGCCAGCAACGCTCGGTCCTCCGTCATCTCAAAGGCGCGGGCTGTAATGCGCGTCAGCAGCGGCGCCTCATCGGCCCGCGCCGGGCGAATGCGGATTCCCGCCCGTGGCTCAACCTGAAGCGGAGCGCTGCCCAGCTCTCGCACCATCCGGTACTCCGAGTTGTGATAACGGGCCTTCACAGCCCGCGCAAAGCCCTGGGCCCCCAGCGAGCTGCGATCAAAAAAGAGCAGGATGCGCGGCACACCGCGATACTTCAGCTCCTGATTGGCCAGGCGAAAGAGCAGCGAAAAGATGCCCTGGCGACGCCTGTCGGGGTGAACCATTCCCGTCAGCTCAGCCTCGCGCGCATTGAAACTATAAAGCGCCAGATAGCCGAGCAACTGGCCATCTTCATAGTAGAGAAAATCGTTAGTCACCTGTCCCGAGCGAGCGCGCAGCATCTCCCAGAGCAGACGCACCTCGATTCCCTCGCGCTCTCTGCATAAAGATGCCAGCGAGGCAATCTCCTGCAGGTCGTCAGCGGCGAGCGTTCTTTTTCGCACCAAACCATGTTTTTGCATGTTCTGCCGATCCAATCTAGCCAGCCAGGGCACTTGTCTCGGTGATATCCCCCTGCAGCACGGCCTTCGCCCGTTGAGACCTTTCCGCAGGGTAAAGAAAGGGCACCCGCCATGATCCCGGCAGCCCAACGCCGAGCGCCAGATCGAGCTGAGAGGGACTTTCCATGACGAGCGCCACGCTTTTCCTCAACCGACGGCTCTCAGCCAGCCCCATGCCCAGCCTACGTCGCCCTCTACATTGCCATACGAGCAGCCCTACTGTCAATCAGAGAGCGCCCCAGAACGTGGTCTCACACGAGCCTCCTTGTATCTCGCTCGCTGGTTCGCTCCCCAGGGGTAGGCCAGGGAGAGGTAGGAAGATCGCCGTTGGAGATCAGCGCATACCGAGCAGTTCACGGGCGATGATCAACTGGCGGATCTCGGTTGTGCCGGCCCCGATTTCCGCCAGACGGGCATCGCGCCACATGCGCTCAACCTCGAAGTCAGTCGTGTAGCCCCAGCCCCCATGAATCTGCAGGGCCTCGTTGGCGGCTCGCCACTGGGCACGGGCCGCGAAAAGCAAGGCCGCGGCTGCCTCCTTGCTCACGCGCCGCCCCTGCTGAGCCAGCCACAAGGCCCGGTGGGCCAGAAGGCGAGCCGCTTCCAGATCGGTATACATATCGGCCAGCTTGGCCTGGATGAGCTGAAAGTTGGCAATTGGCTGCCCGAACTGCTGGCGCTCGCGGGCATACTTGAGCGATAGCTCCAGGGCCGCCTCAATACCGCCGACAATGCTGGCGGCAAAAAAGGCACGCTCCAGGTCGAGACCACTCATCACCACCCGATAGCCCTCATTGAGCTGACCGAGCACGTTCTCGGCTGGTACAAAGGCCTCCTCAAAGAGAAGTTCCCCCGTGGGAGAGCCATGCATACCCACTTTCTCAATCTTGCGGGCCACACGGTAGCCCGGTGTCTGAGTCTCAAAGAGAAAGGCGGTGATGCCACGGCTACCCGCCTCCGGCCTGGTTTTGGCATAGACGATGAGCAGATCGGCGATCGGCCCATTGGTGATAAAGACCTTGGTACCGTTGAGCACGAAGCCCCCTTCAACGGCGCGGGCAGTCGTGCGGATGCCCATAGCGTCGGAGCCGGCATCGGGTTCGGTCAGAGCCAGGCCTCCGATCATCTCCGCCGCCGCCAGTTTCGGCAGATAGCGCTGCTTTTGCTCTTCCGTTCCATTCCGCAAAATATTGTGTGCGCAGAGATTGAGATGGGCCCCAAATGACATAGCGACGCCCCCGTTGGCTCGCCCAATGGCCCGGGCCACCAGGGCCGCCATCAGGAAGTCCCCGCCACTGCCACCATAGGTCTCAGGAATGCCAATGCCGGTATAGCCCTGAGCGGCCAGCTTCTGCCAGAGCCAGCGCGGGAAATCATCGCTGCGCTCCAGCTCCGGTGTCAAGGGCTTAATCTCGCGCAGGGCAAACTGCAGAGCGCTTTCGTAGGCCAGCCGGTGCTCTTCAGGAAGTTCGAAGTCCATCTTCTGCTTTATCCTTTCTCTTGGCGGACACGGACCGCGCCTGCGTGCTCTATCTTTTGGGCGGTGAGTCGCGTATACTCTATTATAATGATGAATCAGGCGAGCGGCGACCCCTCCCCCTGGAAAGCGAACCGAGCATGCTGAATACCACTTCTGTACAGGCGGTCGAGAAGGCCCGCTTCTCACGCGCCTTCACCAGGCCACTCTATGAGACCTATTGCTTCGCCAACATCCCGCAGACGATTCTGACCTTGCTGACCGGCGAGGGCAAGAGCGCTTTGCCCAACGATGTCTTTGGCTCGTTGCCCCGGCGCTACCAACGAGTGATTCTCTTCTTTGTCGATGGCTTCGGCTGGCACTTCCTGCAGCGCTACGCCGAGCGTTTCCCCTTGCTGCGTCTGGCCCTCGACGAGGGCGTCATCTCGCTCCTTACCTCGCAGTTCCCATCAACTACGGCGGCTCACACAACCACCATCCATACTGGCCTGGAGGTTGGCCAGAGCGGCGTCTATGAATGGACCTACTATGAGCCGCTGGTTGATGAGGTGATCGCCCCGCTGCTCTTCTCCTACGCTGGAGAATTCACGCCCGATACCCTGAGGCGATCCGGCCTACCTCCCTCCGCCTTTTATCCACAGCAGACGCTCTACGAGCGGCTGAGCGCCTCCGGCGTGCGCAGCACGATTTTCCAGCACCGTTCCTATACGCCATCGACCTTCTCCAACGCGGTGTTTCGTGGGGCCAGCGTTCACGCTTTCGACACGCTGCCGCAAGCGCTCGACGAGCTGCGTGAGCATCTGCTTGCAGCCAGCGCCCGCGGAGCGACCCCAGCCTACTATGTGCTCTACTTCGACCAGATCGACGCCAGCGGCCATCGCTTCGGCCCCGACTCCGCCGAGTTCGAGGAGGCAGCCAGGCAGTTCTGGAGCGCCCTGGAGACCCACTTTTATCGACCTTTGCGCGGTCAACTGGCCGAGACACTGCTTCTATTAACCGCCGATCACGGAATGGTAGCAGTTCATCCGGAAACGACCTTCTATCTCAACCTCCAGTTGCCAGAGATCGTGCCTCTGTTGCGCACAACGCGTCAGGGCCGCCCGCTGGTAGCAGCCGGCTCCGCCCGAGACATGTTTCTCTATGTGAGAGAGGAAGCCGTAGCTGAGGCTATCGCTTTGCTCGAGCGGGCGCTGGCCGGGCGAGCCGAAGTCTACCGCACCCAGGAGCTGATCGCCTCCCATTTCTTTGGCCGTCAGGCTCCGAGCGAGGTCTTTTTGAAGCGCCTGGGCGACATCGTTGTCCTGCCCTATGAAGGGGAAAGCGTCTGGTGGTTTGAAAAAGGTCGCTTCGAGATGCGCTTCCGAGGCCATCACGGAGGCCTGACCCCGGCAGAGATGCAGATTCCTCTGCTGCTCTTGCCGCTCTGACGTCTGGGCAGATAGGCCCCCCACAGGAACAGCCAACGAGGTGGGGACCTGGAGGACCTTCTTTGCTGACCTCCAAGCCTCCACCTCGCCGGCGCTGATTCCCTTCGACCTGCCCGCGCCCACCTCGTCAGAGCTGCTTCTTACTCGTAACGCAGAACCTCCAGGGGACGTACGCGCACCGCCCCCCAGGCCACCAGGGCCGCTACAAGCATGGCCAGGACCGCCGCCCCCGCGATGAGGGCCAGCACGATGATCTCGCTGCTGCCCAGGTTGATATTGAAGACGAAGTGGCCCAACAGACTGAGAGCCAGGCTAACCAGCAGCATAGCCAGGAAAGCGCCTAATCCGGCCACAGTCCCATTTTCCAGGAGGACCTCGCCGAGGATTGCCCGGCTGGTATAGCCTACGGCCTTGAGAATGCCCAGCTCACGCCGGCGCTCCAGCATAGCCAGGCCAACGGCATTGGCTATGATGACAATGCCAGCGAAGAGCGAGAGCGAGGCAATGGCGCTCAGCGTCAGGATAATGTAGCTCAAGAACTGGTTCACATAATCGCCCAGATTCGCCAGATTGGTGACCGAGATGGCCCCGGCAATAGTCTGCATACGATCGAGGGCCTTCCCCACCTGAGCAGGGTCGATCTTGAGATAGTAGATGTCGGTCGCCTGCCCGCCCGGAGCTAACTCCCGCACGAGAGAGAGAGGTGCCAGCAGCCCGCCGATAAAGGTGCCCGTGTTCAGGCCGCTCATCCTGTAGAAACCAACCACGGTGACCACGCGCACGACTTTGCCATCCTGGCTCCGGAGGGCCAACTGACTGCCGACCCTGAGATGCTGCTTCAGCCCCCCAAAATCGAGGACGTCTGCAGGCAAGAGGACATGGTTGCTATCGACATCCGAAGCATTGAGATTGCGCCCCTGGGTGATGGTCAGGCCCGCCGGTGGGAGCTGCCCATGAGCCAGATCGTAGCCCTGCAGGTTGCTCAGATAGAAAAGCACAATCAGATCTTCTCTCTGCGTCACCTGCGAGTTCGAGGCCGTTTGAGCGGCCTGGCGTAGCAGGGTCTGCAGCGGTACCCCATCGATCGTCAGCGGCAGACACGAGGTGATGATCAGGCGCTCCCGCTTCTGGACACCGGGCACACTGCTCCACTGGGCCTCTAGCCGCTGAGCTTGCTGGTCATTAGCAGTCGCAATGACATTGTAGGAGATGACTTGCGCCAGCGAGGCATTAATGGCATCGCGCAGATCCTGCCCTAGAATCAGGATCAGACCTATCGTGAAGATCCCCACGAAGAGGGCCAGCATGGTGGTGGTCGTGCGCGCACGCTGACGCCCAATATTGCGCAGGGCCATCTTGATAGTGACCTTCCAGGTAGCGGGCAGGAAGACCGTCACCAGCCCAACCACGCTCGCCAGCAAGAGCAAAGAGCCAAAAACCGGCAGGACGATAGTGATCAAGCCGGAAATGACAAGGGCCACCAGGATCAGGGCGAGGAAGCCAAGGCTGAGCCGCTCCGGTACCGGGAGCAAGCTAATGATGATCACCGCCAGCACAAAGAAGACGCTGAGCACACCAAGGAAGATGAACGTACCGTAAACGACGCCGATGCCCAGAAGCACAGCGTTGTTGAGAATCACAATGGACATGGCGCAGAAAAGGAGGGAGAGCAAGAAGAGCAGGCCCACGGTCAGGGCATAGCTGCTGGGACGGAAGCCCTCTGGAAGCTCGCGGATGACACTCAGCGGGCGAATATTGGCCGCCTGGACAATCGGCATCAGGCCAAAGATGAGGGCGGTCCCCAGACCGATTAGCACTCCCCCACCCAGGATGAGCGGATCAAAGCTGAGCGGCAGATTGAACATGAAGAACTGCATGATCAGGCCGCGCACCAGCAGGCTGACGCCAGCACCGATGACCGAGCCTATCACTCCACCGACAAGGCCCAGCAGGCCGGCCTCTAGCCCAAAGAGCAGGTAGAGATCGCGTCGCCGATAGCCGGCAGTCTTCAGCATGGCAATCTCCGTCCGCCTCCGCAAGAGGAGCACCTGCATGGTGTGGACAATGCCGACACCCCCAATGAGCAGCGCCAGCAGGCCAGCAATCTCCAAAAACTTGCGAATGAAGTCAACCTGCTGCTGATCAGCCTTTAAAGCATCGGCCGGCGTACTCGTTGAGGCATAGTAGAACTGGTTCTGAATAGCCTTGACTACACGGTCAGCACGGGCTTGATCGTTACCGGTCGAGATATAGACGTTCTCATAGAGCAATGGCACACTGGGAGCGGCCGCTTGATAGGTCTGTACCGACAGGTACATGGCACTGCCCGCGAGCGCGGCCATGCCCTCGTTGGCAATCACACCGGCAATCTTGACATGCAGAGAGCGCCCCGTCGAGCTTCTGGAGGTTTCGGAGGCGTAGACGGTCAGGGTATCGCCGACCTTGCGATGATATTGATCGAGAAAGCTCTGGGTCACTACCACCTGCTCATCTTGCACCAGGCGGGCAAAGCTCCCACCCTGCGGCTGGAGGAAGGTGGGCGACGCCACGACCGGGAAGGTCTGCGGATCAATCACCACAAGCTGGAAGCTGTCTCCCAAATCGGCGGCGAGCTGGGTCGAAGCGCGCGCGTTGATCACCGGCGTGTAGGCGCTGATATCCCCCCGCTGCTTGAGCCGCTCAAAAAAGGATAGATCGTTATCGTTAAATGGATAGATATAGCTAGAGACATCCACGTCACCGCCGTTGGCCTCGCGAACATTGCTGGTAAAAGCCAGATTGATCATCTGGCCGACCAGCTCCAGGGAGACAATAGCCAGCACGCCCACGGCGATACAGAGGATCGCCAGCACGCTGCGCTGACCGCCCCTAAGCAGCGAACGCCAACTGTACTTGAAGTAGAGAGAGGCTTTCATGAACGGATGACCTCCTCTCTCAGCACCTCGATAGCGGCAATGCGACCGTCGACGATGCGAATAGCGCGATCGGCATGGCTAGCGACCGTCGCATCATGCGTCGCAATGATAAAGGTTTTACCGGTGGTGTAGCGCAGGTAAGCGATCAGCTGCAGCAGCTTCTCGCCGTTAGTAGCATCCAGATTCCCAGTAGGCTCATCGGCGACCACGATCGGGGGATCGGTTGCCAGGGCGCGCGCGATGGCAACCCGCTGCTGCTCGCCTCCCGAGAGTTGGGTCGGACGATGCCTGAGCCGATGGGAGAGACCAACCAGCTCCAGCAGTTCGCGCGCCCGGGCGGCCGGTGACCCCTTGTGCTTACCAACGTAGAGAGGGATCTCAACGTTCTCTTGAGCGGTGAGGGTAGGGATGAGATTGAAGGCTTGAAAGACCATACCGATTTTCTGGTTGCGCACAGCGGCCAGCTTCCCCTCGCTCATGCGCGTCACGTCGACGCCATCAATGATGACGCGCCCACTGGTCGGGTTATCCAGGCCCGCAATGATGCCCAGCAAGGTGCTTTTGCCCGAGCCTGAAGGGCCAACGATGGCGACGAACTCCCCTTGACGCACGCTGAAGCTGATACCGCGCAGAATCTCGATGCGCTCATGTCCCAGCGGCAAACTGCGCGTCACCTCTTCAACTTGCAAAATCGGCTCCCCCAAGATCAAGGGCCTTTCTTCCTGTCGGGCTGCCTGAGCATGGGGTGTGAGCGGCTCGGCTCCCTCGTTGCCCCGCACTTGTTCTTCCATGTCCGTAATGCTCCCTTCTTTCTTGTTTGCTTGGCTCCATACCAGCAAGAATGATTACCCGCGCCCTCCCCTCTTCCTTCATCTACGAGAGAGATGACTGCCTTTCCAACGAAAGAGGGTAGCTGGTCGCGTGACCAGCGGCGATTGGCGGCTTCTCCCACCAGCTATAGCTTATTGCTATATCTCTCGAATGTATAACATACTGCTATGTCAACTGTCAAGGGGCGAACGATACAGGAATCGCTCAGATCTGGGTCTTTCCTTAGTCAGTTTTACCGAAGGGATGGAGGCCAGCTACTGGCGATGAGGCTGCACTCCGGCAGATCAAGAAGACAGCCGGGGGAAGGAGGAAAGAGGCTCCGGGTGTCTCAGGCAGGCCCTGCTCGAGAGTCCGGGATAGGCAAGCATCATCAACTATGCTATACTGCACAGGAACTCATCGTACGGCCTTGACAAAGGAAACAGCGAGCTACTGTAAGGAATCGAACAACAGCGACCGCCTGCGCTCATCAGCGGCCTAGCCTTTCCCTTCAGCGAGGCAATCGGGTCGGGCTGGCTTCTGGGGAGTTCTGGCCGGTGCTGGCCAAACCTAAATATCATCTCTTTTCCTGAGTTTTCTTCCCTGGGATCTGGGCAGCGCGGGACGGACGGCAAGGAGAGCCAGAGGCCGTGCAGGCCGACCAGGGAGGAAACCAGGCAGAGAGCGAGGAGAACGTAGACGCTATGCGTAGAGGAACAGCCCTACTCCTCCTGCTGATCGTCATCCTGGCGGCCTGTGCGGCCTATATCGATTGGCCCAGCACGCCAGGCATCCACTTCCTGGGGATTAACCATGACTTTAAGGTCAATCTGGGACTAGATCTGCAGGGAGGCGTACGCGCCTTACTGGTGCCTTCTAATCCCAACGAGCAAGTGACCGATGAGACCATTCAGGCCGCGCGTAACCTGATCGAGCAGCGCGTCAACGGTGGTCTGGGCGTCTCGGAGCCGAGCATCCGTGTGCAGCAGAACGGCAACCAATACAGCATCTCAGTTGAGCTGCCGGGTTTCAACACCGGCAACCAGACCCAGGCTCTGCAGACGCTGCTGCAAGCGGGCAACCTCGAATTCTGGGATACTGGTTCGACGCCGCTCTCCGAGAACAGCACCTTTGACCCCAGCCAATATACCAGCACTAACCCGGGGGGAAAGCCCTGGTTCACTGGTAAGGACCTCGACCCCAGCCAGATCGGGGTGAGCACGGACTCGTCGGGCCAGTTGCAGATCAACTTCGCCATGAAGGGGGACGCCGTCACCAAATTCGGCCAGTTCACCCAACAGCACATCGGGGACTACCTGACGGTCACCCTTGATCGCAAGGTTATTCAGTCCGCCGTTATCCAGAGCGCCATCAACGGCCCGGGCGTCATTACCGGTCGCTTTACCCTTCAAGAGGCGCAGTCGATCGCAACGGTTCTACGCTACGGAGCCTTGCCCATCGCTCTCAAGATCGCCAGTCTGGAAACCGTCGGCCCAACGCTGGGCACCGACTCCATTCAGAAAAGCCTGATCGCCGGCGCCATCGGCCTCGGTATGGTTGTGCTCTTCATGCTCCTCTACTACCGCCTCCCGGGCTTGCTGGCTGATCTGGCCCTGGCGCTCTATGCGGGCCTCACCTTCGCCGTCTTTAAGCTCATCGGCGTAACGCTGACCCTGGCCGGAATCGCCGGCTTCATCCTCTCGATCGGTATGGCAGTGGACGCCAACGTTCTGATCTTCGAGCGCGTCAAGGAGGAGTTACGCGCTGGCCGCTTGCTGGCGGCGGCGATCGATGCCGGCTGGAAGCGAGCCTGGCCCTCGATCCGCGACTCCAACTTTTCTACGATTATTACCTGCCTGGTGCTCTTCTTCTTCGGAAACACCTTCGGCGCCACGATCATCAGCGGCTTTGCCACAACCCTTATCCTGGGCGTGCTGATCAGCATGTTCACGGCCATCGTGGTGACACGTACCTTCCTGAATGTGCTGGTGCCGACAGGAGTCATCAACCATCCCGCCCTCTTCGGTCTGCCCGCCGGCTCGATCGCGGCGGCGACTGCCGGACGGCGTAGCTCGCTGTAAGAGGAGGTTGCTGTGTTCAGGCTTGTTGAAAAGCGCTATCTCTTCCTGGGGCTCTCGCTGCTGGTGATCATACCCGGCATCCTCTCCCTGATCTTCAAAGGGCTTAACGTCGGCATCGACTTCGCCGGCGGGTCCTCCCTCAGCTTGCGACCGGAAAAGCAGCTGACCATCACCACCGTGCGGAACCTGCTCAAGCCTTTCCCACTCAAGGATGTGCAGGTCCAGCTCGGCAGCGACCAGACACTGGCCGGTAAGGGCACAGTCTGGGTGCGCTTGAATACAACTGTCGATAGCAACGTTCAGGACACGATTAAGAAGGACCTGCAGACGCTTTATAAGAGCACGAGCCTGGGAATCACCTTCGATGACCTGGTCTACAGCGGCAAGAAGGTCACGATCGTCACGGTGACCAACTTCCCCAAAGGGGTCACCCCCAAGGTGGACGACATCCGCAAGGCTCTGAGTAAGCTGCCTAACACCACCGATACGACGAAGGCCACCTCCTCCAGCAGCGTTTCGTCGGCCACGCCCACGCCCACGACCACCGCGACCCCGACGGCTACCGCCAGCGCTCAAAGCAAGGCGACAGCGACCGCTGCGGCTGCGGCCACGGCCACGGCCACGGCTGCTGCCAAGGGGGCTACCCCAACAGCCACCGCGACGGCAAAGGCTACTCCCACTGCCACCGCGAGCGCGACGCCCTCGAGCGGCTCCAGCAGTAACCCGGCCAACATTCCGGTCAAGGTCATGGATATCCGCCAGGGGACGACCACCCAAACGATTAATATCCTGACGGTCACTCCTCTGGATGCGAATCTGCAGGCCTCGATCGAAAGCGCCTTTGTGAATCAGGGCAATACCTACGTCCAGCTCCTCCAGACGGCTACCGTCCAAGGCTCGGTGGCGGCAGATACTCAGCGCAACGCTATTCTGGCAGTTATCGCCGCCTCGATCCTGATCTTGCTCTATATCTGGTTCGCCTTCCGCAAGGTGCCACGCCCCTGGCGCTACGGCATATGCGCGGTGCTCGCCCTGGTGCACGATGTGCTGGTGGTTCTGGGAGTCTCCTCCATTCTGGGCTGGACGACCGGCTTCCAGGTGGATGCCCTCTTTATCACCGCCTTGCTGACGGTGATCGGCTTCTCGGTCCATGACACTATCGTGGTCTTCGACCGCATCCGCGAGAATATGCAGCGACGGACGGTGGAGACCTTCGAGGAGGTGGTGAACGCCAGTCTGGTGCAGACCATGGCGCGTTCACTGAATACCTCGCTGACGGTGCTCTTCACGCTGGCTGCGTTGACCCTCTTCGGCGGCGTCTCGATCCGGCCATTCACGGGAACGCTGCTGCTCGGTATCTTCAGCGGTACCTATTCGTCGATCTTTAACGCGAGTATGTTGCTGGTGATCTGGGAGAAGGGGGAGCTTGGCCTGGGCTGGCTGCGAGCCCGCTTCGGTGGCGGCAGCGCTGTGGCCCAGAACGGGCGCCGCTCCCGCGAGCGCGAGCTGACTTCGACTCGCGGCTAGCTATCTGCGCTCTCGGTCGAGGAGCGAGCACCTGGCCCAGCTTCGGAGAGCCGGCCAGCCGCTTCGGGGACTGACTGGCCTGGCCAGCGCTCCAGCAAAGGAGCCTAGAAAGCTGAAAGGCGATGCTGACTGGCATTGACCATGTTATTATCGGGGTCAAGGATCTGGAGAGAGCGGCTGCTCTCTTCAGGGAGCAGCTGGGTTTGACCGTCTCCGGCGGCGGGCGCCATCCCGCCGCCGGAACGGCTAACCGTATTATTGTGATCGGCGATACCTATCTGGAGCTGATTACGGTGGTGGCGCCGGATGAGGCTCAGCCCAGCATGTTGGAACGCCTTGCCAAAGGGGAAGGCTACTGGAACTTCGCCCTGTCCTCTGACGCTCTTGAAGCAGATTGCCAACGGCTGCAAGCCCAGGGCGTACCCGTGCTGGGTCCCACTCGTGGGGAGCTGCGAGCCGCCGATGGTCGCTCCCGCTCCTGGCTGCGCGCCGATATTGAGCGTTCCGATCTGGCTCAGCACTACCCTTTTCTGATCCAGCACGATAGCAGCGGCGACGAGCGCCGCTTCCGTCTGGCTGGCTGGCAGCAGCCACCGGCCCATCCGTTGGGAGCCGTGCGCGTTCGCAGTGCGACGATCGCCGTAGCTGAGCTGGAAGAGGCACGACGGCGCTTCAGCCATATGTATGGCCTGGAGACCTCCGCTCCCCACTCGGGCGAGGCCGAGCACTGGGAGGCGCTCTTGACGGCTCTGCCCTTGGGGAACGGCTCCCAGTGCTTTGAGCTGGCTGCACCTCCGCCCCTGGCCAGCACCGAGGATGCAACCACTCACCCAGGTGAGTTCTTGCCGGCGCCGGGCAGTTTGCGGCGCTATCTCCAGGTGGTGGGAGAGAGCCTTTGTCGGATGACACTGGAGGTAAGCGATCTGGCAACGGCCCGACGCTACCTTGACCAGCAAGGTGTCTCCTATTCTCTCTACGAGCAACCCCAACCAGTTCTTTGGATTCATCCGAGCTTTACGTGCGGAGCATCCATCGTACTGCGCCAGTTTACTTGAGCAAACGCTCAGGCAGATAGATAGGATAGGGAGAGGAGCCAAAGGGGCCAGTCTGAGAAGAGATGCAGCAGGCCAGGACCTGGCTGAACAGGCTGGACCGGATCAGGTTTTGGCCCCCCTTCCTCCCGTCAGCCTGTCCCCTTACTCCGCTGCTGCGATCTGAAAGCGCAGCTTTCGCTTGAAGACTTTCTCGAAGAGATCAGCTTTTTCGTGAGCCTGGTCAAGCTCTTCGTCCAGATCAGCCAGGGGACGTGTCCAGAGCTGAATGGTCCAGCGCTCCCGCGTGCATTCCTCGGGAACACTGGTCAGGCGCAGGACTCGGGCGTCGTGGTTGTAGTCGAGGGCATCAGCAATGCGCAGAAGGGCCGCGAGCATGGAGACACGCCTGCGCGCCGTACGGCTCATCACCGCGTATTCTTCGTGAGCCAGACTCGGCAAGGCGCGCCGATGGTAGCGAGCAATGCAGGCGATCTCGTGACGCTCCTCGTCGGAGAAGTCGGGCAGCGGTGTCTCCTTGATCAGGCGGAAGGAATGTTTGTGATGGCGCCGGGCTTCAACGAGCATGCCGGTGTTGTGTAAGAGGGCCGCCCGCTCTAGCAGGCGCAGCGCTTTAGCATCGAGGCCATGCAGTGGTTCTGTGGCAGCAAAGAGTTGCATAGAGAGACGCGCCACATGACGGGCATGGGGCCAGTCTTCTACCTGTAATCCTCCGCTGAGCTGTAGCTCTTCGGGAGTGGGCTGCGGAAGCTGCCACCACTCCAATTGATCTTCTATGGAATGCATGCGGTATACCCACCTTTATACGCCACGCTCTTCATCGGACCATGCTTTGTAGCATAGTTTTAACCTGGCGTTTACTGTCCCTTTACCTGTTCTTATTGTACACCAGATTGATGAAGACTGCTGGGTAGAGGAGAACGAAGAGATCAGGACCTGCAACCGGCCGGCTCCGGAAAAGGTTAGCTCTGCAGGAGGGCCTGCAGCTCTTGCCGAAAGTGGCGAGCCTCCAGTTCCTGCCAATGTTGACGGAAGGCCAGGAAATGCCTCTCGCGTTCCTGCAGAAGACGCTGGAGAAGGTGCGAGAGACCAACTTGCACCATAGAGGGCGGCTCTTCAAGAAGATCTGGAAAGACAATGGCCTCTGCGGACCCCTCCAGGGCCTGGCGCCCACTTAGCGTTCCTTCGATCAAGGCGATCAGGACGTCCTGATCATGTAGCTTCCCCAGCTCTTCCTGGAGGCGCTCCAGTTCAGTGAGAGCAGCCTGACAGCCTGCTGGCAGCACTTCCGCGAATAGCTCCAGGGTGTAGCGGAGTCGCTTGATGGCAATGCGCAGATGGTGCTGATGCACTGTATCCTGTGGGTTGTCCGCTGCCTGGCTCCAGCTATAGAGTTCCTCCAGACGCTGTAAGGCGATCAGGCAGGCGTTGCGTGAGGCGGGCGCACAGGGATCAAGACCCCGAACAGACTGGGCTTTGGCCATTCCTTTAACATTCCTCCTCTGCTGCAAAGCAGGCCAGTAGCTGGGCATGTAAGGCTTCGCCATCGAGTTCGCGGAGGTGCTCCTGAAGTGCAGAGGCTTGCTGACTGCGCTGCTCTTCCAGGACGGCTAGCAGCCAAAGGAGAGAGGAACGCTCTTGGGTGTCAGCTCCTGCCAGGAGTGCGCGGAGGTTGAGGAGCATGACGTCGCTGTCTCGCACGGCCCCAAGCAGGGCAGCGGTTTTTTTGAGACGGCGATAGAGCTTCTTGAAGGCCGCCGGCTCCAGATAGCCGCGGTAGGCATCGAGGGCAGCTCGCAAGCGCCGCGTGGCCACACGCATCTTGTGTACAGCTTCCTCTTCTGGCTCTTTCAGGAGCGGGCGGCGCCAGGAGAGCATTTTCTCCAGGCGCTCGGTGAGTAGGCGACGGCCATAGGCGAGAAAGTTCTCCTCCGCCTCCGCGATGCTCCCCCTGGGAGCTTCTGACGCCTGGTTCTGATGGCCAAGCGCTCCCTGTCGCTCAACCTCGAGCAACCAGCCAGGACCGTAGCGTTCGTAGGCCAGCAACGCCCCCTCGCGAATGCCGTGGGGACTAATCAGCAGCCGATCTAGTCCGAGGCGCGCCAGCAGGCTCCGCAAGATGAGAGCCCCGGCAGGGAGAATACGGGCTCGCTTGTAGGGCTGTCCGTAGCGCTCAGCGATCTCTCTGGCCGAGAGGGCAGCAAGCAGGCCCTCGCACTGAGCCAGGTCGTCGGCGCTGAGTGAGCGTTGGGGACCCGCCACGCCGAAGGCACGTTCGGCGAGCAACCAGAGAGAGTTAGCGCTGCCACCGGTGGCAACCAGCACCGGCGGATAGAGCGGGATGCTCAGCTTGCGCTGGTACTCCTGCAGGAAAAGACGCGCAGCGGCTCGTTCCTGGCGACCTGGGGGATCAGAAGGCAGATAACGATCGAGGAGCCAGCCGGAGCCGATCGGGAGCGAAAGACGCCAGGACACGCGACCGTCATGGGCCGTGACCAGCTCGGTACTCCCACCGCCCAGATCGACCACTCCGAGGTCAAGAGGAGCCTGACCCGCACGATAGAGTTCATAGGTGGCCCCGTAGAAGGTGAGGACGGCCTCCGCCTCGCCACTGATTACGGCCACGGGAAGCCCTATCTGCTGCTCAAGACGCGCGAGGAAGGCCTCGCGATTGCTGGCCCGCCGGATAGCCTCGGTGGCGATCAGCAGGATCGTTTCCGCACCGAGATTCCTGGCCAGGGCAACGTAGTGCGCAACTACAGCCAGAGCTGCTTGCGCCTTCTCCTCAGAGATGGTGCCGTCGGCGTTGACGCTCTCCCCAAGACGGGTAAGGTCCAGCTCATCGGCAAGGATGTCGAGGTGATCAGGCCAACAGCGAGCGACGACGATGTGAATCGTGTTGCTGCCAATGTCTATGGCGGCGCGGATCGGTCGCGATTCTACTCCCATAGGTGGTTTTCTCTCGCTCTTTCTACAGAACCAGCCCTTTCTTCCGCCTGGGACCCTTTGGAGGAGTCTGACCGCCCGGCCCAGCCCACCTGGAAACGCTTGCTCGAGAGCGCTCGCTCTGGGCTGAGCAGGCCAGGGATCAGGCCGCCTCTCAGGAAGATCGGCCAGGGGCCGCTTTTGTCTCATTATAGCATGCCTGCCCTCGGCTCGGAGAAGAGGGTCGCAATATGGCCGCCGATTGGGAAATTCGCCCGCAAACCTCTTGACAAAAAAACCAGGTCGGAGTAATATAACGACACGGAAC
>NZ_JBHOQV010000085.1:0-5964 GCF_042408735.1 Thermogemmatispora sp.
GCGCCGAGGTGGTGCCACTGGGCCAGGCGCTCCCGCAGTCGATCCTCGTAGCCCCCGAACCACTGGCGCCTGTGCTGCCTTTCTGCGCGGCGACGTTCGAATGCCTGCGTGAGCTGCTCCTCGGCTTTTGCGATATCTCCATCGAAGCTCATCAGGAGCGCCAGATGGTCGGAGCCCTGCTCCCTGCCTGGTACCTCCTCATGGCTGGAAAGATGGAGCGTTAGCTGCGCCAGCGCGGTCTGATCTGCCGCTGTCGTTTCTGAGAGCCCCCCTTCGGCCAACTGACCCGCAAAGGCCGAGGCGGCTCCGTGTTGCTGACCCAGCCTGACCAGCTTCGCATGCGCGGGGGTTCCGGCATACGCCAGGTAATAGACTCTCACCTCCCCCTGGCGTCCCAGGCGCCAGCAGCGTCTTGACGCCTGGTCGAGCAGGAAGAGGTTCAATGGCAGCTCAAACCAGACAATGGAGTCCAAGAACTGCAGATTGAGGCCCTCGGAGACCGCTCGATACTGAGCGATGATGATGCGCTTGCCCTGAGCCACGGCATGCCAGATGGCCTGCTGGCGCTCCTCCGGCTTCACCTGATCGGGAAGCGTCCAGAGCCAGTGCTGCCACTCGCGCAGCACAAAACTGAGCCGACGCGCCATGCTGCGCGAGTGGGATTGTTCCACGTAGACCAGGACCCGGCGCTCTTCCGCCAGCTCCTGGCTGATGAGCTCCTGAAGCTTCCTCTCCAGCGGATAGAGATAGTCCCACGCCAGCACCGGGGTGCTCAGCACCACCTCCTGGCCTTGCTCGTCCCCCCAGGCGCTCCGCCTCGTAAGCACGAGCTGAAATGGCTTGTCGCAGGGGAGACAGACAAACCAGCGCGGCAGGGTGGCGCAGGCCATGCGCACCGTTTGGTTCGTGCGCGCATCCTCTTCCATCTGCCTGCAGAGGCGCAGATAGGCTCCGCGCAAATCGCGGGCCTCTGCCCAGGCCTCCAGCTCCCTGGCCTCCTCCAGCAGGCTCCTGGCTTCCTCTTCGATCTCGTCGGCCTCCTCTCTCCCTGCCTCAGCACTGGCTGCCTGCCTCCGAAGAAGCTGGGAGTGCTCGCGAAGCTGGGCGGCTCTCGTCCACGCTGCCTGGCAATGAGAATCTTCTAACCTGACCAGGATGGGGATTTCTCGCAAGGGGGGCATGAGCGCCCCCATGTCCTGCAGCGACAGGAAGACCATTCGGTCAAGGAGGAAGGGGAGCAGCCGAACGGAGATCCCCGGAGCGGACGAGGTGCTGGTATGCACGATCATATCCCCCCTCCGCTTCTTGCTCGAAGGGGGAGGTTCGTACTCCTTGACCACGGATCGAATCATGCCGAACAGCTCCTGGGCGCGTCCGATCTCGGCCCAACTCAGCCCCCACCGCTTCCACAACGCCGCATCAACGAGCCGATACCAATAGTGGAAGAGCCCTTCGATATTCCCGCCGTAGTGCGTGCCGCTGGCCAGCACGCCTTGCTGACCAGCAGCCAGCGCCAGCTGGATGCACCGGGCCAGATCTGAGGAACGGCTGCGCGCATTGTGGCTCTCGTCCACAATGACCAGCCCAATGGCCCCTCGAGCAAAGCGGTAGAGCCATTCAAAAGGAGAGAGGGAGTGCGTAGCAGGGACCTTACTCCACTCAACCTCCTCCCCCACGACGCTCAGCCGCCAGCCATGCACGTGATCGGGCGGACGGTGGTGCTTGATGAGACGCGACCACTCCGCAAAGGCAAGCGGCCTGAGACGCCGCTCCGTCTCAGGGCGTCGGCAGAAGGTAAACAGCGCGGCTCGCTTGCCATCAGGGCACTGGTGCCAGCGCGGTCGTAGCTCAAACCAGCGCCGGCTCCCCACGGGGGGAAGGTCGGAAGGGCGTGCCGCCGGCTTCACGAGATCGCCCTGCTCCTCCTCTTCCCCAGAGGCCTCGCCGAGCGCCTGCCAGGGCCGCGCGGTGATGACCTGCCCACAGTCCGTGCAACAGAACAGGATCCTGTCTCGCTTCCGTTCAAGGACAGCCGGGCGCCAGCTCAGGTCCAGCGCTTGGGAACGGGAGTGCGGCACGATCCCCACCACGGCAGGCGCCTGACTGGTAGCGCAGCGCTGCAGCCAGGCGCGGGCTTCGTCCACCGTCCGCACCAGGTAGACTTCGGCCTCCGGCCAGCAGGCCTCTACCTCGCGCTGGTACTCCAGAGCCACCCGCAGCGGCGTGGTGACCAGCACCGGCAGGCTGGAAGGCCCTGCGTCCCGAGGCCGTATCAGCTGGTCCGTGCCCGCCTTGCGATAGCCCACCAGCCGAGGTCGTCGCTGTGGTTGCTCCAGGCCAGTGCCGCTCACGCGGGCTTCATAGACCGGTTCCACCCCCAAGAGGTCCCGCAGGAACGGCTCCTTCAGCCAGGCGCGGCGCAATCGTTTGATCCAACGCTGACCAGGTCGACGCTGGCGCCAGTCCGCAGCGAGCAGTGCCGTGAGCCCGGTGCACATGCGGGTCTTGCCTGTGCCGGGCTCGGCCTGCAAGAGCACCACGCGGCGAGATCTCTCAAGCGCACGGTACATCCCCAGAATGGCGTGGATCTGCTGGTCGGCAAGCCCTGGCCAGGGCACGCCTGCTAACTGCTTATCGCGCCCGACCTGCCGCAGGATCTCCAGCTCCCGGTCCGTCGGATCGAGCGGATAATCAATCCTGTGGGGCAACGAGAGGAGCTGCTCTACCAGCTGCTCCTGGGCCTGGGCCAGAAACCGGAGCGCCTCCGGACCCGTCAGGTAGTGCCAGCCATCCTTGGACAGCAGACCGACGACCGGGAGTTCGTGTCGGAGCCGCGCATAGGCTCGCTGGACGCCCGTGTGCCTGAGCGCTTCCTCTTCTTCGGCGGTCAGGGGGACCTCGCTCCATTGCTGAATCACAAAGGCCTGGAAAAGAGCCCCCTGGGAAGCGGTTGGCCCCAGACCCCTGAGAAACCG
This sequence comes from Thermogemmatispora sp., assembly GCF_042408735.1. Taxonomy (GTDB): domain Bacteria; phylum Chloroflexota; class Ktedonobacteria; order Ktedonobacterales; family Ktedonobacteraceae; genus Thermogemmatispora. The sequence continues at coordinate 2,976 of NZ_JBHOQV010000085.1, forward strand.
TCCGTTCAGGACGCCGCTCAGGATCTTGGCTGCAATGTGTGCCAGGGTGCTGCTACTGTAGGGCATCACCAGCTCTTGTGGCCGATCTGCCTCTTCCTGCAGGCCCTGGCCCTCCGTGGCCCAACGCCAGTGAGCGTGCTGCTCCAGGCCCGACTGCGGCAGAAACTGCCATATCACTTCAGCCTCCGTGCTCTCTACCTCGAGGAACAGCGATGGCATCCGCTCAGCCGGCGGAACCTTATAGGGATCGGGGAGCGGGCTGGCAGGCAACTCAGGCGGCACCTGTTTCTGCCACCTGCCGTTTGCCCACGCAATCTCTTGCAGGTGAGCAGCCTCTACCTGGGCTTCGGCGAACTGCTCTGGGGAGGCAGGCGTCACGGCCCTGGCTCGTCGGCGGGCACACACGATCAGCTGGGTGTAGGCACTGAAGCCGGGACCATCTGCAACCTGCTCGGGCAGGCGCCACACCCGGATGTCCTCATAGGAGCGCACCAGGTGCTGGATCAGCGCAGACCAGGCGCTCCTCGCAGGGATCACCGCCACGAGAATCCCCCCAGGCCGCAGCCAGGCACCAGCCTTCTTCACGAAGACATACTCCTCCCGCTGTCCTCCCGCCTCCGCGAGATAGGGCGGGTTGACCAGGAGCAAGGAGAAACGGTTCCGAGCGGTGACGGCTTCAAAAGGAGCGGTCAGAATCGTCGACCCTGGCAGTCGAGCGCGGGCCCTGGCGGCGCGCTCGCGCTCAATCTCCACGCCAAAGCAAGGCATCCCGCGCTCAAAAGCGGGCAGCAGCAGGTCCCCCTCGCCCGCCGCAGGGTCAAGGACCGGCGTCCGCGGCGGCTCACCCACCCGCAGCAGATTCGCCATGATGGCCTCAGCCACACTCGGTGGCGTAGGAACAAAGGCCGCCTTGGCAAGATTGCCAAGCCGGCCGTGTGGTAAAATAGAAGACGATGGAGGGGTACTCACGCTATCCTCCTGTCTTATTAAGAATGAGCCGCCGGAGCAGCCTCTCCCAATTGCTCCGGCGGCTCATTCTTGGCTATGGAGAATGGGAAGAGGGGTGATCTCAGGTGTGCTTAATAGCTCCTGAGATCACCCCTCTTGATACAGACGCCGCAAGGCGCTCTGACGGAGAGAGACGAGATCTGGCGAGAGCGTCCAGCCACTGCATGGATGGCCCTCAGCATCGTAGAATCGGAGCACATACTGATCTGTTGCATAGTCATACCAGATCACTCCGATCTCCCCCTTGCCGGGGATGAGGAGCGGGTCGATGCTGCGCTGCTTGCGCTGCTCGAACCAGGAACTGGCGACCTGGCAGAGCGCCGAGAGAGCCGCCTCCTTCGTCGATCCTTCTCCTGTCCAGCGATCGGCAAGGAAGTCCAGTTCCAGCATGGCCTTGAAGCGATAGCCGTGTTCCTGCTTCTTCCTGTGAAGGGTGAAGCGATTCATGAGCTCCTCCTCTGTAGCGGTTCTGCGAGTCCATCTTTCAATGAGGCCAATGCAGCTGCGCTGCGTAAGATGCAATGATGCAATCATTCCACCGTGCTGCCTGACCGACGACCTTCCACCCGCGAATGCCGGCTGCAGGCAGCGGCTCAATGAGGCCCTCCTGCACACCAGCCTCCCAGAGGACCTCAGCCCACTGGGCGAGCCGCTCTCCCGAAGGGAGAATGGCTCGCGTCGCCCTGAGGAACACCAGAAACGTCGAGAGGGCTGGCCGGCTCTCTCCCACATTCCCCAGCAGGATGCCATCTCCTAACACAGGGGCCAGGGGTTCTGACGACGGCTCCTCGGCTGTCTGGGGAGAGAGAGCTTGCGGAGGGAACCTGGGAGTGCGAGAGCACGCCTGCTGCAGATCGAGGGAATGGCTGAGCAGCACAGCCACCACGCCCCGCGTGCAGACGAGCGGCACGGCAATCTGCCGATACCTTCCGGAAGCACGCAGCCAGGTCTCAGCAGGCATCACTTTCCTCCACTCTGTCGTCGTGGCAGCGGTCGAAGAGAAGAGCACCATCTTGCCCTGCAGGAGCTGGGCAAACAGGGCTGCGACGGTGGCCCGCGGTCCTGTAAGGCAAGCGAGCAACAGCACCTCCTTCTGGTCATCGAGCAGCACGGCCCCCACCGGGGCCTGGAAGCCATCGGACTGCATCATCCCCACGGGGCCACGGGGGTCGTACGGCCGCACAGGAGTTGTTCCCCAGGCGGCGGCACCTTCTACCATGATGCCCCCCCTTCCTGCTTACCGCCACCGCGCAGGTGCAGGGGGGGAAGCCGCAGCAGGTCCCTGGCGAGAAGTTGGGGAAACTCAGCGGCTTCTAACGGCTGATGGACCGCTGCGGCCAGATCCATCACTGCCGTGGCGACCTTGCGAGCTACCTGGTAGGCGACCAGGTAGCTTTGCGTCGCCTCTGCCAGACAATCTGCCAGACAAAGGGCCAGAGGGAGCCACGCTCCCTCCAGCTTCAGCAGGTGCCTAAGCTCACCCGCGGAGTAGCGAACCGCAGGAAGATACAGCACCCGCAGGGGAGGCTCAGGGCTGCTGAGGAGAATGCTGATGAGCGTTGGATCAAGGATGGCGTTGGAAGCATCCTCCAGCCAGCCATGCACGCTCAATGTCAGCGTGGCATTCAGCAGCAGACTCCCGTCATGAGCGCGATGAGTGGCCTCATTGGTTGCGATGGCGAGATACCATCCCTCGACATAGTGCAACCGAAAGCGATCGTGCCAGCGCTGCAGCAGCCGAAGGGCATTGCCAAAGCAGTGCCCTGGAAGAGCGCTGCCCATGCAGGCCAATTCCTCGGGAGACAGGTTCGTGAGGTTCGTGAGCACCTGCTGATGGGTGCGCGGGGCAAAGCGATCGGGCGAAGAAACGAGGAGATCCATGATACACCTCCAAAAAGGAGTTTTTATTTGTTAGAGAGGTTGAATCGCGAATGTGTGGAGAAAAGGAGAGAAAAGAAAAGCGCAACGGCCATGACCTTGT
>NZ_JBHOQV010000094.1:0-167179 GCF_042408735.1 Thermogemmatispora sp.
GTTCCCTGGGCCACGCCGGCGCGGGCCACGATCTCGGAGATGGTCGTTGCTTCGAATCCTTTCTCGGCGAAGACCTCGCGCGAGATCCTGAGCAATTCGGCCTTGCGTGCTTCGCGATTGCCTCGATTTGCTGCCATTCCCTTCACCTTTGTGATCTCAATAAAGCAGATCCCTTGCTGGAGGTAGTAACGGTTGACGGAATATCCGATCACAGCCATCCAGCGAACCGCTGTTGTCCTGGCCCTGGTCTCCTTTCTTCCCGAAGGGAGCTTCCCCGGGGTGGGCGTGCTGGTCGGTATCTGTTCCCTCCCTGTCCGAGGCAGGTTCATCATCCACACCAACCGTAGCCGGCGTCGGAGGTCCCCGGTATGAATCGTAGAGTAGTTGACACCTTGCCGATTGCCTGCCTGATCGCCGTCCGGCCCGGCTCCGTCAGTGTCCTCTTGCCGCCGGAGCCTGTTCGCCGAGCGATCGGCCTGGGTGCAGGTGGGCTTTGGTCGCCAAGGCTGGCAACTTCCCTTCCGCGAACGTCAGCGGTTCTTGACTGGTGATCGTTCCTTCTTTCTGTGATAGACCCGTCCTTCTGTCGAAGATGAACTGGGCCGGCTGGTCCACCACGTTCAGATGGGCAGCAGAAAAGTCCATGTCAAAGGCGATCACCTGGTTAGAGACGTTTCTGGTCCTCTCCTGTGCCTCTCTCTGGCACCGATGGACCTCCCGGGGCATGCCGATCCGGATCGCCCTGATTGATGGCAGCCGCCTGCATCCTCACCTTCTTGCTAATAGCATAGCATACAAACACGGCCATACGCCAGGCCGGGCCGGGTCCGGCGCTCTCGCGAGGCCAGGCGACGAGCGCTGTGGACCCGGCAACGAGCGCGGGAAGAAAAAACCGGTCCACCGCTCGCTCTGCGGGTCTCGGGCCTCGCCGCTTGTCAGCGAGCGAGCGGTGGACCGCAAAGGCGGACTGAGGGTGGCCGGCTCATGCTCCCTCCCCTCTCGACCTGGCCTATCCCGGTGCTCTGCAGGGGGGAGCGGCGATCGTTCTCGGTCGTGCGGCGGACAAGGCGGCCTGCCCGCAGAGTACCGAGGGAGAAGGTCAGCCTCTTGCCCAGCCTGAAGCGCTTTCAACAACGGGACGAGCGGCCCTCATTGTCCTGCGGCTCCACTGTCCTGCATGCCCTGGCCGGGCAAGGCCTGGATCCTCCTCTCCAGGGTCAGGTGTTCCATCTAGCTAGACACTGACCGCCGTCGTGCCGTGGATCAGAGCATCGAGGGTGCTCTTCTTGACGCGATAGCCTTGACGTTTCCCCCGGTGGGGAAGTAGGATAGCCTCGAGGGCGCCCGACTTGATCCAGCGCCGCACGGTGGTGTCGTCGACGCGCAGCCGCTGGGCCACCTCGCTGACGGTGAGCAGCTCGGTAGGAGGCTCCAGCTCGCGGCCTGTCATCTCCTCATGATGGGTACGGGTTCTTGCCATATGTCTCTCCTTCCTCCTGAATTCCCAAAAAGCACCTGCGGTATTCCCTGAACGGAGCAGCCTCCGTCTTACAACTAGCATACTGTAGTACGCAAAGAGGGTGTCTACCAACTGACGCCGCTCCGCGCGGCGGACTGCCGGAGGAGCGCTTCGGGAGGTCCCTGCCTGGCTGTGCGCGGCCCTGTCTGGCCTTGCCTGCCTGGCGAAACAGGGTCATGCAGGTCGGTGCCGGGCCTGCTGTGGTCAGCTTCCCTATGCTCCTCCCTTATATAATGATGATGCTCGCTTGAGATAATGCGGGTAATATGGTCTGGCAGAAAGCCAGAATTAGGCCATAGAGGCTCGTCGACGAGACCGGGAGGTGAGTAAGAAAAAGATGTCTGGCCAGTGTGCTGGCGGGACCAACTCGAACCTCGATGGAGAAAGAGGAGAGGGGCAGATGCCAGCTGAGGAGCAGGAGCAACTGAGGATTCCTTGCCGTCGGCAGGAAATACCGGCCTTCGAGGAGGAGGATGCGCGGACCTATCTCGGTGAGCATCCTCCTCTGTACACCCTCTTCGGGACCAGGCCCAAGGTGGGCAGCGTGAGCTTTCTCTCCGTCTCAGAGGTCGCGGCACGCCTGGCCCGATGGCGGCCCCGGCAGAGCCTGGTTTCCTTGCTTGGGGAGCGAGCGCTGGTCTGTCTTGTCGAGCTGAGAGGACCGTTTCAGATCCACGACCCGCTGCGGCCGCTGGGGCGCGTGGTGCCCATCTTCTCGCGCCTCTACTTGCTCTTCGATGCCAGCGATGGAAGGCTGCTTACCTGGGTGCCCGCTGATCAATAGCCCCAGGCTGGCGACTGCCCAGGGCATCGCGCTCGCGGAAGCGGGCCAGGCGAAAAGGCTGCAGCGAGACCAGCGGCTCCTCGCTGCAGATCAGGCTGCTGAGCAGCTCACCAAGCAAGGGACCGAATTTAAAGCCGTGGCCCGAGAGGCCCGTTGCAAAGACCACGCGCGGCTCATCGGGCAGGGAGTCGATAATGAAGTCGCCATCGGGACTCATGTCGTAGATGCATTTGCCAACATGGGCCAGATAGGCCCGCCGCAGGGCCGGGATCAACTCCTCCAGGTCGTGAATGGCCTGGCGAACAAGCTGCTGGCTGCGCGTGGGAGGCTCGCTTTCGTCGGGATCGATGGCCGGCCCGGTGGCATGAGAGGCCACTTTGAGCCAGGGTAGCCCCTCGCCGTTGGCGCTGTAGGTGCTGTGAATGGGCAGCCCATAGAGGTCGTTCGCCATAAAGGCGGGAAAACTATGGACGCCGAAGCTGGAGAGCGGCAACCCCCCAAAGTAGAGCAGGTATTGGCGGGTTGTCTGGACGGGCAGATGCAGCTCGCCAAGCAGCCGATGAACCCAAGGCCCGGTGGCCAGGACGATTCGGTCGGCACAGATGCTGCTTCCATCGGCCAGGCGCAGGCGCAGAGGCCGCTGTCGACCGCTGACATCGAGGGCACAGACGCGCGTTCTTTCGCAGATTTTGCCCCCCAGCTCGCTCACCAGTGCTTTGAGAGCGCGCAGGGCAGTCGAGGCATGGAGAATCCCCGCTTCCAGGTTATAGGTCAGAAGATCAAAGGCATGGGTCTCAAACTGCGGAAAGCGTCGGCGGCATTGTTGCTCGGGGAGTCGCTCTGTCGGCAGGCCCAAGGCCCGAAGGGTGCGATAGCTTTCCAGGGTAAAGCCATCGTCCTCATGGCCGAGCAGGAGTAGGCCCGTGCGCAGATAGAGTGTTCGCTTTGTGAGCTGTTCCAGTGCCATCCAGCGACTTAAACTGAGTATAACCATTTGAGAATAGAGGGAGTTAGCTCCGTATTCAAAGCGCAATAGACGCGAGGCTCCGTGAGAGGTAGAGCGCGGATGATCGACAACTTCCTGCTCCAACACGGTGACGTGCTCTATGCCTCGGGCCAGCAGCGCATAGGCCGTCGCCAGTCCCACGATCCCCGCTCCCACGATGACAAAATGGTCTTGTTTCACGATCGTCTGGCGCCTCCTAGAAATTCTGCTATATGGAATCCTAGTATAGCAGAATATACATTTTTAGTCAATTGATAGCTATGACCTTCTCCTTGTTGAAAAGATAAAATGATGCACTATAAAGTGTAGCACTGCTTGTATGTACAGTGTAATCCTTTTGTAAGGCCGGCGGAGGACATATGTCGTGCTGGCTGCCGATTACAAAGTTGCGTCGGCTGGCCTGCATGTCATCTCGCTTTGGCGCGCCTCTTGAGAAAAAGAGCGCCGACGTGATACTATCTTGCCTGAAGACAGGCTCCGACCCGCGGTCGATGCGTGGGTGTGTGGGTGGAGCTGTTGACCAAGAGAAAGACGGCTCTGCTGCGCGGCGCATGGCCAGGCTGTGCTTCCTGGTGGTGCGCATGATAAGCAAGGCAGGCAAGATGCGCGCGTGAGCCAGGCAAGAGAGATGGAACAACGAGACGCAAGAAGCACAGCGGCGGGCAAGCCGGGGCGCAGTCTCTCGATTGCGCCGACAACGTTGCTGCGGGGGGAACCGTCGTTTCCCTCTTCCAAGTACTATACCTTGCGTTACCTGTTGGCGGCAAGTCTGGCGGAGGGAGAGAGCCAGGTGCTCTTTCCTGCTCTCAGCGAAGACAGTGAGGCGCTCTTCCGTGGCTGTCGGGCCTTGGGGGCAGAGCTTACCTGGTTAGGAGCATCGGGTGAGCGCCTGCTGGTGAGGGGGGTAGGTCGGCCTCGGGCGGAGGGAGCGGTGACGATCAACGTCGGCAATGCGGGGGCGGTCCTGCGCCTCTTGCTCGGGGTGAGTGCCTGGCTGCCTCAGGTGACCTTTGTGACCGATCAGCCGCAGTCGCTGGGGCGCAGACCCAATCGCGAGCTGCTGCAGGCTCTGGAGTCGCTGGGGGTACGGGTTGAGGCTCAGGGGCCGGAGGGCTATCTGCCGATCACCCTCTATGGAGGCCAGCTACGCGGCGGGCATGTGGTGGTCTCGGGGGCGCGTAGCTCGCAGTATCTTAGCGCCTTGCTCTTTCTTGCTCCTCTGCTGACCGAACCCTTGACGATCGAGGTTGTTGACGGCTTGACCTCTCAGGTGATGGTGCTGCTGACGCTCAAGGTGCTGCGTCAGGCAGGTATCGCCATCGAGCACGATCCGGCTCTGAGGCGCTTTCGGGTGCCGGCTCCTCAGCTCTACCGCGCTGGTACCTATGTAGTGCCTGGCGATTATCCTTCGGCGGCGGCGCTGCTGGCGGCCTGTGCGGCTATGCCCGATCCCGCCAGCGAGCTCCGGCTTGGGCGCTTGCCGGCTGGCGAGGAGGACGGGGAGGCGCTGGTAGCCGCTCTGCAGTCTATGGGCTGCGACCTTCAGCGTGAAGGGGAGATGTTGCGCGTGCGCGGTGGGCGGCCCCTGCGTGGGCTGGAGATGGATGGCAGCCGGGCGATCGACTGTATTCCTGTCCTGGTGGCCCTGGCCTGCTTTGCTGAGGGGCGCAGCGTCTTCTACAATGTGGAGAATCTCCACTACAAGGAGTCAGATCGCATTAACGATCTCTGTGCCGAGTTGCTGCGTGCTGGCTGCCGGGTGACTCCCTTGCCGGACGCTATCGTGGTCGATGGCCAGCCGGAGGGCGTCGAGGGAGGGGTCTGGGTCGATGGCCATAGCGACCATCGTCTGCTGCAGGCCCTGACGATCGTGGGAATGCGCAGCCGGCGCGGGCTGAGGTTGGGCGGCGTGGAGCATATTGCCAAAAGTTTCCCTCACTTCTTCTACGAGCTGCAGCGTCTGGGGGCAGTGGTCAGTCCTGCGCTTTCGTGGTAAACTCTTGTCCAGATGGATGATAGAAAGCGTTATGTAGCTGAGTCTGCCTGAGTGTTCTAGCAGGGAAAGGACAGAGGGGTGTATCGATACAAAGGCTTTGATAGTGCCCAGTGCGGCGATAGTATCTCCGCCCTTGAGGCGGCCATCAATGCCTGGATGGAGGCCGAGCGCCCCCGCATCCGTCATGTCTGCCAGAGCGTGCTGAACAACCATATCCTGCTAAGCTTTGTCTATGAGGAGATGTCGGAGCTGGAGCAGCGCTTGCCGGCCCAGGCTCAGACCCAGGCCGGGAGCACTCACTCGCGGCTGCTGGAGCTGGATGATGAGTGCTCCGAAGGTCCTCCGACCAATCCACAGCTACCGGTGATCCCGCCGGTCGTCCACTGACCAACTCAGCTCCCCGTGCAGGGGGCTTCGCTTCGCCTCTGATACAGGGTACGCTCTCGCTCTCCGCTGCCGTCCCGCTGGACCAGGAGCGCCGTGCCGGCGCAACAACATGCGGCCTCCGGGTGGGGTGTCTCTGTCTCTGTCAGGATTGTTCTCCGCTTCCTTCTTTGCTCGCCCGCTGGCCGGGGGTGAGCGCTCCGCTCTCTGTCGCCTGCGGTGCCGGCTGGTCGGCTGGCTGTTGGCTAAGGTGGACCGTCATGATCAGCCAGATCCGGTGCTCCTGTTGGCCTGACTCATTGAAGTGACTAGCTAGTAGCAGTATATGGCTCGGCTCTTGCCCAAGTTCCGCTGAGCAGAGTCCAAGAGGTGCGATGAAGGAACCTTATCTTGTCTATACAACGGCGCGTGGGGAGGTCCTTGAAGAGCGAGGCTTGCGCGCGCTAGCTTTCGATGGGAGCCTTCTGCGGGCTGAGGAGCTGATCCCTCTTCCCGATGGGGCTACGCTTTCGATGCTTCCTGGTCGCTGGCCTGTGGGGTTGGACGCCAGCGGTCGGCCTCGCACGCTGCGGCGGCGGGGAGTCTGGGCCCTGGCGGCGCTGCTGCCGATTGGCTATACGCGCACCCATCTGCCGGCCTATAGCAAGGACCCTGATGGTGGACCCCTGCCCTTCTTTGGCTACTGTGCTGTGGCTGGCCTGAAAGGGCAGCTCTTTGTGGCGGCTCTGCGTACCGATGAGCCGCGCAAGTGGCATCCGCGGGCCTTCCCGCGCCGTACCCTGGAGCATCTTGTCCGAGAAAAGCTGGCGGCCTATCCCGATAATCGCATTGTAAAGCAGCACGCTCACTGTGCGCTGGACTACTATTGCCCTACGGCCAGCAATCTGTTTTTTGGTCGCTGGGAGATGGCTATCGCGGTTTCTCCCGGCTGCAATGCCCGCTGTGTCGGTTGCATCTCGAAGCAGGAGGAGGAGCAGCTGATTTCACCCCAGGACCGCCTGACCTTTGTGCCGACGGTCGAGGAGATTGTGGAGGTGGCGGTTCCCCATCTGGAACAGGCCGAAGAGGCCATCGTGAGCTTTGGCCAGGGATGCGAGGGCGAGCCTTTGCTGCAGTGGCGACGCATCGAGCAGGCTATCCGCGAGATCCGCCGGCGCACAGATCGCGGGGTGATCAATATCAATACCAACGCCAGCAATCCGCGCTGGTTGCAGCGTCTCTATGATGCCGGCCTTGATATGCTGCGCGCCAGCACCATCTCTGGTCGAGAGGAGACCTATATGGCCTACTATCGACCGATCGGATATACGCTCGCCGACGTCAAAGAGTCGCTCAAGCGCGCGCGTGATGCCGGCGTCTATGCCTCAATCAACCTGCTTTGCTTCCCTGGGCTGATTGACCGTGAGCGCGAGGTGGAGGCTCTGCTAGCCTTTGTACGCGAGACGGGTCTGCGTCTGATCCAACTGCGCAATCTCAATATCGATCCAGAGCTGCTTTTGCCGCGCCTGCCCGCGCTGGATTCCCTGGGCAAGGCCCTGGGCATGCGTACCCTGATCGAGATCCTGCGTCGGGAGCTGCCCGAGGTTGAGATCGGCAACTTCTCGCGCCCGGTGAGGCGTTGTAGCGGTCAGCCGGCCAGGGCGGAGAAGACGGAAGCTGGGATCTGAGCGGGGGCAGGGGCCAGCCCGTCTGTCTGGCTCGCTCTGTTCACTGCCAGCGCGAGGCTCGCGCGGCTCGGCTTCAGTGGTTCTCGCTGGAGGTGGACGGGCTGGCCTGGGAGGTGGGCTGGGGAGAGGTTGGCCGGTAGCCGGCCTGGAGCAGGAGGCTGCGCGCCGCGGCGGCCACCGGATCGACGCCGAGCTTCGCCAGGCAGTCGCGGGTGGCACAGCCCTCGGGCCTACCTAGCTCGTGGCCGCGGTAGAAGCAGGGCATGCAGGGCAGGTCGAGGCGCACGACAATGGCCTGTCGTCCCGGCACGTCGCCTGTATAGGGACCCCAGGCCCGATGATTCGAGAGGCCGAAGATGGCGACGGTAGGCGTCCCCGCCGCTGCCGCCAGGTGCATGACGCCCGCATCGTTCCCGATAAAGAGATCGACCTGCTCCAGCACCGCGGCAGTCACCTTGACATTGCCTTTGCCGGCAAAGCTGCGCGCTGGCAGGCCAGAGCGCAGCAGGCTCAGGATATGCTGATGTAGCTCGCGTTCCTCCGGTCCCCCAAGGAGAACAAGCTGCCCTCCGACCTCACGGTAGAGGGTGTCCGCCAGGTCAGCGAAGCGCTCAGGGGCCCAGCGACGGGCGGTGCTGTAGCTGCCGCTACCTGGATGCATGGCGATGATTGGGCGCGTAAAAGGGTCTGGGGCCTCATCCATGTAGAGCAGGAGGCGGGCCGCTTCCCGTTCGGCCTCACCCAGAGGGACCGTCAGGCGCCGGTCGCTGGTGTAAGCCCCAACGGCGGCGGCGACGGCCAGGTTGTAGTCGGCTTCGTGCATGGCCCCGAAGCCCTCGTCTTTGACGCGCACGTTGAGAAACCAGCCGTGGCCGTTATCTAAGCCGACGCGCCAGCGCGCTCCCGTGGCGCGTACCAGGAGCTGATGTTTCAGGCGCCCGAAGGGTAGAGTCAGGTGGTGCAGGAGAAGCACGGCGTCATAGTGGGCGTTCCGCAGGCGCTGCCAGAGTGGCCAGAGGCGCCTGAGCCGCAATGGATTGCTCAGAACCTGTCTGGGCGAATCGAAAAGGTACTTGTCAAGAACGATGATCTCATCGATGACCTCCCAGCCGGCCAGGAGATCGGCGGAGGCTGGCGTCACGAGCAAGTCGATGCGGGCCTGGGGGTAGGTCTCCCGCAAGGCCCGCAGGGCTGGTGTGGCCAGAAGCAGATCGCCAAGCGAGGCCAGCTTGATCACCAGGATCCGCGCCTTCTCCGGCAAGCGCAGCGCCGGCTCTTGCTGGCCTTGTGCCTGCGGATCGTGTTCTGTTGATGGCTCTCTCAAGGAGAGATATTGTTGCTGCTGCACTATGCTTGCTGCCCTCCTCTGGACAGGTCGTTGGGCTGGTCTTCCTTGTGGTCTGGCTGCTCTGGGCTGGCCGACGTTGATGGACGAACCAAAACGGGGGAGGCCGAGGGCGGCGCTGGCTGGCGCTCGCGAAGGCGACGCAGGGCCAGCCTGAGCACCTGCTCCACCGTGACCTCCTTCATGCACTGCACTGTATGGAAACGGCAATCGGCTGGGCTGCGGGCGTCATAGCAAGGACTGCACCAGAGGCCGCTGCGCACGATTGTCGCTTGTGGGCTGACCGGTCCGCTGAGGGCGGGATCGGTCGGGCCGTGGATCGCAATCAGGGGGACGCCGGTAGCCGCCGCGATATGCATCGGGCCGCTGTCGCCGCTGATGACCAGGTCGGCCATCTGCATCAGGGCCGCCAGTTGGGGCAGGGTAGTTTGCCCGGCCAGGTTGAGCACCGCTGTCGATCTCTCCTCCTCCAGGCGCTGCAGGATAGCCTGAATGATGGGCAGGTCGCCGCTGGCCCCCGTGAGAACCAGATGGGCCTGGGCTTCCTGAGCCAGTCCCGCCAGCAGGCGTGCCCAGTAGGGGATCGGCCAGCGTTTGGCATAGCCGTTATGTGAGGCCACGTGACAGACCACAAGTGGCCGCGAGGGCAAGCCTGTTGCTTCTGCCTGCTCGTCAGTGGCGAGAGCGGGATCGAGGCGCTTGAGCAGCATCTTGACCTCGCGCCGGGCCTCGGGATCGATGGAGAGACGCGGAAAGCGATCGTCTGCGCGCACGTTGACGCCCGCGGCGCGCGCCAGCTCCAGACAATAATCGACCTCGTGGCGACGGTCGCCAGGCTGCCAATGCCGGCCCGGAACCGGGTCGGTCATAAAACCAGGATAACCCTCGCCTGCAAAACCTACCCGGCGTCGGGCGCCGCTCAGGAGAGCCAGAAGCGCGGCCCAGGGACCGAAGACGCTCACAGCCAGGTCGTAGTGCCGGGCTCGCAGGCGGCGGAGCAGAGCGGCGGCCTCTCGCCAATTGGACCCTCGAACAAGGGCCTTAGGGCGACGCCAGATATTCGGATCATAAGTAAGAAGCTGGGCCAGAGCAGGATCGGCTCCGGCGATCGGCGCTGTCGAGGGCATGGCCAGCAGATCGATTTCCGCTTCTGGGTAGGTCCGCTTGAGTGCGTGCACCAGCGTGAGCGAGAGGACCAGATCCCCGATCAGGTCCAAACGGATAATCAGAATGCGCCGCGGCTTAAAGTGCTGCGGGTCAAGTGGCTGATAGTGCCGCACCAGGCGAGCACAGCGCAGCAGCAGGCCGTAGCTGCCCAGAACCAGGTAGATGGCTGTGAGCAGCGTGCGCTTGCTGAGCTGAATGAGTAGTTTGCGCAGACGGCGCCGGGTCGGCGGGCGCAGCGGATAGCCGTAGTCGTCGAGTTCTTCTCTTGCGGTCATAGTTCTTGCATGCCATCCCTATTCTACAACATGCGTGCTGGCAGGAGTTCTTCCACTGCCGCGAGGACGCGCTCCTCTGGAATCAGACGTACACAGGGATGCGATGGCAGGTCCTGCGGAGCGATATCGAGGCGCCCACAGGGCAGTTGCGGGCAAGAAGGACAGCGCTGGCTGGCCAGAATGACCACGTGGCGTCTGGAGTCGCCCCATGGGCCGAAGATGCGCGGGTCGGCAGGCCCATAGAGCGCCACGGTCGGCGTCCCCTGGGAGACGGCCAGGTGCAGAGGGCCGCTATCGACCCCGAGCACGAGTCGGGCGCGGCGCAGGACAGCGGCCAGCTCACCGACGCTCAGAGAGGAGAGTAAGAGAGGAGGTGGCTCATCAGCCCTGAGCTGTTGGCCGACCAGTGTGGCAATCTCCTCAAGCAGGGCCTGCTCCTGAACGGCGCCCGTTAAGACGAGGCGCAGGCCGTAGCGGCGCAGCAAGGTTAGAGCGCAGGTGGCCCAACCTGCTGGACGCCAGAGCTTCACGGCGGCACCGCTGCCGGGATGGATGACCGCAAAAGGCACCTCATCGCTCAGCCCGGCCCTGGCCAGCCGGGCCTGTGCCTGCTCTCTCTCCTGGGCTGCAGGTTCAAAGAGCAAGGGGTAGTCTGCGGGAGTGAATGGTTCCTGCAGCGGTGCCTGGCCCAGCAGCTCGAGGGCGGCGCTGGCTAAACGCAGGCTGGAGCGAGTGCTGTGCTCCCCTGCCACGAAAGGCAGGGCATGAGTCAGGAAGCGCCTGCCTGGGGACAGGTCGTAGCCCAGACGGTACGGGATGCCGGCCAGGTAGAGCAAGGCTGCCCCCCACCAGAAATCGGGACGGAAATTAATGGCCAGGTCGTAGCCTTCGCGCCGCAGCCGCCAGGCCAGGCGGAGCAGCAGCCAGTAGGGACCCAGGGCCCCCTGGGGCGCACGCCGGAAGCCAGGAAAAGCACAGGTCACAACCCGCTTCGCCGCCGGATGGCCTGCCACCACCGCCTCTGACCACGGTCCGACCAGAAACGTCATCTGGGCCGTCGGACAGCGCTCCTTGAGGGCTGTCAGAGCCGGAGTTGTCAGGATCAGATCCCCCAGATGGTCCGGCCGCATGAGCAGCAGCCGAGGAACGGCAGCCGAAGAGAGGAAGCGCCGGGCCCGTCGCCGCGCCAGCCAGGTCCCGGGCAAGCCCAAGACGTAGATCAGCAGCAGAATCGCCGCGCGCAGCAGTCCCCGCATCAGCGAATCCCTCCCCGCTCAGGACTGGGCAGTAGCTGGCGCACGGCCCGCCAGACCGTCTCTACGCTGAGGGCTTGCATACAGGTGCACTCAGGACAGGCCCGCATGCGGCCCAAGAAAAAGCACGGCTCCCCGCGCGGATGCTGCCATAGGGCTACATGGTGCGGCTCATCCAGAGGATAGGGACCATACTCCTGGGGACTGGTGGGGCCAAAGAGGGCGATGACAGGGATCCCCACAGCCGTCGCCAGGTGCATGGGGCTACTGTCGTTGCCAATGAAGAGCGCACATCGCTCGAAGATTGCCGCCAGCTCGCCAAAGCTGGTCTTGCCAGCCAGGTTGAGCACCCGACCTGCGGGGGAGCTTAGACCGGCCATCACCTCGTCGTTAAGCGCGCGATCCTCTGGCCCCCCAACCAACAAGACGCGAGCCTCCAGCTCGGCCAGCAAACGGCGAATCAGTTCGCGATAGCCCTCGACTGGCCAGCGCTTGGCAGTCAAGGTCATGCCCGGATTAGAGCCGCCGCCAGGCAAGAGCGCAACCAGCAGACCTGGCTCAGCCTCTTGTCCGTCAGCGCTCGCAAGCAAGGTCTGAGCTTTGTGTCGCTCCTCGTTCGTAGGCACAAAGCGCATATGGGGGCGCCCGAGTGGCAGGCCCAGCGCGCGCGCCAGATCTAGATACAGCTCGGCCTGATGGCGCAGCGCCGCTGGAGAGACGGGGGCGGGGACGCGGTCGGTCAGCGAGAAGCCCCGTCCCAGGCTATCCGGTCCCACGCGGCGGGGAATGCCCGCCAGCCAGGGGAGCAAAGTCAGCATGGGCGAGCGATCAAGAACCAGAGCCAGATCGAAGCGCTGTTGGCGCAGAAGGCGAGCAAAGCGCAGATAGTCCGCGAGGCGATAGCGCCCGGGAATGCCAACCGTGCCACAATCCAGGACCACATCCACGGCGGGGTGATGCTCTGGGACCACTTTCGACCAGCTACCGGCCACATAGGTAATCTGGGCCTGGGGATAGGCCGCCCGTAACACTTCCAGCAGCGGCGTCGTCATCAGCAGGTCCCCCAGGCAGCAGGGCTTAATCAAGACAATCCGGCGCGGCTCTCGCCAGGCGCTGCCCCGTAACCAGCGCTCGACGAGATTGAAACAGGCGAAAGGAAAGCGCAGCATATAGCAGAGCAGGCTCACTACATGCTGGCGCAGAGCAGCTCCATGCATAGTATTTTGGCTCGTCCTCACTTCCCATCTATGCTCATAGATGAAGCATAAGAGATATGTGGTTGGAGAGATCCGGTCATCATGCTTTTGTGCTATACTTGCATCTCTGGCGCTTCCCAAAAAAGCAGCCATCTTGTTCCCACGCGCCCGAGCGGAGCCAGCTCTGCTACTGCCTGCCTCTCCTGTGCCTGAGCTGTCAGGAGCCTCCTGGCTCCTCGTGGGGATTGTCTTCCCTGGCAGCCGGCTTCTCAGAAGGGCCTTCCGGCCCCGGCCCTTGTGGCCCTGGAAGCGGCTGTAAAATTGTTTCCTGATCGCTCAGGTGAGGCAGGTCCACCGAGGGGGAGCTGGCGCGCGTTGGCTCCTGAGCCAGGTCGGCAACCTTCTCGTCCTCGGAAGAACCTGTGTCCCTGACCACATTGAGGGCCTGGCCACATCGTGGGCAATAGCGCAGGCCGGGAGGCAGCGCTACCTGGCAGGAAGGGCAGAGATTGCCGCCGCTACCGCTCAAGAGCGTGGCCGACGACCCTGCCGTCCCGCTGGGGCCGGTACTCATTCCCTCGTGCTGATAGGCCGGCGTCGATGGAAAGGCTGGAAGCGTAGGCGGGTAGGGGAGGCTGGTCGCCGGTGGCGGTGGGGGAACAGGGGCTGCAGGGTAGGACAGACTATGGCCGGAAGAGGCGAAAGGACTACTGTCGCCAGTAGAAGGCGGAGGAGGGGGAGGCGCGATCTGAGTAGCCTGCTCCCCTCCGGTCACAGGACCATAAGGGGATTGACTGGCCAGGGTCGATTCCCCCTGCCCACCGCTGCCTGGAGGGGCCCAGGCTGGAAGCGTTCCCGGCTCCGGTACAGGATAGCTGGTAATAATCTCGGTCTGGCCCTGAGCAGGGGCATCAGGCCCGCTCTGCAGGCTCTGCAGCTCTCTCTGGGCCTCGCTGAGCTGGAGCTGGAGGCTGGCCAGCGCCTGGCAAAACGGCACCAGCTCACTCTGGTGTAGCTGCCCCATCTCATAAAGCTCGCGTGCCCTACTCACCAGGCCGCTTTCCTGCTGATTACATTCGCGCTTGAGTCGCTCGATCGTGCTGCGCAGGGAGCGGATGCGCCCTATGCGAGCCGCTTCTTTAGAAGCCTTCTCCAGGCCGCGATGCAGAGAGTCCCAAATATTCATGCTGGCCTCCTCTGGCGCTTGACAACGTTTGCAAGCCGACGGTCGATAGAGGCATTATAGCAAAGGGCGCTCGAACCAGTCGAGTGCTCTGGCCAACCCGCT
Source organism: Thermogemmatispora sp. (assembly GCF_042408735.1). Lineage (GTDB taxonomy): Bacteria > Chloroflexota > Ktedonobacteria > Ktedonobacterales > Ktedonobacteraceae > Thermogemmatispora. The sequence continues at coordinate 13,881 of NZ_JBHOQV010000094.1, forward strand.
GCAGCGCCAGGCCGCTCAACGAGCGGGGAGTGGTGCTAGCGTCAGCGATTCTGCTGAGCACGAGACCGGCTGTGTCAAATAGACCTCGTAGCCCTGTTCCTGAAGGCGCAGCCAGAGGCGGTGAGCCTGCTCCAGGTCGGCCAGTCCCGTAAAGAGCGTCGGTCCGCTTCCTGAGAGGCGCACAAAAGGCGCACCTGCCTCCAGCAAGGCTTCTCGCCCGGCGGCTACCTCCGGATAGCGTTCCACGACCCCGCGTTCAAGTCCGTTATGGAGGTGAGCCAGGGAGGGCATGCGCTGTTCCTGCAAAGCCGCGCAGACCGCCCGCGTATGTGAGCCATCGCTATAGTCGCGGGCCGTCAGGGCAGAGAAGACCTCGGCGGTTGCGACGCTGATGGCCGGCTTTAGCAGGACCAGCCAGCGCAGCTCGGTGGGCCAGTAGGGAGGCAGAGGTCTCACCAGCTCGCCCCGGCCCTCGCAGAGGGCCAGTCCTCCGTAGAGAAAAAAAGGCACATCCGAGCCCAGCGAGGCCGCCAGCTTCACCAGCTCCGCTGCCGTCAGTTGCAGTTGCCACAGGCGTGCCAGGGCCAGCAGAACAGCGGCGGCGTCGCTGCTCCCCCCGCCCAGGCCGGCGGCGCAGGGGATACGCTTCTGCAGCTCAATCTGCAGGCCGCGCCGCTCTCCTGTGTATTCCCTGAGCACCAGAGCCGCACGCAGCGCCAGATTCGCCTCTGTGCTCAGCTCGGGCCGCGTGCAGACTAGTCGCACCTCCTCGTCGTCGCGCAGCGTCAGGCAGAGCGTATCGTAGAGATCGACCGTCTGCATGACCGTGGCCAGGGCATGGTAGCCGTCCCCTCGGCGACCGAGGATATCGAGCGTGAGATTGATCTTGGCGTAGGCGCGAAGAGCGCAACTAACATCCGGTTGTAGCCATTGCCATTGCATCGTCATAGTCATTCGCCTGGATTGTGCCGCTCCCTGAGCAGCCTGTCAAGAGGGCAGTCTCTGAGCAGGAAGTTAGTCCTTTTTCGCTCGCGGGAGAACTATTCTGCCCCACCTGTGGTATACTACCAGCGAGCTATTTCCCAACATAGCCAAGCTGCTTGCTCAGCAAGAGCAGAAATCGGTCTCCGCACCACCTATCCTGGACCGCTTGCCTGGTGAGCGTCATGGACATTACTGTTGCCTATTTCCACTCACTTTTTCATCCCGACCTCGTCAGACGGGACTTTGAGCAGATTCGCGCCGCGGGCGCCAGCAGCATCGTCTACAGCATTCAGGATGAGGAGCGTCGCTACTGGCCGCGCGACCTCGAGCGTGGCCTGCTCCTTGCGCAGGACGTTGGCCTCAAAGTCTATCTGAGTCCGGGCCAGCATGGCAACCTCTTCGCCACGCCCTCGCCAGCGCCGAGCTGGTACACCTTCCATCATCCCGAGTCGCGCGTTCTGGACCACCACGGTCGCTATCACGATCTCACCTGCTTCAACCACGAGCCGTTTCGCCGCTGGTTCTTTCAAGAGATCGCTTTTTATTTGAACGCCTATCCCATCAACGGCATTCTTCTCGACGAGCCGCATTATGGAGAAATCACCTGCTTCTGCTCGGTTTGCCGGGCGCTCTGCCCGGATGTGACCGACCTGGCGGGCTTCCGGCGTCGCTCCTGGGTGACCTTCCTGGGAGATCTCTGCGCCCATGTGAAAGGCATAGACAAGCATGTCAGGACCGCCATTGTGCTCCCGTCCTACGACGCCAGTCTGGTCGAGGACCTGGTACTCTTACCGGACCTGGACATGCTGGGCCTGCACCTGCGGCGGCCTTCCCGGCCTTCGCCATCTGAGACCGCAACAGCAGGAAGCGTCGAGCCTGATCGCTGCGAGCGAGAGATTGTCGATCTGGCCCGCCAGCATCAGAAGCGTAGCCTGCTCTGGCTGCAGAACTTTGACCTGGACGAAGAGGGCCAGCAGGAACTGCCCCGATTCTTCCAGCTTGCGCAGCAAGCCGAGCCTGACGAAGTCGCCTGCTACTACTACTGGCGCAACAATAGTGATCCCGAGGGAGTCTGGCAGCTCACCAGGCAACTGTTGCGGAGTATCCCCCGGCGCCAGTTGCACTGGCAGACCGGCAAGCACTTTGCCGTTCCGCGCCTGGGGGAAGAGTGAAGAGAACGGCGTCAGACAAACAGCGGGCAGAAGAACGGCCTGTAGCCTCTGCCGCCTCGCCAGACGGCCCGCCGTCCGCCGTCCGAACTGCCAGCCGCAGGGCCGGACGGCGCTACAGAAGAGGGGGCCATCTGGCGTGCGCCGAAAGCGGCTCCGGCCCCTTGTCCTTACGAGGTGGTGGATGCGGTTACCCTGGCCTGCCGACAGGGCGGCGAAGCTCTCGTGCCCCGGGTGGGAGAGCGGACCACCTGGCCATCAACTGAGCCGGTAGGGGGCGAGCCAAATGGCCCAAGCGCCCGCCTGGGTTGGGCCTGGGCTGCCCTCTCTCTCTCCTGACTGACCCGCGCCTGGCCAGGCCAGGCAGAGGAGGCTGGCAGTCTCTAGGGTTCCTCTTCCTCCTCGAAAGAGGGCGCAATCTGCGGCTGAGGCAGGGTCGGTGGAGGTAGCTCCTTCTCTTCCTGCTGATGGACCTTCTCCAACCACTGGCGCAGCTCCTGGATGCGTTGCGCTGTGGCGGCGGCGTTCTCGGCGGCTGGCACAATCACGGCCTGCACCCCCAGGGCCAGCAGACCATAGGCCGCCGCCTCGCTCCTGAGCGACGGCAGGCTCAGCAGAGCCGGAAGGCGCAACGCCTCACGCAGCGCGCGGTAGCCAAGGGCCTCCTCGATGCTCAGCTGCTCCAGCCCAAGCTCGCTCCCATCCAGGTGCAGGGCCGAGACGGCCTCGAACGCGCCCAGGTTCCGTATCACCAGAGGATAGAGGGGGTCAGTGTTGCGCCAGGGGAGCGTCACCACCAGGTCGAAATCCTTCACGTGGAAGGTCAGGAGACGAGCCGGCGCCTGTGGAGGCACGATCAAGAAATGTACCCCATGCTCTTTGAGGTCCTCAAGGGTCTTACGCTCAAGGTTGTTGCTGCTGGCACGAAGGTGCAGACCAAGAGCGGCGTTCTCGTCCTGGCTCTGGATAGTCTCGCTGAGTTGTTTCAAAGTAGCCAGGCTGGCACTGTCCAGGGCGGAGCCAGACCAGTGGAAGAGCAGACCGTTCGCTCCGGCTTTGATGGCGGCCTCCGCCTGGCCCGCGTCCACGGCGGGAAACTCAATCAGGAGCGCGGCGGCACGTGGCTTGATCGCCGGTCGGCTCTTGCCGCCGAAAAAGCCGATGGCGCCACCGCTCTGGCCACGCCGTGCCTGGCTCAGCATATCAGAAAACTTGCTCATCTCTCTCTCCAGCTAGCTAGGTATAATGGATAGGACTCCAGGGTAGCGGCAATAACGGCGTAGGCGCCGGACCGTTGCCACTCGCGGGGAGCGCGGGAGCTGGCGCGACGGCCTGCCGCGTCTCATTCAAGCTCATCGCTGGGTTGTCCCTGTGCATCCCGGGCGGATAGTCCTATTATAGCACCCGCTGCTGTCTCGGCGCAGTGGTACTCTTCTGTAGCTCCTCTTGCCTCTCCCCAACCTCTGGCATATAATGCCAGCACCAGGGCAAGCCACCCACTCCTCCCTCATACACGCACGAGACGAGAAGATGGTGGTAGATGTACTTCTTTCTCATTTCTGGGCAGGGGATATGTCGCGATGTTGCAAGAAGCTGTGGAGGCTTATCTCGCTACGCTGGCTGAGCGGGGCGCCGGAGTCAACTGCTGCACGGTGGCGGCCTATCGCAACGATCTCTCTCAGTTCTCGGCTTTTCTGGCCGAAAGGCGCCAGCGTCTGCGCTGGTCGGAGGTAGAGAGCGAGGACGTGCGAGCCTATCTCGAGGAGATGCGCCAGGTGCGCGCCTACCAGCCAACGACCATCATCCGCAAGCTGGCCGTGCTCAAGACCTTTTTGCGCTATCTTAAGCGCCTGGGACTGCTGGAAAGCGATCCCCTGGAGCTGCTGCAGCTTCCCCGTACTCTTGGCTCCTCCTTTCCTGTGCTCTCCGCCGAGCAGCTTGCTCACCTGCTGGAGCAGATTCCTCCCGTCACGCCGACTGGCATGCGCGACTTGGCGATGATGCACGTCCTTTATGCCACTGGCATGCACCTCACCGAGCTGGTGGCCCTCGATACGGACTGTTTCGATCGCCTTCGCGGTCTGCTGATCTATCCGAGCGGCGATGGCCGCTATCGAGAGTGCCCATTGACGGCGCAGGCTATTATGGCTCTGGAACAGTATCTGTTGCGCTCTCGCCCTCACCTGGTCCGTCATCATCCCGAGGAGGCTGGGCTGTTCGTGAACCATCATGGCCGACGGCTTACCCGCCAGGGTTTCTGGCTGGTGGTCAGAAACTACGCCCAGCGCGCCGGCATTGCGGAGCTGACCCCCCATCAGCTGCGCCGGTCCCTGATGCTGCTGGCCATTAAGCGTAGCAGCGAGGCCCAAGGCATCCAGGCATTATTAGAACATGTTCATGTATCGAAAGGGGCGGGAGAGCCACAAGGCTGGCAGACGCCGGCCGGCTGTCATTCTCTGTTGAAGCGAGGATAGTCCTATGTTGTATGACCAGGTTGAAGAGGCCGTAACAGCGATCCGGCAACTTTCTCCTTTGGTACCCCAGGTTGGGCTGATTCTTGGGTCGGGCCTGGGTGAGCTGGCCGAGACGGTGGAGGCCGTGGCGACCATCCCCTACGCTCAACTGCCGCACTGGCCCCCCTCTACGGTGGCGGGCCATGCCGGTCGCCTGATAGTGGGACAGCTTGAGGGAGTGGCGCTGGTAGCCATGCAGGGACGGCTGCATTTCTACGAGGGCTATACGCCGCAGGAGGTGACGCTGCCTGTGCGCGTGATGGCGCGCCTGGGGGCCCAGGTACTCCTGGTCACCAATGCGGCGGGAGCCTTGAATCCGGCCTATCAGCCAGGCGATTTCATGCTGATCCGTGACCACATCAACCTGCCCGGGCTGGCGGGCTGGCATCCCTTGCGCGGTCCTAACGATGAGCGCTTTGGGGTGCGCTTCCCAGCGCTGACTGCGGCCTACGATGAAGAGCTACGGGCCCTGACCCGGAAGGTGGCGGGCGACATCCCTACCTTGCGTCTGCATGAGGGGGTCTACGTGATGGTCAGTGGGCCATCCTACGAAACGCCTGCCGAGCTGCGCTTTCTGCGCCAGATCGGGGGTGATGCCGTGGGGATGTCAACGGTGTCCGAGGTGATCGTGGCCCGCCATATGGGACTGCGTGTCCTTGGCCTAAGCCTGATTACCAATAGCGCCACGGGGGCTGAAGGCCAGCCGGTCGCTCATGATGAGGTACTGGCTGCGGCGGCAGCGGCTAGCTCGCGCCTGGTGCTGCTGGTCCGCGGAGTGCTGCGGGAGCTAGCCCAGATCCTGGACGGACGAGCGGAGTACGAAGAGCATAAGTGAGCGGCTGGCTGGGAGACGCCCGGAAAGCAGACAAGGTCTGATCCATCGTCGGAAGCCATCAGGCCCGGTGGCAGCTGAGATCACGACCGGCTAAGGGAGAGAGAACCTGAGAGCCAGCGGCAGCTCTCGTGGACTGCAGACTGCTCCCCGTGAGGCTCCCATGCCTGGCCGCTGGCGGCTTGCGACTGGCTGGGCACTCTCGTCTCGCCCTCCCTTAGTCGTTGCCTGGCCCCTGTCCTGGGGCTTTGGTAACGACGATGTGGGCCCAGCTCCAGTTGTAGTGGATCCCCTGCCAGTCGGTGAGCAAGACGAGGTCGTATTTACCAGGCTCCAGGCTCGGGGAGATAGTGTAGTTCCAGGTGGCTCGCCCCTGGGAGTCGCAGGACTGGGTTTGTGGTGTACCGGCGGAGAACTGCAGGCCCGCTACCTCATTGTAGGGCTTGTCTTTGACTTGTCCAGGAATGGGCTGCTGGATGCTGGCCAGATCCATGCGCTTGCCAATGTCGGGGAGCTGCAGAAGGGCCCCGTCGGGGACACGGTGCACCAGCCAGAGCTTGCAGGTCACGCCGCTGCGGTCGATGGCCCGCCCTTGTTTATCGATGGCCTGCACGGTCACGGTGTAGCTGGTCTGGCCATCGGCAACCTCGCTAAAGGTGGGTCCGGCGGCAAAGCGGGGAATGCCGAGCAGGATGGGCACCGGCGAAGGCGTGGGCGTCGGCGTAATGGTGTGCTGGGCGATGGTCGGTACGGTCGGCGAGGGCGTCGGCTGGCTCGCGCCGGATCGGTGATGAACAGCCGCCCCAAAGGCAAAGCCGCTCATCATGCCTGCCACAGCAAAAAGGACCAGGGCACTGATGACGATCGTACGTAGGTGGGTTCCACTCTGCGGAAAACTCTCTCTCGGTTGCATCGTTTCCTCGCTCACTTACTGGCTTGCTGGCTGGCGCACGCGGCGCCGATCGCTGCTCTCCTTGTATTTCCGCATTTCTATATTCGGCTTAGATGATAGCACAGCCCAGAGGCGAGGCAGTAGTCTCGGCCCCCTTTCTCACCCGATCTGGCCATAAGGCAGCGTGGAGGTACGACGAGCAGGCGGACTGTAGCAGGGTGGAGAGAAGCAGCGCGAGCAAGAGGGCGGGCGCTGCTGGCCGGGACCCAAAAAGAAGGAGACCGATTGCTGTAGCAGGAACCGAAAAACAGCAATCGGCAGGCTCGGAGTGGGGGTGTGTGGGGGAAAACCCCGGGCCTGGATCTCCTGCGTTGACCGGGCCGGACTCTCCCTACAGCCATAGCCCTTCTTCTTCAGCCTCCTCGCTTTCCCCTGGCCGTCCGTTATCCTCGTTGTGGGTTGCCCCCTCTTACGAGGCGTGGTCTGAGAGACACGAAGAGATACCGAGAGATAAGATGAACCACTCTGTAGGAGAGAGCCAGGATGGTCAACCTCGGCACTCTCTCCAATATAATAAACTCCCAACGATCACTTTTTTATTCATGAATTTTTTCGCTGTCTTGTCCCGGCCAATTCAAAGAATCCCCGTGAGCCGATTACTGCGGCCAGAGGAGGCGGCCTGAGAGGGCAATCACGGTTTAGGGGATATAGCCGGCGCATGCAGCCTGGCGGCGAAAGGTCCACCACTGGGCCGGGGTTCCGAACAGGTGGAGGCGGATAGCGGCCCATTCCCAGCGCAGAGCCTCGTAGGCCTCGCAGCTGGGAGAGTTGCTCTGTGAGAAGAGGAAAGCCGGGTCAGGGGCCTTACTCAGGTAGCCATGTGGGATCAGGGCCTCCAGGCTTTTGACGACAAAGCTGGCGCGCCCAGTGCCAGCTACCGTCTGAGCACATTTCCTTCTGGCTGGTACAGACAGCCAAGGTCAGGCGCCGCAGATCGGTCGCAGCTCTTGGGCTGCTCTGGAGAGCAAGCTGGAGCTGCAATTGCTTGATATCACTAGCGTGAAGCCAGATCCCGTGCAGCGCGCGTCGCCTCGTAAGCCGCATCCAGGGCCGTGGCGTCACGCCGCGAGCCGGCGTATTCGCTCCAGAGGATGGCGAGATAGGCGTCGGTTACCCCCGATAGCGCAGGCCGTGGGCCAGCTCACACGCGGTGTGGGCCAGTCGCAGGACCTCGTAGAGGCGTCCCGCCCCCTCGGCCAGGGTGGCCGCCCGGATGAGCGGACGGGCCTGCGATTCCGGCTAGATGGCCGCCAGGACAAAGGTGGGGTCCTGACAGGCCGTGGGAGACAGAACGGCGTCACCCGTCAAGATCGAGGTGCTGGCTAAAAAGGCTCTACGTTGCATCCCTTTGCTTCTTCGAAATCTCGCGAGAGGTGGATGGCTAGCCCGTCAGGGACAGGCGCAGACTGCCAGGCGCTGGTGCTGGCTGACTCCCGCCCGACTGGGACGCGCGGGGCCTCCACCGTGGGCTCGGCCTGCGTGAAGGGGTTCCCTTGCTGCCCCAGAGCCTCCGCTTCTACCACACCTCGTGGCTGCGCACCACCAATGGTAGCCCGCTGGCATAGGTGCAGAGCACATAGTAGCTGCCAGGCGCCCAGCTTTCTTCTTCATTCAATGCCTGGATAGCAGACTCCAGGGCCGCTCTCTTGGCGAATGGTCTCTGCAAGAGCCTCTGCCTCTGAGCGAGCCACTCTATCGCTCACATCCAAAGAAATGACTTTTAGAAACATTACTATAATATTGTTACAATAATTATTACTTTCAAAACCACCTTAATAAGGTGAGCATTAGTATATAATCGATACAAAGCTGACGGTGATGATATAGTCTGCAATATGCCGTGCCCTGAAGAGTGGGCGAAGAAAAGCTGGCCTTTCTTTAAGGATCAGAAATCCCTATGACTGTGATGTTAGTATGATCAGGTTCAGGGTCAAAGAAGTTGCCCGTGAAAAAGGGATCAGCCGGGCCGGGCTTTGGTGTCTGGCTGACGTGGACGTGCGTGTTGTCCAAAAGATCTTTCGTGGTCCTCATTGCCACATCACGATAGGCACTCTGGAGAAGATTGCGCGAGCGCTCGAGAGAGATCGGCGTGACCTTATCGAGTGAGTGCCTGACGAGGAAGGAAGCCAATGAGCTGTGGGAGAGCTTGTCAGCGAGCGAGGGAAACTTGCTGACGGCGCCTCTGAGCAGAGGCGGCTTCTGCGGGCGGACCTCTCCAAGGCTGGTGGTGCCGCTCTCGTCAGAGCCAAAGTCATGTGGTATCATACTACATGTAGTGACTACTCCCCATGCCTGAAGGCAGGGGCCTTCTGGCCGCCTATGGTAAGGAGTCGGGAGAGGACTCGTCGTCACCAAAAAATTGGAGAGCAAAGACGAAAGGCGGCACCTATGGGTTTTCATCCAATTGATCTGCTGATCATTATTCTGTTCGGGCTAGCGCTCTTTGGGCCACGGGCGCTCCAATCGGTTGCCCGCAACCTGGGCAGAGGAGTGGGCCAGGCCCGTGTCGTGAAAGACAAGATCAAAGAAGAACTGCAGGTTGAAGAGCTAACGCAGCTCTCCGAGGATATTCCGCGTCTGCCCCTCAACACACGCGAGGCGGCCCGCCTTTTGCTGACAGAGCAGCAGGAAAAGCGCGCCGCTGAGGGGGCCGCAGCCGACCGTTCCGGCGAGAAGAAGAGCGAACAGGCGTTGCGTGATAGCCCGGCCACCAGTGCCTGAGCAGCTCGGGAGACACCAGAAGGCCCGAAGATTCGCTTTATCTCCGCTCTGGCTCTTCACATTCCGTTTCGTCCTGTTCTGCCCTCTCCTGGCCTCGTGGAGTGAGCTGGCCCACCTTCTTCCTTGCTTTAACCGAGCGCATTGGCCTGCGATTCCCGCGACGGCCAGGCTGTCGCTAGCCATCGCGGCCCGCGTCTGCTCTCCTTCCTCTCCGGCCGCTGCGACGCCTGGTGGACCTGACTCAAACGCTTCGAATCCGAGACAATGAGCCGAGGTCGCTCTCCCCTGGCCACTTTCCTTCGCCCTTACCAGAGAGACGAGCTGGCGCATGCCCATAGCTAGCTCTGTTTGGTCTTGACACGGAACCGATATATCGTTATACTCTCTTCGAGAAAGCGATATATCGATTTGGTAACCTTGACAGCGGTTGGGGTGGCGTGCTATTCTTTGACTACGTCAATGATTGTTGTTACCAGTAATTGGTAGCTGCAATCAAATGGAAGACAGCGGCGGATCGGCGACGCAGCTAGGAAGGAAGGAAGGAAGCAGGCAGGGATCATGGAAAGAGAGACCGATGGTGAAAGGGAACTGGGGAGGGACCTGGAGGAGCAGGCGGAGCGCTTTGCCTCCCTTTTCAGTCGGATTCAGCGGGTGATGGGAGCCAGTTTCAAGCGGGCCCATCAGCAAGGGACAGTGGTAGGCACGACCCAATTCATGGTTTTGGGCTTATTGCAGCGAGCGCTGCAAGAAGGGGGGGAGCCGTACACCATTGGTCTCCTGGCCAGCCGTCTTGACCTTGATCCCGCGACGGTGGTGCGTGCCGTTGACAGTTTGGAGCGGCGAGGGCTTGTCATCAGGCGGCGTGATCGGCAGGACCGTCGCCAGGTCTTCGTTGAATTTACCGACTCTGGGCGCGAATTGCGCCAGCAAATGGCGCAGCAGATGAAAGAGCAGCTCAAGTCGGTCTTCAGTCTCATGAGCGAGGAAGGGCGTTTTGCCCTGCTGCGTGGGCTAGAAGAACTCGCAGGAGTCATAGCTGAGAGAGCTGAGAGAGAAGGAGAGACACATGGCAGACATGGCTGCTGAAGAGCAGAGGCTGCAGGAAGAGCAGCTCAACGGGCGGATCCAGTCGCCGGCGGATCTACGTCTGGCGGTGGCGAGCGAGGGAGTGCGTCCGGTGGGTACGCCCATTATCGAGGTAGAGGGGTTGACCCGTCACTACGGCAAGCTGGAAGCGGTCAAGGGCATCTCCTTTGAAGTCTACCCGGGAGAAATCTTTGGTTTCCTTGGGCCCAACGGGGCCGGTAAATCGACAACCATTAACATGCTCTGTACGCTGCTGCATCCGACTGCCGGGCGGGCGCGCATCGCTGGCTACGACATTGTTGCCCAGCGCAACAAGGTGCGTGAGTCCATCGGCCTCATTTTCCAGGACCCCAGCCTGGACGATCGGCTGACCGCCGATGAGAATCTGCGTTTTCACGCCACGGTCTATGGTCTACCGGCGGCGGTCAGCAAGCAGAGACGAGAGGAGCTGCTCAAGATGGTCGATCTCTACGATCGGCGTGACCAGCTTGTGCGCACCTTCTCGGGCGGCATGAAGCGCCGGCTGGAGATTGCCCGTGGTCTCTTGCACTACCCGCGCGTGCTCTTCCTCGATGAGCCGACCATTGGCCTCGATCCTCAGACGCGCATGCATCTCTGGTCATATATCCTCAATCTGCGCCAACAGAAGCAGATTACCATGTTCTTGACTACCCACTATATGGATGAAGCCGAATATTGCGATCGCATAGCCATCATGGATCATGGCAAGATTGTGGCCCTGGACACGCCAGGCCGGCTCAAAGACATGGTGGGAGGGGATGTCATCCGTCTGAAGACGAGCGATAATGCCCTGGCGGCTCAGCAGATCAAGGAGCACTTCGGCGTCGAGCCGCGCGAGAGCAAGGGAGAGTTGGTCTTCGAGATCGCGGGCGGCGAGGAGCTGGTGCCGCGCATTGTTGAAAAGGTGTCGGCGCGCATCGCCTCGATCAGCGTGCGCCGTCCGACGCTGGACGATGTTTTTATCAAGCTGACCGGGCGCGAGATCCGCGAAGAGGAGGCCGATGTGAAAGAGCAGATGCGCGGCTTCATGCGCTCGCGTAGTTGGGCAAGGAGGTAAGGAGGAAGAGTCATGGCGACCGTTGTCACATCGCAGCCAGTGCAGCTTCAAGAGGAGCTGACGCCTACCAATGGGCCATTCCGGCGCAACCTGAATACCATCGTGATCATCTGGTATCGCGAGGTGTTGCGCTTTGTGCGCGATTGGATACGCATCATTACCTCCCTGGCACAGCCTTTGATGTTTCTCTTCATCTTCGGCTCTGGCCTCTCCAGCAGCCTGAACGTGGTAGGGAGTCAGGCCAATCTCCCGCCGGGGACGCCCTCGCTCGACTTCCGCACCTTCCTTTTCCCGGGAGTGCTGAGCATGACGGTGCTCTTCACCTCGATCTTCTCGGCGATCTCCATCGTCTGGGACCGCGAGTTTGGTTTTCTGCGTGAGATGCTGGTGGCGCCGATCTCGCGCACCTCGCTGGTCCTGGGGAAGGCCCTGGGCGGCAGCACGATTGCTATGCTGCAGGGGACGATCATGTTGATCTTTGCGCCGCTGGTGGGGGTCAATCTCAGCGTCGGCCTGGTAGTCAAGCTGATGCTGGAGATGTTGCTGCTAGCCTTCTCGCTGACATCGCTGGGCATTGTCATCGCCTCGCGCATGAAGTCGATGGAAGGCTTCCAGATGATCATGCAGTTCTTCCTGATGCCGATGTTCTTCCTGAGCGGAGCGCTCTTCCCGCTGCGCAACCTGCCCGACTGGCTGGCCTTCCTGACGAAGATCAATCCGGTGACCTATGGAGTGGACCCCTTGCGACAGGCGGTCTTGCGCACGCTCAATCTGCCCCAGTTTGTGCTGGATGCCCTGGGTCTGGGGGTGAAGATCTTCGATACGACGCTCTCGACTCCGGTGGAACTGGGCATTGTCGCTGCCCTGGGTCTGATCTTCATTGTCTGGGCCGCCCTGGCCTTCAATAAGCAGGACTAAGGCCAGGAGTTGCCTGAGCGGGTCGGGCAACCGCAGCCTGCCCGCAGGCGCAATGTCTCAGGCCGGTATCTCTGCCCCAAGGGCAGGCAAGGGATGCCGGCCTTCCCTCTCTGATGGTCGCCTCGGTCGGCTCAGCCTCCCTCTTCCTCGCTGACCTCATTGCCGCTTACGGCTGCCAGGCGCAGAGCTTTGCAGGGGCCTCAGTACGACGCCAATCGTGGTCAAGTCATCGTGCAGCCTGCAAGCGGGGAATGCCGGAGGAGCTGGCCGTCGCTGAGGCGCACGGGGGAGATCAAGCGGGTTGGGTTGAATTCGCCACTCAAGAGAAAAAAGCACTTTGCCGCTGTCGCCGCCAGAGTCATTCCTCAAGAGCGCAAAGGGCGCATAAGGAGATAGCGGTGTTCGGACCCCGACGGGTAGACGTGCTGCCTGGGCCTGGGTGGGAGTCGGTGAGGCGAGTCTGGCAAGCACTCGCGGATAACCTTTGCGCAGGCGTGTGAGGGAGGGCAAGGATCAGAAAGCCAAAAGAAGCAGGACAGATTCAGTGATTGCCGAACCTGTCCTGCCCTTGACGAAAGTGGTCCGCCCCTAGGACGGGGGCACCAGCCGCAAATGGCCCTCAGCGTTAGCCTCGATTGTCTGGCGCTCAAAGAGCATGGGATGATGCTCCGTACGCAGCCAGGGGCGCACAAAGTCGCCGTAGTGGCGGCTTCCGGGATGGCCCGACTGGCCCGGCGCGTGGCCTGAGAGCGAGGCGTTCGGATCGGCCAGATTCACAATCTGGCGATATGAAGGCACGATGGCCACCTGCTCCGGCTGATTGGGCACGACCGCGCCCATAAAGACCGTATCGATATCGCCGCCTGCCGGATAGGGGCCGCGGTTAAACAACTTGTCGAGCGGCTTCACGCTTCCCAGGGGATGCTGGAAGGTCAAGCGATGGATCGCCCCATACTGCCAGCGAGAGACATCTGGACCCAGCCTCTCCAGCAGCTCGGCGATGGCCGCCGACCAGGCCGCTGAAATAGCCGAATGCCATGAGCGCGGTCCATTAGGGATAGCCGACTCTGTGAACCAGCGATCGTCACGCTCCCTCAGCAAGCGAATCAGGAGCGGCTTGCTGCGGCTTGCATAGCCGTTAAGAATGGCCAGCAAAGTCGAGCCGACGCCCAGATATTGGTAGAGCAACTGCTCATCCTCGCCAATGACCGCCGCAAAGACAATGCGCTCCAACTTCTGCAGGAAGGTCTCATAGATCGCCGCTCCCGCGCTCTCGGGCGAGAGCACATGGTCCCAGGCGCGCAGCGTTTGCAGCGCCGTCTCCTCCAGCGCGTTCGCTGGACTCACCGTCTCCAGCACATGAGGAACAATCTCACGTGCCGGCAACGCATACTGATCCGCCTGAATGCGCGCCATATCTGCCAGCGACAGGCGCTCCTTACTGAGCAGCAGATCGCGGATACGCTGCGCCCGGTAGCCATTGAGCCACTCATGCGTAATGTAGTAAGGATAATCGTCCTTCACCACTCGATTATTGGCCGTCACAATAAAGTGCTCAGGCGGATTGAAGAGGCGCGGCAGCTCCTCGAAAGGAATGAAGCCTGTCCACTCGTATTCACCGGTCCAGCCTGGCGAAGGCAGCAGCGTCTGACGATGATTGCGCATCGGAATCAGGCCCGCCATGATGTAGCCGATATTGCCATCGCGGTCGGCGTAGACCACATTCTGTGGCGGGACATCCCAGTCGCGCATGGCCTCCAGGAACTCCTCCCAACACGTCGCGCGGTTCAGCTTCTCTACCGCCGCAATGATACGGCAGGACTCGAAGCCGGTCCAGCGCAGAGCCAGCGGCAGCTCCTGGGGTCTGGCGCCATCGCCCCCGCTCGCCTGAGCCTTGTCCGCAGGCAGGTTAGCCAGAACGGGGCCATGCCGGGTCACCACCACCTCCTCAACAACCGGCTCCTTGCGCCCCTTCACACGGATCTCCTCGCGAATTACCTCGGCCTCCTCCCACTGGCCTTGGAACTCATAGCGATGTGGATGCTGCGGATCAAACTTCTCGATGTAGAGATCCTGAACATCGGAGATGGCGTTCGTCAGGCCCCAGGCAATATAGCGATTGTGGCCGATGACGATCCCCGGAGTGCCAGGGAACGAGGCCCCAATCACATCAATATCGCCGGCTACCAAATGGCACTCGAACCAGATCGAAGGAGCGCCCTGGGCTAGGTGCGGATCATTGCAGAGGATAGGTGCCCCGGTCACCGTCTTGCTGCCGTCTACCACCCAGTTATTGCTGGCTCCCAGCGGACCGAAGCCGCTCAGCAGCTTCACCTGCTCGTAGGGTTCCAGCAACCCCGGATTGATTCCCCCATACTCGACACCAGGGGGAATAATCAGCGGATGCGAAGGGTCATAGCCTGCCTCCAGCCTGGCCGCCCGCTCGGCCCCGGCGCGAGCCACGATGCGGGCGCGAATCAGCTCGCTCTCCCAGTTCCCGCTCAGATTCCAGCCCATCATCTTCGCCCAAAGCAAGCTATCAGCAGGCTGCCACGGTTCGGGCCGGTAGCGCAGGAGCGTGAACTCAACGGGCAGGGTGTGTTTCTCGATAAAGGCATTGACGCCGGCTGCGTAGGCTTCCAGGATCCGGCGATGGTGGGCCGAAAGATGAGCCAGGCCCTTAGCGGCGGCTCGGTGCAGGCCCAAACGCCGACAGAAGCGGTCAAGCTCCAGCGTCACCTCGCCCACAATCTCCGAGAGCCGGCCAGCGCCTAAGCGGCGGTTAAAATCCATCTGCCAGAGGCGCTGCTGGGCATGGACATAGCCCTGAGCGAAGAAGAGATCGTCCTCATTGTGAGCATAGATATGGGGCACGCCATAGCGGTCGGTGATGACCTCGACTTCCTCATGCAAACCAGGCAGGCGCCGGACACCCTTGGGCGAGGGAACGGGACGACGCAGCAAGAAATAATACGCGCCGCCAACTGCGCCCGCCAGACCGGCGGCAGCCATCAGCGTCTTTTGCCACCAGGATGCCATGATTCTCGCCTCCTTTGCGTGGGTATGCTACGACTCGCAGAGCCAGCCATGACGATCCCCGCGTGCTCGCTCCTGGCTCGCGCCAGTCGCCGCTTGCTTGTTCCTCACACCACGCGCAAGTTCCGCCATGTGCCCGAGCAACTGGGATAGGTCAGGAGATCGGCGAGTCGCTCTCTCTGATCGAAGTGAGCCTTCTGCCATCGGCCCTTGCCCAGCTCCTCAGCAGAAGCAGGCGAGCAAGGAAAAGCAGAAGAACAGCGGGAAGAACGCCAGGCGAGTCCTGGCTCCCTCCCGCTCTTACTAGCTAAGACAACCTCTATCATCCAGCCAATATTATACGTTGTGATCGGAGCAGGTAGCAGGCTTGCAGCGTAGGCCCGCGTTAGCGAGGGCGGTGTCCGTTCGGTGCCCACTCATATCCCAGGTGCAGCCTGCTTCTTCTTGGGTGAGTAACAGGAAGCTCATCAGAGCGAGCGAGGAGCGGGCGCGAGCTGACTGCTGGCCGCAGCAGCCAGGCCAGTCCCTCGAATTGAGCGCGAGGGACTGGCTCATCCTCATCCTATCCCGCTGGTGGCCAGCGGCAGTCGACGGTCTAGCCAGCAGCGGGATGAGCAGGGCGCCGATCCGGCGGACCCCAGACGGCTAGACCAACTCTGTGCCGTGAGGCGTATCGCGCACCTCAAAGCCAAGCGCCTTGATCTGCTCGCGCAGAGCATCCGAGCGTTGCCAGTCGCGGGCGGCGCGAGCCGCCTCACGCTCACGCACCAGGGCCAGCACCTCCTCGGGAATGGGACGCGGCTGGCGAGGCGCCACCGTCTCCAGGCGCAGGCCGAGGACGCGATCGAAGTCCAACACCAGGCGGCGCCGTTCCGCTGGCGGAATGCGCTGATTGTGGAGCGCGCGGTGGGCCAGACTGAGAGCCGTAGGCAACTCCAGGTTATCGTTGATGGCCTCGTGGAAGGCATCTCGCAGGCGCTGAGCCTCCTCGGACCACGGGCCTGTCGCCCCCACACCATCGGCAGGCAGAGCCGCCAGCGCCTCACGCAGATTATTCAAGCCGTTCTGGGCAGCAGCAATCGACTCATCGGTAAAATTGATCTTCGAGCGATAGTGGGCGGTCAGCAGCAAGTAGCGTAGAGCCAGTGGCTCAATGCCGCGCTCCTTCAGCGTCGAGAGCAGAACCACATTCCCCTTTGAGCGAGCCATCTTGGCGTTGCCAAAGTCCAAAAACTCGCCGTGCACCCAGTAGCGCACCGGGGGCTTACCGCTGACGCCCTGGCTCTGAGCGATCTCGTCCTCGTGGTGAGGGAAAATCAGATCGACCGCGCCCGTGTGAATATCGAACTGCTCGCCCAGGTACTTAACGGACATCGCCGAGCATTCGATATGCCAGCCGGGGAAGCCCAGTCCCCAAGGGCTATCCCAGTTCATCTGGCGCCTGGGGCTACCGCGCTTCCAGAGAGCAAAATCCTCGGGCGATTCCTTATCATCAGCCACTTCCATCTGTTCGCGTCCATGTCCACCGACCCGCAGCTGCTCCAGGGTATTGCCGGAGAGCAGGCCGTACTCTGGAAAGCGACTCACATCGTAGTAGACGTTGCCCTCACTGGTGACGTAGGCCAGCCCCTTTTCGATGAGCTTGGCGATCATCTCCTGCATCTCAGGAATATGCTCGGTTGCCCTGGGCACAATATGGGGCGGCAGAATATTCAGCTCGGCAGCATCTTCCTCGTAGCGGCGCGTATAGTAAGCGGCAATCTCGTAGGCCGAGCGACCGGTTCTGCGGGCCTCATGCTCGATCTTGTCCTCACCGCTCTCCTCAACATCGTTCTGCAGGTGGCCGACATCCGTGATGTTGCGCACCAGCAGCACCTCGTAACCGTTGTATTCGAGCATGCGGCGCAGCCAGTCGGTCATCAGGAACGTGCGGAAGTTGCCGATATGGATATCGCGATAGACGGTGGGTCCGCAGCTATAAATGCCCACCCTTGGTGGATGAAGCGGCTCAAAACGCTGTTTCTCTCGACCGAGTGTATTAAAAAGCACAATCGGCCTGGCCGATATGCTGCTCATTGTGCTCTTCTCTCCTAATGTGCAAAAATGCTCACAGAACTGTACCCAGAATAGAGCCGGGGGGGTGAAGCAAGCAAGCAAGCAAACGATGCGCTAGTCGCGTGTGTTGCGGCCAGAAACAGCGTGGGTACAGAAGTGTGTTGCAGCTCGTGGTATAGCCGCCATCATGCCCATAGCACCTTCAGTCTCTGATTTCTCTGCCCTAGACTCTCGTCTCGTCACGCCTCATCTCATCTGCGCTCGGTGCCGACGGCCAGGTCACGCCAGCGAGCGCCTGCCCGGAGGCCAGTCTATGCTTCAGCCGGGAGGGAGCCACCGCGCTGTAACGGTTGAGGTGGGTCCGTCCTCGCTAGTATAGCATACTCTCGGGCGCTGGTATAGCCCTGCACAGAAAATGCGGGCTTTTTTCTGGTCGGCGACCATTGCCCGCCATTTTTTCGGTTTGCGCCCCCTATTGCGTCTACAGGGTAGAAGGTCGAGACGCAGAGACACGGCTGCCTGGCAGCGCTGGACCAGCGACCGGCTCCCCGGCCCTCTGACGTTAAAGCCCTGTTCGTCTGCGCTCTGCCTTCTACAAGCAGCGTCCTCCTGCCGTCCTTGCCTTCGTTTGGCCCCTGGCTTCCCACACCAGGCCAGCTCGGCAGGAAGGATTGACTTATAGTCTCTCTTCTCATAGTTGCTGGTCATATTTATGATTTCGAGACTATGAGAGAAGGATCGAAATCAGTGATGGGCCAGCATCGATTCCAAACGAATGATAGGAGGAGGAGAAAAGCGATGTCCACTCGTCAGGCCCAGTCTGAGCAGCGTATCTGGTCTACTTTCCCCTATGATGGCCCGGGTCCTTACGACGACGACAACGGGGGAGAGAGCCGCTGGAAGCCAGGCACCTCGCCCGAGGACACCGATCCCGACGAAGAGGAGGGGGAGGAATCGCAAGTCGAAGGCCAGGGAACAGGGCAGTAGCTCAGCTCTCGCTCTCCGTCGCTGCTGGTGAGCAGGCGCTGCAACCGACTTGTTCCTCTCAGCATCTGAGAGTGCAGCTTCTGCTCCCAGGCGCGGATCAACAGAGAAGAACGCACCAACGTCCTGCGAGCTCTGCCCCTCACATCCTACCATAGCTGGGCGCCAGAGAGCAACCGCCGCGGCAAGATCCTTGTCGAAGCGAGCCGACCGGGGAGCCGCGCCGCTCCGCCGGGGTCCGAGCCGCGGCGGTGGGCTGGCCATTGCCTCTGCTGGTGCTGCCGCCTCTCTCAGCGCTCGCTCATAGGCTGCCCGAGCCTGGAACTGGCTCCCGTACCGAGAAATAGACGGCCTGGGGATGATGGACCACGATGGCGGCAGTCGACTGCTCTGGTACCAGCTGATAGCCGGCGGTCAGCTCGACACCAATGCTGCTCTGGACCGGCAGCAGCTCGAACAGCACGCGATGATCCTCCAGATCGGGGATGGCGGGATATCCCCAACTATAGCGTCTGCCTCTCCCTGCCTGCCCTAGCAGGCCCAGCTCGCGGCGAATGTGCTGGTTGGTATACTCTGCCAGCGCTTCTGCTAGCTGTACCGACAGCCCATGTAGAAAGTAGGCTTCTGAATAGCGTCCCTCTTGCTGAAGACGGTGGACCAACTCCGATGGTCCAGGACCCACAGTGACCACCTGCAGGGCCACGACATCGATGAGGCCGCTGGCCGTTGAGGCAAAATAGTCGGCCAGACAGAGCCGCTCGCGCTCGTGCTGGCGCGGAAAGCGGAAGCGAGCCAGCTCGCGCAGGGTCTCCCTGCCCTTCGTCAGCGATTGTGGATCGTAGACAATCAGGCTGTTGCCCTGGGATTGGCAGGGATAGTAGCCATAGATGACGCGCGGCTGCACATAGCGCTGTTGCCTGGCCTCGCGTAGCATTCGCTCCAGGCGTGGGCGAAACTCCTCTGTCACCAGGCGGGCGAAGTCATCGCCATGCGCCTTACCGCCCCAATGCAGGCGGAAGAGCGTATTCTCATCCAGGCAGGCCGCGATATCCTCCAGGCCGATACGCTCCAGGACGCGTGGCCCCCAGAAAGGCGGTTGCGGGAGCGAGGGGGCCGGTTGAATGCTGGCCGAGGGCTGCTCGTCCTGGGTGGCGCCTCTCTCCGTGGAGGTGGCCTGCCGTTGCTGCTGCTTCTGCAGCTCGTGGAGGGCCTCCTGTTTGATGCGTTCCACGAAGGCCGCTCGCTCGCCTGGATCGCCGGTCAGGCGATCCATAATCTCCAGTCCCTCGAAAGCGTCACGCGCATAGAAGACTCCCGGCTCGTAGGGCACCAGGCGTGTCCGATTGCTGGCGGACTCCTCCGACTCTTCTACAAAGAGGATCCGGCGGCCATAGGCGCGATTAATGGCAGCGCCGCCGACGATCACCGGGTAGCGCAGACCACGTCGATGCAGTTCTTGAACGCAGAGCGGCATCTGCTTGGAAGTACTGACCAGGAGAGCGGAGAGGCCGATGGCGTCGGCGTTGACCTCGACGGCCTTATCAAGGATCGTATTCAGTGGGACCTGCTTGCCCAAATCGTAGACTGTATAGCCGTTATTACTCAAGATCGTATTGACCAGGTTTTTCCCGATATCGTGCACATCGCCGAAGACCGTCGCCAGGACGACCCGTCCCTTGGTGTAGCCCTCCTTGCGCTCAAGATAGCCTTCCAGGTGGGCCACTGCGCGCTTCATGACCTCGGCGGACTGCAGCACGAAAGGCAGGATCAGCTCACCGGCCCCGAAGCGATCGCCGACCTCTTTCATAGCCGGCAGAAGCACCTCGTTGAGCACCTGAACGGCGGCCTCGCTCGCCTTCAGGTTCCCAGAGGCGCAGCGCTCCTGGATAGCCGTCGCCACCAGCTCCTCGATGCCCTCCTTGCGCCGATGCAAGATCTGCCAGTGGAGGCGCTCATCGGTACTCAAGCCTTCCGTGGGGTCGCCTCGTGACTGCGTCCCTGTCTCCGGCTGACCGTACTCCTCAAAATAGGCGATATAGCGAGGCAGGGCCTCGGGGCGATTGTAGATCAGATCCTCGGCCAGGCGGCGCTGCTCCTCGGGAATCTCCGCATACGGCTTGATATGCGCGGGATTCACGATCGCGGCATCCAGGCCGGCACGAACCGCGTGGTAGAGAAAGACGCTGTTGAGCACAGCTCGTGCAGAGGGTTTCAGACCAAAGGAAACGTTGCTCACGCCCAAGAGGGTCAGCGCGCCAGGCAGCTCTGCCTTGATGCGGCGTAGTGCCTCCAGGGTCTCGAGAGCCGCCGTACGCAGGTCCTCCTGGCCCGTTGTAATAGGAAAGGTCAGAGGATCGAAGAGCAGGGCCTCGGGCGCCAGACCATACTCATTCACGCAGATCTCATAAATCCGGCGGGCGACGGCCAGCTTGCGCTCGGCGCTTCTGGCCATGCCGGCCTCATCGATCGTCAGAGCCACCACCGCTGCCCCGTGCTCACGGGCCAGGGGCAGTACGCGCTCGATGCGCTCGCGCCCGTTCTCCATATTGATCGAATTGATAACGGCGCGACCCGGATAGGTCTCTAAAGCCGCCTGGATCACGGCCGGCTCCGTCGAATCGATGAAGAGCGGGACCTCAATGCCCTGCGAGAGCTTTTTGACCGTCTGGGCCATTTGCACGGCCTCGTCGCTGCGCTCCGTAAGCGCGACACAGACATCCAGAGCGTGGGCACCGCCCTCCACCTGTTCACGAGCGATGGCCAGCAGGGCATCGTAGTCGTCGCGTAGCAGTGCCTCTTTGGCCTTGCGGCTCCCCTGACTGTTAACGCGCTCACCGATCAGCAGCGGAGGCGGGTCCTGCCGCAGGCTGGTCGCGCGCATGCCGCTTGCGACCAGGGGGAGCGAAACCGCCGAGAAGCTGCGCTGTCTGAGCAGGTCATCGGCTGGCGGACGCGGGCGGCGTGGTGCCGTGCGGCAGGCTTGCACGATTGCCCGCAGGTGAGCGTGAGAGCTACCACAGCAGCCGCCCACGATGTTGACGCCGAAGTCCGTAATGAACTCGCGCAGGGCCGCCGCCATCGCCTCGGGAGCCAGGGGATAGACGGCCTTACCGCCCACGTTCAGGGGAATACCGGCGTTGGGAATCGTCGAAATCGGCAGAGGGCAGTGCTCGGCCAGATAGCGCACCGGCTCGCGCATGTGTTCCGGACCGGTCGAGCAGTTGAGGCCAATGACCTGGACCCGCAGTCCGACCAGGGTTGCCATAACGGCGGCGATGTCGGTCCCGAGTAGCATGCGACCGCTCGTATCGAGCGAGACCTGGGCCTGAATGGGCACCTGGCGCCCAGTTTGCTCCATCGCCCGGCGCAGGCCCGTCACGGCGGCTCGCACCTCCAGGAGATCCTGACTGGTCTCGATCAAGAGCACGTCGACGCCGCCCTCCAACAAAGCGGCAGCCTGCTCCTGGAAAACCTCAACCAGTTGCTGATAGGTGACATTGCTCAACACCGGGTCGTCGGAAGACGGTAGCATGCCGGTCGGACCAATCGAACCCGCCACAAAGCGTGGCCACTCGGGCGTACTATAGCGATCCGCCAGCCGGCGTGCCAGGCGGGCGGCGGCCAGGTTGATCTCGCGTGTGCGTTCCCCGAGACCGTACTCAGCAAGCTTTATGCGGCTGGCCGTAAATGAATTAGTCTCCAAGACATCGCAGCCCGCTTCCAGAAAGCCCACATGGATCTCCTCGATTACCTCCGGTCGCGTCAGCACCAGGTACTCATTGCAGCCCTCGGTGGCAGGGCCCCCATAGTCGGCTGCACTTAGCTGATAGGTCTGAATCGTGCTGCCCATAGCACCATCGAAAATCAGAACGCGCTGTGCCAGGGCCTCCAGAAAGCGGCTCATAAGCAGACCGCTTGCCTCCTCTACACTCTTGCTTGTATTCCTCGCTGCCTCCCGGCTGGTGATGGGCCAATGAGGCGGAACGCCAGCGACTGATCTCCAGCCGGAGCGGAGTCGCTTGTTGGGTTGTCTCTCTCCGATCGGGGCCGGATGATGCATCCGGGGCCGATGGTCTTGGGCGCTCTGCTCTGGTCAGCTAGTTGCAAACAGGCTCTCTGGACTGGAAGGCGAAAAGGGACGGTGGATCGTCGACGCTGACCGGATTGCTCTATTATAGCATGTTTCAATGCCGGCTGAGCTTGCAGGCTTGGGCGAAGCGGAGCATCCGCTATTTGATTCTTTTGAAATATAATAAGCAGATAAAGGAATAAAAGGAGGATAAGTCAAGTGAAGAGGAAGCAGTACGCTTGGGAGGAGAGGAAGGAGGATGGGCAGAGTGAGCCGTCCCCCCTTCGCCGACCTCACTCTTGGGGAGCGGTCTCTGGGCTGAAGGGCTGCCAGATCTGCACCGTGCCATCCCAGGAGCCGGAGGCGATCGCCTCACCTGTCGGCGACCAGGCCAGGGTACTCACCCAATCGCTGTGGCCGCGATAGCTCACGAGCGGCGTTGTGGGAGCCGCGGCCTCGGTAGCCCGCCAGACATGCACCTGCTCATCGACGCTGCCGGAAGCGAGCAGGCGGCCATCGGGCGACCAGGCCAGGCAGGTCACGCCTCCGTCGTGGCCATAGTAACAGAGCGGTTCGCGTCCCCCATTGAGGCCGCGCGGATCGCGGGCCTCCCACACCTGTACCGATTGATCATCGCTGGCTGAGGCCACAAAGCGTCCATCGGGCGACCAGGCCACCGCATTCACCTTGTCATGGTGGCCGTAATAAATGCGGATGTTGCTCCCACTGCTCGTCGTCGGCTCCCAGACATGGACCGTGCGGTCCTCGCCCCCGGAGGCGAGCTGCCGACTATCGGGGGACCAGGCCAGAGCGGCGATGCTGCCGTGGTGGCCGCGGTAGGTGCAGACCAGGCGATGGGTGGCGACCTCCCAGACCAGGACCAGGCGCTCCTCACCGGCGGCGGCCAGATATCTCCCATTGGGCGACCAGGCCAGGGCCAGAATACGCTCACTGAGGCCCTCGTAGCGTCCTCCTGCGGGTGGCTGTAGTCGGGCCGCGCGAGCCTTGTCAGTCAAGACGGCCAGCACCTGGACCACCTCCGACAGCAGGCCATCGGTCATCGCCAGATAGCGCCCATCCGGTGACCAGGCGATGACCGGAGCCTCCAGCGAGAGGCCGCGCTGCACGAGCAGCGTCTCCCCGCTGCGGCTATCCCAGATCTGGACGCTTTCATCCTGGCTGCTGGAGGCAAGATAGCCTCCGTGGCTGGCCCAGGCCAGTGAGGCTATGCGAGCGCTGTGGCCGCGATAAACCAGGCGAGGCTTGCTCAAGACAGACGAAGGTGACCGCTCCTCGGCTGAAGTTAGCGTGGCGCCTGCCTGGGGAGCCGTCGACGCGAAGGGCAGCGGCGATTTAAACTGTGAACGCGGCAGCGGAGAGAGCGGGGGACGCTCCTGGCGACTGGCGCGCTCCAGCTCGCGGGCGAACTCCTCTACCGAGGAGAAGCGCTCATTGGGATCCTTGGCCAGAGCGCGCAGAACCACCTGTTCCACCGCCGGGGGAACGGTTGGAGCGCGCTCGCGCAGCGGTGGCGGAGGCGCGATCTGGTGCTGCAGAGCGATCTCCTGAGTTGTGCCCTGGAAAGGCCAATCGCCCGTCAGCCACTCATAGACCACCACTCCCAGGGAGTACTGATCGCTTGCCAGGCGGGGGCGCCCGCGCAACTGCTCCGGCGCCGCGTAAGGAACCGTTCCCTCAAAACCCTGAAGCTTCTCGCGGCGATAGCCCGCGCTGCGTGCCACCGTGGCAATATCGAAATCGCTCAACCAGACCTGATTGTCTGGTCCCAGCAGCATATTGTGCGGCTTAATATCGCGATGAATGAGCTTATAACCGTGAATATAGTGCAGGGCCGCAGCCACCTGGCGCACGTAGGAAACCACCGTTGGCAGGGGCAGGGGCATTCCGCGCGGGTGCCGTTCGCGCAGTGTCCCGTGGGGAGCATAAGCCATCACGATGAAGGGCAGCCCATCCTCGGTCCCAAAATCGAAGACGCGCACAATGTGTGGATGCTCCAGCCGAGTTAAGATCTGCGCGCGGATCAGCAACTCGGCCAGCTCTTGACTTGAGAGCTGGGCCTCAACCACCTTCAGCGCTGCCTGGGCCCCCGTGCGCAAGTGCTCCCCCAGATAGACGCGCGTCATATGGCCCTGGCCCAGCAGGCGCACCAGCCGATAGCCACCCAGCCGCTGATCGATTCGACTGACCATAGCCCTCTTCTCCCCTCGCAAGGTTCCTGCTCTCTCTGCCCGCCGCCCTCTTCTCCTTCTGCCTCGCGAGTGCTCTTGTTGGAGGATTGTAGAGAATGGGAAAGAACATGTCAAGCGGATAGTCAAGATGGTATATTCTGATGCTTTTTGCGCTCCCTTGTGCAATAGTGGGAGAGGAAGACGGGAAGGCAGCCGAAAAGGAGCCTTGTCGGAGCAAAACAGGGAGGGGCCGGAGCACTCAGCTTAGCGAGCCGTCGGTCAGCAAATGCTCCAGCGTTCGGCTAAAACGCTCGACCTCCTCTTCGGAATTGTAATAATGCACCGAGGCCCGCACCAGGGTCTGAAGGCCGCGGGCCTGCATATCCAGCAGAGCGGCCTCGCGTGGGACCACCGAGACATTGATCCCCTGCTGGCGCAGAGCCTGGCGGATCGTCTCGGCCTCCTGGCCCTCCACCGTAAAGGTCACGATGCCGCCCTGGACTGCGCCCCGATCATGCACGATAACGCCTGGCAGCGGGCTGAGACGAGTTCGCAACAGATAGGCGAGATCGCGGATCCGGCGCCAGAGCTGGCGCTGATCCCACTGCAGCAAATAGTCGATAGCGGCCCCCAGGCCAAGACGATTGGCCATGCTGGCCTCCCAGCACTCAAAGCGGCGTGCGTTCGGACTCAGGCTATACTGGTCTGGGGCTGTCCAACTGGCAGAGTGCAGATCGATCAGGGGCGGTTCCAGCTCTTCCAGCACCTCCTGACGCACATACAAAAAGCCAGTACCACGTGGAGCGCGCAAGTACTTGCGTCCCGTGGCTGCCAGCATATCGCACCCGATAGCGCCCACATCGAGTGGCATCTGACCGACCGACTGTGTTGCATCCAGCAAATAGAGCACCCCCGCCTCACGGGCGAGGCGTCCCACCTCTGCAGCGGGATTAACCAGGCCATTATTGGTCGGCACATGTGTCAAAGCGATCAGACGGACGTGCTCATCGAGGGCATTGCGCAGGGCGCTCAGGGAGATCTGCCCATACTCGTCGTCGGGGATCACCTCGACGCGGACGCCGCGCCGGCGACTCATCTGCAGAAAAGCCAGGTAGTTACTGGCATATTCAGCCATGCCGGTCAAAATGCGATCCCCGGGAGCGAAGGGTATAGCGTAGAAAGCCATGTCCCAGGCGCGGGTCGCATTCTCCAACAGGGCCACCTCGCTCGGCTGACAGCCAAGCAGGGTGGCCACGGCCTCGTAGACGTGGGTGAGGGCCTCACGCATCTCCTCGGCGGCCTCGTAGCCGCCGTGGCGTGCCTCCCGCTGGAGGTGAGCGCTCACCGCCTCCAGCACGGGCTGA
This sequence comes from Thermogemmatispora sp., assembly GCF_042408735.1. Taxonomy (GTDB): domain Bacteria; phylum Chloroflexota; class Ktedonobacteria; order Ktedonobacterales; family Ktedonobacteraceae; genus Thermogemmatispora. Next base: position 39,831 of record NZ_JBHOQV010000094.1, read on the forward strand.
GGCATAAGGGCCGCCCCTGCATTGTTGAAATGGAGCACCTCGGCGCAGCCCGGCGTTTCCGCGCGCGCCTGCGCCAGGTCAAAAGCGCGAGTCTGCCGTTCCATGCTTGTCATTCCCTTCCTGTGGCCGACGCGCCTCCTTGAGCGGCGTCCCCTTTGCTCGGTCGCTACTCTGAGCTGACCTGAGCTGATCTGAGTCTCTCCCTGCAGCTCTGAGCGGCCAGGAAGCCCACTGTCACCTCCAGGTGCCTCCCGGCCTGCCTGTATGGGGACTGTTCCCCGGGTCGCAGGCCGGAGGCGGGCGCCGCCCAGCCGGTCGGCGGCGGCGCGGGAGGCCATCGGAGGAACCTGCCTGCCTTCCTGTTGACCTGTCGATATGGATGGGGCTGGCAGCGCCTGTACCTCCGCAGGCAGGGACCTTACTGTCCGACTGGGATGACGACGCGGCCCTGACCGGTGGGCGGCATATTGGGACCACTGCCGACCCAACGCACGGCAGTGCCGATGGCCGTCACCTCCATCCACTCACCATTATGCAGATACTGCACCTGGATGTCGACGCCGATGACGCCATCGGCGCCAAGCTGATCAGCCTCAAACTGCATGCGGCTCAGGGCCAGCTCGCGCGCCTGATACATCAATTGTGAGTATTCTTTCAGCTCGCCCTGAAAATGGGACTTGATCCCCGCCAGCCAGTTGCGAATGGCGCCCATCGAGTAAATGCAGTTGCCCATCACCAACCCCAGAGGCTGAAAGCCCTTATCGACAACCAGCCAGAATTCCTGCCCGGAGAGATCGGAGGTAAAGGCCCGGCCCCGGTAGCCAGGCCGGACATCCATCGCTGTTCGTGGTTCGCTCATGGGACCTCTCTTTCGCTGTGACCTTGTCTGGCCGCTTCTTGTAGCCTTGCTTGCTGCCGCAGCGCGCAACCAGCTTCGCTGCCAGACGGCTTGCCGCCTTCTCAGGATAGGCAATCGTCTCCGGAATGTCAACCATAGGGCGAGTGGAGTGGCTGCTGCCCTCAGCAGACGGCCCTGCGACAGCTCGCTCTGCGGCTCCTATCTGATCTACGTCTGAAGCATCTTGACTCATACGTCTAAAATATGACTGGAAAGTTCAACATGCTGGGAGAGAGCGCGAAGGCGAGGCGCTCTCGGCTCGAGGTGAGGAGGGGCATCACCCAAGAGGAAGGAGGAGCGAGCAAGCCGATGGCGAGCGAGATGGGAAAGCAGCGCCTGAAAGAGCGACTGCGCGAGGTGCGCGCGGAGCTGATTCTCAACGTGGCTGAGGAGGTTTTTGAGGAGCGGGGCTATCACGAAACGACGATGGATGAGATCGCGGCCCGCTGCGGCGTGGCCAAGGGGACCCTCTATCAGCACTTTCCCGGCGGGAAGGATGAGCTGATCAGCGCCCTCTTTGAGCGGCATCTGGAGCAGTTCGCGCGGGCTATCGCCCAGGCCCAAAGCGCCGCCGGCACGGCTCGTGGCAGGCTCAAATATATTCTTGAATATGTCTATCTGGAACGCAGCGGCCTGCATGCTCGTCTCTTGCAACTCCTCACCTACGGAGGAGACCTCCGTCAGGCTCTCAAAGAGCGTCTTGGCCCCCGTCTGGAACAGATTGGGGCTGCTATCCGCGCCCTGCTTGAGCAAGGTCAGCACAGCGGCGAGTTCCGGGCCACGCTCTCGACCGAGCTGCTGCTTCAGACATTTATGCATCTGCTACTCTTCAACAAGTATCAGCCAGTGCTTGAGCGCGAGCAACTCTCTCCCGAGAGCCTCGTGGCGCAGGTTGCGCAGATTTTCTTTGACGGTATTGCTAGCGACACATCTGGAGAGGAAAGGACATAGCAGCAATGCAATCACAACCCGGTTTGCGCGCAACGGCCCCCATGCTCTTCGGACTCCAGCCTCTGGAAGATACCGAGCGTTCCTTCGCCTGGTTTGCTGCCATGCGCGAGGCCCATCCGGTCTTCTTTCACGAGGGGACAGGCATCTGGCAGGTCTTTCGCTACGATGACGTCCTGAACGTGCTCACCGACTATGCGCGCTTCTCATCCAACGCTTTTGAGGACGTTGGAGCCTTTTTTGAAGGGACACTGGTCGCCAAAGACCCACCAGAACACCGTAAGCTGCGCAGCCTTGTCAATCAGGCTTTCACGCCGCGGGCGGTCGCGGGCCTGGCCGATCGCATCAGGCAGATCACGCAGGAGCTGCTTGACGCCGTGCTGGCCAGGGGAGAGCTGGATGTGGTGGCCGACATCGCCTTTCCCTTGCCAGCCAAAGTGATCGCCGAGCTGCTGGGCGTGCCTGATGAGGACTGGGACATCTTTCAGCGCTGGGCGCAAGCTGATCCCTCCTCTCCACTGGCGCGGCGTATGGCGGGACGGACCATGCGCCAGGAGATGGAGGAGTACTTCACGGACCTGATCGCCGAGCGTCGGCGTGCGCCGCGCGAGGACCTGATCAGCGCGCTCTGTCAGGCTGAGATCGACGGACAGCGTCTTAGCCAGTCCGAACTGCTGAGCTTCTGCATCTTACTGCTGGCTGCCGGCCAGGAGACGACCAAGAATCTGATCGCCAATGCCGTTGTCTGCTTCACCGACCATCCCGAAATCATGGAGTGCCTGCGCCGTCAGCCGGACCTGATGCCGGCGGCCATCGAGGAAGTTCTGCGCTTTTTGCCACCCGTCTGGTTTCTGTTGCGACGCACCACGACCGAGGTTGAGCTGGGGGGACAGCGCATTCCTGCTGGCCAGAGCGTCCTTGTCTGGACGGCCTCAGCCAACCGTGACCCGGCCCAGTTTCCGGAGCCGGATCGCTTCCTGATCGATCGCAGTCCCAATCGCCATCTGGCCTTCGGTCATGGCATCCATTACTGTGTTGGGGCGCCGCTGGCGCGCCTGGAGGCCAGGATCGCCCTGCCGTTGATGCTGCAGCGTCTGGGCAGACTGGAGCGTCTGCCGAACGTTCCCATCATGGTCAATCGGGGTCTGGTTTTTGTCATTCGCTCCCTGCCGATTACCTTTGAGGCGGCGGCCACCGGTAGCCAGCGCTAGAGGGTAACTGGCTGTAGTCGACCCGCTGGCGGCTTCCACTTCTGCTCATGCCGGGGTGGAAGCCCCTCAATGCTCCTCATCGGGCACCAGTTCAATCACTTCGCCAAAAGGGAACGCTTCTCGCTCAAGGTGGTAGCCCGTCACAACCCACAGTACGGGTAACTCAGGCGGCTCTTTGGGAAAGGTGCCGAAGCCATCGGTCAAGTAAACGCAGACGGCGTTCTGCCACGGTTCGTACTCGGTCCGAATCCGCTCGAAGAAGGGGGTGAAGTCGGTTCCGCCGCCGCCCTGGGGCGGTGGCATGCTGACGGAGAGGCTGCCCAGCTCGTAGGGGCCGTGGCACTCTCTATCAACGTAGTAGAGCTGGCCAATCACATGCGGGTAAGCGGCCAGAATAGCGCGTAGCTCACCCAGAAAAAGGCCCAGCTCGCTGTCGCTGATCGAGCCACTCGTATCCACAGCGATGTAGGCATGGAGCTGCTCGTTCTCCTGAGCGTCGAGATAGAGGCGCTGGCCGATAAAGCGCCGATCGAAGCCCGCAAAGTCGCTGGGAGTCTGCGTTAGAAAGCGCCACAGATAGCTGCGCCAGTCGAGCCGGCTCGGTTCAATCCGCGCCAGCTCGCGTGTGAGACCAAGGGGGAAAGGCCCAGGCAGCTCGACTGTGCTGCGGGCCTGGCTAATTGCCCGCCACCAGTAGCTTCTGAGCCGTTCCGGCTTCTCGGGCGTTTCTGGCTCCTCGAGCGAGGCCGGCTGCTTAAGGTCGAGGGGAACACGGAGCTGAGCGGCGTGCTTGCGGTCCTGCCGCAGGTGCTGATAGACCTCCTCGACGCTCAGGTTCTCCAGCCCTGGCTCACGGATGTGCCCTTTGGGCAGGTCAAGGTGGGTCAGGTGGGCGATGATACCGTTAACGACGATATCCGCCGCAATGTTCCAGAGCTGCGGGTCGCGCTTGCCGCGTCGTGGTACATGTTGCAGGGCGGCATGAAGCACCTCGTGGGTCAGCACTCCTAGTCGCTCGGCTGGCGTCAGCTTCTGCCAGAAGTCAGGGTTAAAGGTGATAGTCCGCCCATCGGTCATGGCGGTCTCCACCGCCTCACTGATCTTGATCTGGCTAAAAAGGCTGAGGGTAGCGAAGAAAGGTTGCCGCAGGCGTAGTTGAAGAATGGCGGCGCTGATCTGTTTCTGAACGTCCTGGTGCTCCTTCATGGCCTCTCCTCCTCGGAGCGAGCTGTTCGGCGACGGTGAAGTGCTGGCGATCGCAGCCCCTTCTGTCGGTGTCATACCTCTTTCTTCATTCATTACTGTTGGTTGAGCAGTTCCATATACTCGGTGAACAGCTTTTGGAGGTGCTGGTTGCGCTGGATCAGGGCTGCCAGCTTGCCCAGCTCGTTGCGTGCGCGCAGCAGGTGGAAGAGATCAGTGGCGAAGAGCTGGACCCATTCAGGTTGAGCTTTGCGGCTCATCCAGACGAAAGCCTCATAGCACTGCTGCAGGGTAGAGGCGCGCGTTGCCAGGGCGGTCGTGATGGCGTAGCGCAGCGATGGTTCGCCAGGAAAGGCGATGTGCTCGCCCTCTCCCTCCAGAATGGCCTGGATATCGGGGAGGCGTTCGTAGAGGGCCATAAAAGCCTCGAACTCGGCGGCAGCGGCCTGACCGACCGCCGGGGCGATATCCAGTCCGGCCTTGTAGAGGGCGTCGGCCATCATCCAGGTGCGCGGTGAGGGCCAGGCTGGCTGCTGAGGATCGAGCCTATGCAACAGCTCGGGCCGAAAGGCCAGAAAGGCTAACAGGTGCTCGTGCATGCCCTGCTCCAGGGCGTAGGCTTTGAAGCTATCGAAGTTCGGTTCGACAAACAGATGAATAAAGCGATTGCTGAGCGGGGCGGGCATATCAAAGACGGCGGCGCGATCCTCTTTGCGGTTGCCAGCAGCCCAGATAAACCACCCTTCGGGAACGCTGTAGCTGCCGACGCGTCGGTCGAGGATCAGCTGCTGGGCGATGCCCTGGATCGTTGGCGGAGCCAGGTTTAGCTCATCGAGAAAGAGGATGCCCCGACCCGAGCGTGGCAGAAACTCGGGCGGATACCAGCGGGCTGTGCCTTCCTCGGCCACGGGCAGGCCGCGCAGATCGGTTGGAGCGAGCTGGGAGAGACGCAGGTCGATCAGCTCCAGGCCGTGGCTGCGGGCTGTCTGAGCGACAATACTCGATTTGCCGATGCCGGGTGGGCCCCAGATCATCGTGCTCATCATCAGGCGTCGACTTACCAGGCCGGAAAGAAAACGTGCCAGGGCATCTGGTCGCATAGGACTCTTTCACCTTCCTTAATTATCCGCCTCTTAGGCGAGAGACTGTCTTCTCTCCATTTATCTCATAGTCATTCCAGGTGGATGCATGGCATCCCTGTAGTCCCTGCTGGCAATGGGTACTGCTCGCTGGAGCTGCTCCAGGGCGAGCGCCAGGAGAGATGGCACACACCATAGAACGCTGAGCGACCAGCTGTCAAGGTGCCTGCCACCAGACCGGCCTTGCTGACCTCTCCTCGGTGTTGAGCTGGTGAGGATCCAGCCCAGGGTCAGCCTGCCCGGTCGGCCCCACGGCGACGGCCACCAGAGCTGGCGCCCTTTTGAGTGTGGCTCTATCTCCGCGTCGTGATGGCCCTCCTGGTCCCTGTGCGGCTGGCTGGCGGCTCCTCGTACCGCGAGAACGCCAGCTCCAGGCCGCCGGCGGACACCTCCAGTTAGAGAGAGGCTCTGTATTGGTCAGGAACTGAGATGAGAACGTGCCAGGACGAGCTGCGTGGAAACCTCCAGCGGCGTATGGGAGTTCTGGGCGGCTGCACGGCGCACCACCAGCCGCCGATCAAGAGCCAGGCTCTGCGGCCTCTTCAGGGGGGTTGCCAGCCTGGGAGACAATGGCCTTCAGCACGGACAGCCCACTCAGGACCCTCAGAGGTGCTGGAGCCGTCTCCTGGTAGGCAGCCTCCTCTTTGGAGTGCTGAGAGGGGCCTCGGCTTCCGCTAGCGGCTCTCGCAGTCCATGAAATTGCTCTTTCGTCTGGTCTGGCTCGCTGCCTGGATCGCTCTACAGTGGCGGGCGAAAGACTGCCACGGACGGGAGAGCAGCGAACAGACAGGCGAAAACGGCCCGGAAGTCGAAGCCAGGGTCAGCAAGCCAGGGGCCAACGTCCCATCAGTTCAACAGGAGGCAGAGTGAGTTTGACCGATGGAGGATTGCCAGGTTCTCGCCCGAGAGACAAAGGCTTTGCCGATTCAGTATAGTCAAAAGCGCGGCACCGGTCAATCTGCAGGCTGGCCAGCCAGGCGGGCACGGGCAGCAGCGCGCACAAAGCAGGTGCCATCGTGGGCCAGAGTCTCCAGCAAAGGAGGCGGAGCAGCGGCATGCTGAGCCACAAGATAGCGCTCAACCCAGCGGCCCGATTCGGCAAACAGCTCCAGCAAGGCTGGCGGCAGATCGCGACGTTGCAGCAAGAGCGGACGCAGACGCGAGGGCAGGTCAGCTTTGATGATCTCTTCGCGCAAGGTCTCTAACAGGTAGTCGAAGAGCAGGCCCCGTCCTTGGGCAGCAACCCGCGGGTGAGTCGCTACCGCGATTGCCACCTCGCTATCGTTCAGGCGCAGCAACTGTTCTAGCAGCGTCAGCGGTGAGGCGGAATGAGCGGCCAGAGCGCGAAGAATCTCGATGGGCTGAGCGCTCTCCTCTATCGGGAGCGCGGCTCGTTGGCGACGCCACTCGCTCAGATAGCGGGTGGCCAGGCGCTCCAGCAGGGAAGCCGGCAACCGCGGCTGCCGACTCAGGGCCAGGTGGATCTCGCGGTCGTCCATCTCCACCAGCCGTGTCAGCACATCAAGGGGGACATTGGGATTGCAGGCCACCCCAGCGAGCAAGGGACGATCCTCGATTCTGGTAGCTACCAGGCGGTGCAGGGTCTCTGACGACAGCCCTGGGTGAGAAGCGGCCTGCCGACGAATGATGGCCTGAGGGTGGTTGCAGAGCTGTTCAGCAAGGTGAGAGGGCAGGCGGGGATTGCTGGCCAGCGAGAGCACAACCTCCATCTCGGAATCGTGCAGCAGGCGTTCGAGAAGCGCTTCAGGCAGAGCCGGGTGAGCGGCGACAGCGGCTCGCACCAGACCGGCCTCGTCCTCTGCCAGGTGCCAGAGCAGGGGACTCTCCTGCGGCAGGTGTGAGGCGACGGCGGCCCGTACTGCAGGGCTGGCATCGTTGGCGAGCAGCAGGCGCTCAGCAGATCCCAGAGCGGGATGGCAAGCTGCCGCCCGACGCACCTCGGGTTCGGAACTCCTGACCAGAGAGAGCAATCCCTCCGCTGGCAGTTGAGGATGGCTGGCAGCGGCGCTGCGCACCCTGTTGCTGGTATCCTCTGCCAGGGTGAGCAAGAGAGCGGGCGGGGTGGCCGGGTTCGCAGCCACAGCGCTGCGGATCTCAACCTCTGTAGCCTTCGCCAGTTCCTGGAGCAGCTCGAGCGGAAGAGCTGCCAGCCGGATGACCTCGGCGCGGACCTCTAGCGGTCCCTCGCTGACCAGCTTCAGCAGCGTCTCCTGACGCAGGTGGGGGTAGCAGGCCAGCAGGAGCCGGCGCCAACACTCCTCGTCCGGCTGGTAGATTCCCTCGATTACCAGAGGATAGAAATCGGGTATGGCCAGCACGAGGAGCACAAGCGTCGAGCTGAAGGAGCGGGGATAGAGGCCGACCTGGCTATTGCGTCGCTCGTAATCGGCGACCGCCTCACTGGCAATGCGCCGCCACTGCTCGTTAAACTCGGAAATCTCGCCTGCAATGGCCACGTGCCACTGTAAGGCCCACATGGTTTCATCGGAGAACCAGCGGATGCGGCTGAGGTTCACATCTTCGTTGAGCCAGCGTAGCCAGAGCAGAGGCGTCTCCTCGCAGCGGAGGAGCTGAAGCCAGGCCTGGGGCGAGGCCCGTTTGATGAAGTCGGGCTGTGTCAGATTCAAGAGGGGCAAAACAGGATTGGACAGAAATTCGTGAGGGAACTCACGGGCCAGTTCCAACAGCAGGTCAAGCGACGTATTGGGATTGCGCGCCACGGCGCGGCGCACAGACAGATCGCGTTCCCTGCTGAGCTGCTCCAGAACAGCGGGCGGTGTTGCTGGATTGGCGGCCACCAGCGGGCGTAGCGCTGGCATCTGGCTCAGCTCAGCCAGCCGTTCGGGGGCCGTATCAAGGCTTTGGGCCTCAGCGACCAGCTCGGGGGGCATATTTTCAATTGTCATGGGCCACAAGATCCCTCATGATCTGACTCGCGACTTTCAAAGAGCAGCTGCTTCATGTGCCGAAGCAGCATGAAAGGTAGGATGACGTACCAGAAACCTCGCTGGCAGAGAGAGCGCCGGCAACGAAGCCGGGTAAAAGCGGCCCTCCCTCTTCCTGGCGGCCAGCCCATCGACGGATAAGTAAGTAACTGATGAAATACTATAGACGACAGGGCTGGCCTCTGTCAATCAAGGTCTGAGCTGGAGCAACCTCCTCCTTCGATGTAATGCCGGGCGCTTCTCTTCTTCCTCAACCTCCTTTGGCGACCATGAGCGGCGTTTCCTGTTCTGATCTGCCTGATCCAGAGCCGTCTTAGCAGGCCCTTTCTTGTATAACTCCTTTTAAAATGGTTTGCCAATTTTTACAAACTATTAATATCCAGCCAGTTCAGATAGTGCTATACTCCTTAACTGTCTAGAAGGAACTGTTGAAGCGTTGTTCCTATCCTTTGACAGGAGCGCCCAAATGGTAGTACATCGGGGTTTAGAGCGAGACGTGGGGCGCGAGGTGGCCTCTGACCCCTGGCAAGGAGCTTCCCTTGATCTTGGGACCCTCTTGCGGCGCACGGGTTTTGGCATCAAGCTGCGCTTCCTCATCTCAATGCTGGTTGTCTCCTTTATACCTGTCAGTTTATTTGTACTGTTCTTCTACCGATCAGCCTATCGGCTGGAAGGCAGGAGCACCTGGCTGCTGCTCAGCGGCATTCTTCTCCTGACGGTGCTGACAGCGACCTGGGTCTTTCTGCCGATCGTGCGTCCCATCCGTCGGGCGACGCGTCGCATCTGCGCCACCACCGAGGAGGTACGCCGTTTGACCATTGACGCCCAGCGGATTGCCGAAGATCATCATACTGGGACCTCTATTTTAGCGGCGGTCAGCCGGCACCTGGCGGTGCGTCACGCGGCCATTCTGCGCGACATTGCCCTCATTACCCGAACGTGTCAGGTTTTGCAGCCTCGCCTAACCTGGCTTCTCCAGCAAGCCCGTGCCAATCGCGATAGCGAAGCGCGTGAGGCGCTGGCGGCCCTGAGTCATGGCTTGCAGCAAATAGCCTTTCTCTCTTCGAGAATAGCCGATGCCTATGAAAGGGATAGATTGCCCGAGCAGCTAGAAAAGGCCATGAAGAGTGCCCAAGAAATTGCGGCCCAGTTCGATGAGGCCAGCCGGCAACTGGCCAGAGACCTGGAAGAGCTAGAGCTGGCCACGGAGGCGCTCATTTAGATCCGTCAGGTCTGTCGAGATTGAAGAAGATCTCCACCTCTGCAGCGCCTTGGATAGCTGCCTGGTTTTGCCGCAAGACGATGAGGGACGGCGCAGCAATGTACACCAAAGATTTCGCCAGTCTGCTGCAGCTCCTGAGCCTCTCCCAGCAAAGTGGGACACTTATTGTGCTACGTAGGGGGGAACCCTGGCAAGCGAGCCTGCAGCTACAGAGGGGCCGCCCTCTTTCGTGTATCATCATTAGCCTTGCCGATGGGCGGCTACTGATGAGTGGTGCCCAGGCCATCGACTGGCTGGCCAGTCGAGGAGAGCTGCAGTGGCATCTGGCGGAGGAGGAGCAGGGTGGCCCAGTCAGGTCGACTTCGGCCGCCTCTGCGCGCCAGCCTGGTGCTGGTGAGCGCCTGGCGGGGTCCAGCTCCTCCCCAGCGCTGGAGAAGGGCTTTCAGCTAGTGCCTCGTCGCCTACTCCAGACCCCTGCTCTCTCGTCCTGGTCACGCGAGGAACGGCTGATCTTCGCTTTAATCGATGGGAGCCGAACGGTGGCCGAGATCGCCCATTTGCTGCGCCGCTCGCCAGAGCGGATTACCTCCATTCTCCTCTTCATGGTCCAGAGAGGAATCATCGTTCTAGAAGAGCGTTCACCCCGAAACGATAGACCTATGCATCAATAGAGAAGGAGATGCTCATGACGTCTTTGATTTCCACGGTGGAGCCAGAGCCAGGCTCATCAGCGGGCCGCAAGTCTATGCTGGAAGGTCGTCCTGAGCTGCCCAGCGAGCGCTTTCCCCCTGGTCAGTTGCCGCGCGTGCTGCGTCCGCGTGATCTGACGGTTCTCTGCCTGATTGCCGTTCTGCTTATCAACAATGTTCAGACCGTGGGAGTGGCAGGAGGAGCAAGCCTGCTCTACTGGGGTGTGGGATTTCTGGGCTTTCTTGTGCCATCGGCCCTTGTCTGTGGGCAGCTCTATCGCCTCTTTCCCGGGGAAGGGGCAGTCTACCTATGGGCCAATAGAGCCTTTGGCAATTTCTGGGACACTTTTCTCGGCTTTTTCTGCAACTGGTGGCCGGGGGCCATTGGTCTGACTGTGGAGGCCGAGGCCGCCGTTGCCAGCCTGCAGGACCTCAATCCTGGCTGGCTTGCCCTTCCCTGGCAGCAGGGTGTAGCGGCCATCCTCGTGCTGCTGGCGGCACAGTCGCTTTGTGCCCTTGGTCAAAGGCAGCTTCAACGCATTTTGAACGTGGCCATGCTGGCCTATGGCCTGATGTTTGGGCTTGTGGGCCTGGCCGGCCTGTTGTGGCTGCTCGCTGGTCAGCCGCTGCGTGGTGACTTCTCGGCCCAGTCCTGGCAGCTCAATGCCTCTAGCTTGCCCGTACTGGCCATCGTCACAGTGGCCCTGTTGGGCATGGCGGTGCCGCTGAACATGGGTGGCGAGGTTGTGGATCGGCGACGGAGCGAGCGCTACCTCCTCTGGGCTACCCTGATCATTGTCGCCGGCTATCTCCTGGCTACCTTCGGCGTCCTGGCCGCCCTTTCGCCCACCGAACTCAAGGAAGCGACCTTTGTCTCCGCGCTCCTGACCCGCGTTTTCGGGAGCGATATAGGCTATATCCTCTCCAATATTTATTACTCCATAACTTTCATTTACTTTATTTGCGCGACTGCGGCCTACAACGCCATGTTCTCGCGCCTGCTCTTCGTCGCGGGCCTTGATCGCCGGCTGCCTGGTGTGCTGGCGCGTCTCAAGGCCAATGGTGTACCATTCAATGCTATGCTCTTGCAGACAGCCCTTAATGTAGCCTTTATCCTTGTCATATTTTTTGTGGCGCCAGCCGTGCCTTACCAGGAGCTGGCGCTCACCGTCTTTCTAGTCGTCATCAACGGAGCTTCAGTCATCTGGGACATCGCCATGATCAGCCTCTTCTTGTGCGGCATACTGCTCTGTGGCCGCCAGGGTCGGCAGCCGAGCGAGCGCTGGATTGTTCCGCCGCCGCTCTTTTACCTGGCTGCTGGGCTAGGAATCATCCTGACCGGCGTAGCCATTGGCTGTACCTTCTTCGCTGGCTCGCCGGTGCCGGAGGTCCTGAACAACGAAGATTGGGGGTTCTGGGTCTTGCTCTTTGTGCTGGCCAGCCTGACAGTGGGGGCCATCTACAGCTTCCTGGTTCCCGAGGCTGAGGATCTGGCCGCCCTCCTGCCGTCGGTTAGCGAGACCCCCACCCTACCCTTGCCCGCCAGTCGGCCTGCTGGTGGGACGGGACCCATCGCCTCTTCCCAGTCGGGAGGTGGCGGGCTGCGACACCCGCTAAGGGAGTCGTGAGGCCGAAGCCCTCTACTTATCTCTCTGTTTGCCTGGCTGATGAGCGGGGCTGGCGAGCCGGCTATCTCCGGGAGGTGGGCGGCTCAGTGGGTCAGCTCAGCAAAGAGGGCCGGGCCAGTCCCATGACCAATGAGAGAGAAAGGAACGATGCAAAATGAGCGAAAGCCAGATGCAGACGTCGTCGGAGCTATCTCCCCAGAGCGAGGCGCAGGTCTACACCTTACGCAAAGATAGCCTGGGTCTCTTTGACGCTATTGCCCAGTCGGTGGCCCTGCTCTCGCTGGAGATGGGTATCGCGCTCTCCAGTTCCTTTGCGGCTGCTTCTGCTGGGGCTGCTGTGCCGCTGGCCTACGTGGTTGCCGGCCTGGCGAGCCTCTGTCTGGCCTACGTGATCATTCGCTTTACCAGGCGCATTGCCAGTGCCGGCGGCCTCTATACCTATATTGCTCAGGGGCTGGGGCCACAGGCAGGCTTTATTGGGGGCTGGATGTATGGCGGCGCCTTCGCGGCAGGAGCCTCCTTTACGCTGGCGATCTCTAGCATCTTTCTTGGTCAACTGCTCGAGCACCTGGGGCTGAGTCTTCACTGGTTCATCATTTTCTGCGGACTACTGGTTCTGCTCTTTGTACTGGCCTTCTTCGATGTGCGGCTCTCGACGCGCACGCAGCTCTTACTCTCTTTTGTCGGGCTGCTCGCGGTGTTGGCTCTGGCCGTGATCATCCTGGCCCGCGGCGGAGCCAATGGCATCAGTCTCACCCCGCTCTCGCCGGCAGGACTGGCGGGCGGCTGGTCCTCGCTCTTCTTCGCTGCCATCTTCAGCTTCACCTCATTTATCGGCTTTGAAGCGGCGGCGGTCCTTGGGGAGGAGACCCAGCGTCCGCGGCAGGCCATTCCCTGGGCCATTCTGACAGCGGTGCTGGTGGCCATCGTCTACTACGTACTGGTCTCCTTTGCTATGGCCAACGGCTACGGAACGGCCCACATCGATCAATGGGCCAGGGACGAAGCTCCGTTGGATACGCTGGCGACGCGCTACGCCGGAGCCTTTCTGGCCACCCTTATCGATCTCATGGTCGCTATTGGGGCCTTTAGCGCTACCCTGGCGGGGGTAGTGCTGGCTTCGCGCATGATGTTTGCCGTTGGGCGAGACGGGGGTCTGCCGGCAATCTTTGCCGTGACCCATGCTCGCTACAAGACGCCCTGGGTGGCGATCCTCGTCGTGCTGGCGCTCACGCTGGTGCTGGGGGCGGCTCTGGGTATACAGCTTGGCCCCTTCCTCTTCTTCGGCTTTATGGCCACCACGGCCTCACTGGGCATCCTGCTGGCCTACATCCTGGTGGCTCTCTCTGGGATGGTGGCCTTCATGCGCACTCGAGCGCGGGGTGCGGGCGCGGCGCTGACGCTCATCTTTGACATTCTGCTGCCCTTGATCGCCATTGCCATATGTGCCTTTACTATCTATAGTTCGGTTGTTCCCGTACCGCAATTCCCGCTCAATCTGGCTCCTTACATCGCGGCGGTCTGGCTCCTGATCGGCATTGGACTGCTGATCGTGCTCCAGTTGCGCAGCCCGCAGCAAGTACAGCGCTTCGGCAAGATCCTGGGCGAGCACAGCAGCGAGTAGCCAGTGAGATAGTATCTCGCAGGAGGAAATAGCATGACAGAGACCACAGAGCGGCCTGGGACGGGACCCTCGCCCGAGCTGCTCAAAGCGATGGAAAGCAACCTCTTCGAAGCCTATACTCGTCTGGGCCAGGCCCTGGGAGGTGAATTTCACCAGCGTGGCGGCCTACTCTTCTTTTTCACTGGGCGGCCGGTCTTCTTCTGCAACGGGGTGATCTGCTGTCAGCTCAGCGAGCAGGAGGCCGACGAGCAGATCCCGGCCCTCTGTGCCGAGGCGCGTTCCAGGCAGGTGGCTCTGACCTGGTTATTGGCTCCCTCGTCACGCCCTGCTGACCTGGAGCAGCGATTGCTGGCGCAGGGGTGCCGGCTCGACGAGGAGGTGCCGGGCATGGCGATCGAGCTGGGACGGCCGCTTCCCGTGACGGCGCCGCCTGTTCCGGAAGAGCTGGTTGTCGAAGAGGTCAGCGATACGAGTGCAATGGCGACCTGGCTGCAGGTTCTCTGCGATGGTTTTGGCTTTCCTGAACCGATCAGGGCCGTCTTCTTCGATCTCTACCATCGCTATGGCTTTGTACAGGGACAGCCGGTGCACTATTTGCTGGGCTTCTGGCGTGGAGAGCCGGTGGCCACAGCTTTGCTCACCGTTGGCGGAGAAATGGCTGGCCTCTATGGCGTGGCGACCCTTCCCCAGGTGCGTCGCCAGGGCATTGGGACCGCCATGACGCTGGCGGCCATGCGCCAGGCTGAGCGGCTGGGCTACCGCCATGCCACCTTGCAGGCCACGCCAATGGGCCTGAATGTCTATCGCCGTCTGGGCTGGCAAGAGTATTGCCTCTTCAAGACCTATGTCTACGCCTGAGCCTTTGGCGAGCTGGCTCAGGTAGAGGGAGCCTCGACGGACGGTTAGACCTGGGGCTCCAGAGAGGTCCTCTCGTGCCGCCCAAAAAGGCGGGGGAGGCGCTCCTCGCCTCGCGACAAGAGGAAGGAGCCGTCTCCCTTGTGCTTTGTCTGCCCCTCTCCGCCCGCCGGGAAGACTCTGCCTTTGGTCTGCCGATCTGTCCAATCTGTCCAATCTGTCGATCAGGCCGCATTCGGGCTACCACATTTTGACAATCGCACGGGAATACGCTATAGTACAGACGTTCAGTCGAGGTCTGCTATGGCTTGGCAGGAGGAGAAGAGAGCGGTGAAGGTCACACCCGCACGGCGCCAGTATCTGCAGATCAAAAGCCAATATCCCGATGCTATCTTGCTCTATCAGGTAGGCGATTTTTACGAGACCTTCGATGAGGATGCGCGCATTGCTGCCCGCGAGCTACAGATTGTCCTAACGGCCCGCAACTATGGTGAGGAGCGCGTGCCGCTGGCCGGCATCCCGCTGCATGCCCTGGAAAACTATGTGGGGAAACTGATTCAGCGGGGCTATAAGGTGGCGATCTGCGATCAGGTCGGTGAGGTGGGCCACGGTGTGGTGGAGCGCGCCGTGACGCGCATTCTGACGGCTGGTACCCTCTCCGAGCCGAATCTCTTGCCGGCCCGCCAGAATAACTATCTGGTGGCCATAGCCTCTTCGCGCCAGCAGACCGGGCTGGCCGCAGTCGATGTGAGCACGGGGGAGTTTAGCGTGACCTGGTTCGCCCCCGCGGAGCTACCAGGGGCCCTCGAGGCCGAGCTGCAGCGGCTGGCCCCCGCGGAATGCCTGCTGCCTGAAGGGACGAGCCGCGAGAGCTACCACTTCCCTTCACAGACCGTGACCATTACCGCCTGCCCGCCCCATTTCTTCGACGTCGAGGCGGCCCGCGCCCGTCTCTGTCGCCATTTCGGCGTCCAATCTCTTGATGCCTACGGCTGCGCCGAGGCCCCTCAGGCTATTGCCGCCGCTGGAGCTATTATCGCCTACCTGGAGAAGATGAATACGGCCCTGCTCTCCCTCTTAACGGGCCTGCGTTCCTACCAGACGACCAGCTATATGGTGCTGGACGCCCACACCCAGCGCAATCTCGATATCCTGCAAGGCTCACGCAGCGGTACCACCCAGGGAAGCCTGCTGGGCGTGCTCGACCGCACCCTGACCCCAATGGGAGCCCGGTACCTGCGCCGCATGCTGACGCAGCCCTTGCTCGACCTGACCCTCCTGAACGCCCGTCTGGAGAGCGTCGAAGAGCTATATGAGAGTCCCGCTCTGCGCAGCCGTATTGCCGCTTGCCTGCAGAGTCTGGGAGACCTGGAGCGTTGTGCTGGGCGGGTGCGCCAGGGAACAGCGACCCTGCGTGAAGTCCAGGGCTTGCGAAACTATCTGGAGGTCATTCCTCGTCTGCGCGAGCTGTTGCAGGGATGTCAGGCCCCGCTGCTGCAAGAGATTGCCGGCGAGCTGGATGATTGTCCCCAGGTGCGCGAGCTGATCGCCCAGGCTCTCGTCTCGGAGGGCCAGGTTGACGATGGGGCCGCACATGGGCGGCTCATTCGGGCAGGGTTTCATCCCGAGCTGGATGCCTTAATCGCCTCGATCCGCGACTCGCGCCTCTGGATGGCGCGTCTGGAGCCGCAGGAACGCGAGCGTACCGGCATCAAATCGCTCAAGGTTGGCTACAACAAGGTGTTCGGCTACTATATCGAAGTGAGCAAGGCCAACCGTCATCTGGTCCCCCCGGACTACGAGCGTCGTCAGACCCTGACAAATGCCGAGCGCTATATCACGCCTGAGCTGAAGGAGCATGAGGCGCGCATCCTCAATGCCGAGGAGCGCATTGAAGAACTTGAGCGCAGCATTTATGCCGACGTCCTGCGCCAGTTGAGCCTTTCCTACGGCCAGATTATGACCACGGCCTCAGCGGTGGCGCGCGTCGACGCCTTGCTGAGCCTGGCCGAGGTGGCCGCTCACTACGGCTACGTCAGGCCGGTACTGGAGCAGGGGCACGCGCTTGAGATCGTTGGCGGGCGCCATCCAGTGGTTGAGCGCAGTCTGGACGGCGATGTCTTTATTCCCAACGATACCCACCTGGACGGAGACGCCGGCGAGCGCATCCTCCTGCTGACTGGTCCCAATATGGCCGGCAAATCGACCTACCTGCGTCAGGTGGCTCTCATTACGCTGCTGGCTCAGATTGGCAGCTTCGTCCCTGCCAAGAGCGCGCGCATTGGTCTGGTCGATCGCATCTTCACCCGTGTGGGGGCCGAGGACGATATCGCCTCGGGCAAAAGCACCTTTATGCTGGAGATGGAGGAAACAGCGGCCATCCTACATCATGCGACTCGCCATAGCCTGATCGTGCTTGACGAGATCGGGCGCGGCACCAGTACCTACGACGGTCTGGCCATCGCACGGGCTGTGGTGGAGCATCTCCATTCCGTGATCGGAGCCCGCACCCTCTTCGCCACCCACTATCATGAACTGGCGGCGATGGCCAACGAGCTGCCCCATCTGCGCGTCTACACGATGGCGATCAGCGAGGGCGAGGACGGGGAGATCGTCTTTCTGCACCGTGTGACCCCCGGCTGCATCGGGCGCAGCTATGGCGTCCATGTGGCACGCCTGGCCGGCATGCCGCCGAGCGTCATCCGTCGTGCCCAGGAGGTGCTAAAGACACTCGAAGTAGGCCAGCACGCCCCCGGTCAGATGGCCGGCGTGGCTCTCGTGACCGGCGCCTGGCCCGCGTCCGCTGCCGCCCGCTCCCCTGCGCCCACGGCTCTCTTCAATGGCCATCGAGGGGGAGAGGCTCCTGAGAGGCAGGCTGCGGCAGTGGCCGAAGGCGGCGAGTTGGCCCTCACCTACGCCTGGCAAAGCGAGGAGGGGCGACGTTTAGCAACCCTGCTTGAGCGTCAAGGGGCGTCCGAGGCCCTGCTCGATCAGGTCGATATCTGCGCCATCACTCCGCTTGACGCCCTCAACCTGCTCTTTGTGATTCAACGCCAGCGACAGAAACAGAGAAAGGCGTTATGAATCGCCCGGACCCGTTAAAAACAGATCCGATTCAGCAGTCTTCATCTGAGGCCGCATCGGCTCCCGCAGGGCGCTCACCCATTCGTCAACTTCCAAACGAAGTGGCAGAGCGCATTGCCGCCGGCGAGGTCATCGAGCGGCCCGCCTCTGTAGTCAAAGAACTGGTGGAGAACGCTCTGGATGCCGGTGCTCATGAGATCCGCGTCGAGATTCGCGATGGGGGCCTGCGCCTCATTCGCGTCAGTGACGATGGCCAGGGTATTCCCGAAGAAGACCTGGAACGGGCCTGTGCGCGTCACTCGACCAGCAAGATCGCCCGCGTCGAGGACCTGGAGCATCTCCATACCCTGGGCTTTCGCGGCGAGGCTCTGGCCAGCATCGCCGCCGTCTCGGAGCTGACCCTGCTCAGTCGTCCCATCGAGAGCGAGGAGCGCGGCCGAGAGGAGCCTGCGGCCTGGATTACGCTGCGCGGCGGCGAACTCATCCAGCGTGGCCATCGGGCCCGTCCGCACGGCACAACCGTCACCGTGCGCGAACTCTTCTACAATGTTCCCGCTCGTCTCAAATTCATGAGAAGCGCCCGCAGTGAGGCTGGACAGATCCTGCAGCTTCTCTACTGCTACGCCGCCGGCTATCCTGCCGTCCGCTTCAGCCTCAGCGTCGAAGAGCAAGCCCTGCTCCAGACCAGCGGCAGCGGTGACCTGGCCACAGCCCTGGCCGAACTCTACCGCCTGCCGATTACCGGGCTACTGACTCCCATCGAAGTAGAGGACGAGGAGGGCCTGCGGGTCTTCGGCTATGTAGGTAACCGTGTGCTGGCCCAGCCTAATCGCCAACATATGATGCTCTTCGTCAATGGGCGACCCGTGCAGGTGCGTGCCCTGCAAGAAGCCCTCGAAGCTGGCTATCGCCCGTTGCTTGCCAGGGGACGTCATCCCCTGCTGGTGCTGCACCTGCAGCTACCGGCCCAGGAGATCGATGTCAATGTTCACCCGGCCAAAACAGAGGTGCGGCTGAGGCGCGAGCGCGAGCTAGCGGCTCTGCTCAGCCGCAGCGTGCGGGCCGTTCTCGAACGCAGTCCAGTCCTGCCAGCCGAAAGCGCCTGGCCGGGTCCGGCCAGTGTCTATCAGCCGCGCCTACCAGGGCCACGCCGGCGGGGTCTGCGTCTGCTAGAAGCGGGCGAGCCTTACCACAGCGAAGGCAGCCGTCCGACGCCAGCCGAAGCGCTAGCGGCCCTGCGTCCCCTGGCCCAACTGCAGCAGGCCGTCATCCTTGCCGAGGCCCCCGATGGGAGCCTCTATCTCATCGATCAGCACCGTGCCCACGAGCGCGTCCTCTATGAGCACCTGCGCAGCCGTAGTGCTGGTGCCGGCAACGAAGGAACGGAGGCCCTGGCCGCACGCCTCCTGCTTGAACCGCTGGTTCTGGAGCTGAAAGGCTGGCAGGCGGAGCTGTTGGAGCAGCGCTTGCCGATCCTGGCGAGTCTGGGCCTGGACTGTGAGCACTTCGGAGGACGCAGTTTTCTAGTGCGCTCCGTCCCCGAAGGGATAGGTGACAGCGAGCAGCTTGCAGCCCATCTGCATGAGCTAGTGGAGATCGCGCTGGAAGAGGGCGAGGACTGGAAAGATCGCTTGCTCATCGGGCTGGCCTGCCGCTCAGCCCTGCGCCGGGGGCGTCTCTTAAGCCAGGGCGAACAGCAGGACCTCCTGCAGCGACTGGCTCAGACCGCGGCGCCGGCGGTCTGCCCGCACGGCAGCCCGGTACTGCTACACTACAGTCGAGCCTTCCTCTCCGACAAATTCGAGTGGTAGCCACTGACGATCGCCCCTCTGAGCGGCCTGTGAACGGCCTGCCCGTGCCGATCGACGAACGGCCATTGCAATGAAACGAGCGAGCAGGCACGACGGGCAACAATCGCCTCCACCAGAGGCCCGGGGACGATCTCTTGGGGGGCCGGGTCCTCACAGGAGCCGATTGAGAAGATCGGCCACGATAAAGATGACCAGATCGAGGGCGAGCAGGGCCAGCAAAGCGAAATCGATGTGAAGGGCCACAGAGGCAATGCCCTGCAGGAGCGCCTCGTTGAAGACGAGCACGTGGGTGTACCAGAGCGCGGCCAGCAGCAGCCCGGTCAGGACCACCAGGCCCGTCAGGAGCCAGCGGGCGCCGCGCCAGTCCTGGGAGCTTGGCCAAAGCTCTGCCGTGATAGTCAGGATCAAATAGGGAGCGAAGAGAAGCGTCCACCAGGGCCAGCCTGGCCGGATCAGCTGCAGGCGCACCTCCCAGATGTTGTAGCCCGTGGCCACCCAATAGAGGAAGATGATCGCCCCAATTCCCCCGATCAACGGGGCGATAGCGCTCAGACCATCGCCGATATGGCTGACCAGCCGTCCGGGAGGGCGCACATACTGTACCTCGCCGAGCTGGAGGGCCTGGGGCATGCCGCGCTGCAGCATGCCGTATGGCCTTTCCTGTATCAGAGGTCTGATGCGAAACAGGGTGATTTTGGTGATTCGGAATCCAAAAGGGCTGAAGAGCAGTACTACGAACGCGTGGCAAAGCTCATGTAAGATGACTCCGGGGGCGTTCATCCAGAACCAGATCAGCAGGCCCCGCTCGCCGAACAGCCGATAGCCGATACGGTCCACGCGGTGGCGCAGGGCGCGGCAGATCTGGCGAAGCAAGAAGAAGAGCACAAACACGCCGGCGATCAGCAGCCAGGGTGCGTACGGCTTGATCTGAGCAGTCAGAGCAGGATCCATCAGCCTAGCCTCAGCGACGATCAAGAGCGCGACGGCCTCTCATCTAATCACTATTGTAGAGAAGGATCTGTGCGAGCGTCAATAGGGCCACGTTTTTCGGAGATCAGCGGCTTATCTCATCGGCTTCGCTCTCAAGCTCCTCGTGCCCGTATTCCTCAACGCGTTCTTCCTGTAAGCAAGGGGCGGGGGGATAGCGGCGCTCGTAGAAGAAGCCCCAGAGGGCGAAGAGCAAGACGGCCAGTGACAACAGGTAGATCACGCGATCGATGCCGAGCAGGTCAGCCGCCGCGCCTGTCAGCAAGATCACCGGGATAGTTCCGGCGTTATAGAGCATCAGCTGCAGTGCCAGCACCCGGCCCTTAATCCACTCGGGTGTTTCCTCCTGGACGCGCGTCTGAGCGGGAATATTAATGCAATCCAGAGCGATGCCGCCCAGGAACATAATCAGGGCGGCGCAGCTCAGGAACAGCGGGTGTGTATTCCAACCCACCGGTTGCAGGCTGCGGGCAATTAAAGTCAGCAGTGGCAAAAGAAGAATGATCAAAGCGAAGCCCAGGCAACCCAGAAAAATGGAGCGCGAGATACCCAGGCGGCGCGTGATGCGTGGCATAAAGAGCGAACCCAGGACCAGGCCGATCCCGGCGGGAGCGAACACAAAAGCCAGGGTATCGGCTGGCAGCAGGAAGAGCCGTGTCACCAGGGCTGTAGCCAGCTCGGCCACCAGCGCCAGCAAGATGCCGGCGAACGAGAGCTGCACCACGGCCAGCAGCAGCGGCTTATTCTGGCGGATAAAGAGCCAGCCCTGGCGCATTTCCGTGCCGATATTGCCGAACAGGCTCAAAGACTGCGTTGCCAGGTCCTCGCCTGTCACGGCAGGGCGACGCGGGGCATGCTGCTCGAAAGCCTGGGCGGGGATCAGCAAGATCAGGCCCGCGCAGACCAGGTAGAGTAGTCCGATCAGGAAATAGAGCGTCTCCACCGGCTGCACCGTCAGCGAAAAGAGCTGGATGGTAGGAAGCAGGCTCAGCACCAGCGGGGCAAAAATAATCATTCCCAGCGCCATCGAGGTCATAAACGTAATATTGAAGAGAGCCAGCGCGGGCATCAGCTCATCTTCATCGACCAGCAAGGGGATCGTTGAACTCTCTGCCGGTGTAAAGAACTGGCCGATACTCGAGATCAGAAAGGTCAGCAAGTAGGCGGGAATCAGTTGTCTGGCATCGATCAGCAGCGAGATCACGAAGCCGAAGCTTGCGATAGCGCGCAAGCAATTGCTGCCCCACAGGATCAGCCGCTTGTCGAAGCGATCGACAAAGACGCCAGCGGGAGCACTGAAGAGCAAAGCGGGCAAGCTGAAACTGATAATAGCCACGCCCACCAGCGTCGTTGAGCCCGTGACCTCCTCGACAAGGACCATGATGGCATAGTTTGAGGCGTTGAGGATAGTCATCGAGATCAACTGAGCAAGCCAGAGGTAGACAAAGTTCTTCTTCCTGAGAAGTGTCTTGAAGCCTCCCCCTTGCTTGGACCTGGCAACAGCCATAGCATCTCTCCCAAATGTGCTAGCTTCGAAGTGAACGTGGAGCGGCGCAGAGTAGCGCGGAGCCGTGAGTGGGCGCCTGTCAGCGTTGGGCAGGGGCGCGAGCTGGCGCCCTGCACTGGCTTCTTTGCCTTCTGCCAGAGCCTCTCTTTCCGTCCCCTTGCCAGTCTGCCAGTCTGAGAGCCTGGCCCTGACAGGGCTAGAAGGCCGTGGGCCCATCTGGCTCCTCGCCTGGCGGAGCCAGAGGCGGCAGGCGCTCCTTAGTACGCCGCTCCACCTCAGAGCGGGGCAACAAAATGCGCCTTCCGCAGGTCTCACAGCGCAGGCCAATATCGGCCCCCAGCCGCACCACCTGCCAGGTCGACCCCCCGCACGGATGGGGCTTGCGCAGGCGCAAGCGATCCCCAAGCTCAAGATGCATGGGCATCCTGGACATAGCTGGGTCCCCCCTCTGCTGCTTCAGGTGGCACCGGCTCGCGATAGAGCTGGTGCTGCGCAATATACGCCTCGACACTCTCTGGGGTTTGATACTTGATTGGGCGCCCCTCTGCCACGCGCCGACGCAGGTCGCTGGCCGAGATCGAGAGATAGGGCGCGCTGACCACGCGCAGGCGATCACGGATACCTGGCAGGCGATTTTCCAGAGCTGCGATCAGCCCCTCGGGTGGTTGGTAGCCGGGCCGGCCCACCGCCACCAGGCAATCAAGCTGAGCCAGAACGCCGGCGGCATCGTACCAGCTTGTGAACTCGGCCAGGCTATCGGCTCCCAGGATGAAAGCCAGATAGGTGGCGGGTCCCCAGCGCTCACGCAGCAGGCGCAATGTCTCCACCGTATAGGAAGGACCTGGCCGCTCGATCTCGATCTCGCAGAGGGAGAAAGCGGGGTTCGAGGCGATGGCCAGCCGCAGCATGGCGAGGCGATGCTCCGCCGGAGTCACCAGGCGGCCCGGCTTATGGGGCGGCTGACCGGTAGGAATAAAGACCACCTCGGCAAGGGCCAGCGCCGCTCGCACCTCCTCGGCAATCACCAGGTGCCCGTAGTGGATCGGATCAAAGGTTCCCCCTAACAGGCCAACGCGCCTCACTGCCTGCCTCTCTTCCATAGATGCAAGAAACTCCTCTCAGCAACAATTGTAGGCGCTCCCTCCACCCCCTGAGCTGCTAAATGGCGCCGGCGGACTCCTTGACCGTGAGTTCCGCCTCTTCAAAGGCGTTACGTAGGGCGTGAAGAGCGTCGGCGATCACGCCGGCCTGACCGTGGACAATCCAGAAGCGCACCGTCAAGGTCACCGCTTCCCGCGTATAGCCACTGATGGTGGCCACCGGCTCCGGTTTAGGGATAATCTCATCGATCTCGCGCAGGATGCTCAGTATGCGGGCCGGCGTCTGCTCGCGATCGTACTGTGCCTGGGGCAGCGTCATCGTCAAGGTGACGCGACGTTCGCCATAAAAGGTATTGTTAATGACGGTCGTGCTAAAAATACGCGCATTTGGAATGGTCACTTCCTCGCCGCTAACCAGACGCACCTTGGTCGCGCGCAACTGCACGTCCTCGACGCGTCCGGTCAGAGTTCCGGCGGTCCCGCCCTCGATGCTGATCTCATCTCCAATGTGGAAAGGGCGCTCGATCAAGATATAGAAGCCCGCTACCAGATCCTTAAGGATATCCTGAATGGCAAAAGTAAAGGCCACCGTCAGGGTGCCCAGGATGGCCAGGGGCGTCTCGATCGAGAGATGCCAGAGGGCCAGAATCCAGAAGATGGCGATGCCCAGCACTACAAAGCTGAGCATGCGTCCGATCAGCGTCCGCGTGTTGATGTCAATGCGGTTCTCCGCCAGGTTGCGGATAGTGATCTTGCTGACCGTGCGTCCGACGCCAATGCCGAGCACCAAAATAAAGGCACTCAGAACGACGGTCCAGACATCGCCCATGTAGTTGGTCAGCTTCTCTATTGCCAGATTACCCGCCAGGCTCTTCCACAGCAGCTGCAAATTGCTGATGCTCCAGATGCTAATGACGATCACCACACCGAGTGCCAGCAGCAGCAAGATGACCATGACGCCCAGCGTCTCGACCAGCCAGTCGTCCAGGACGGTCCGGCGCAAACGCCTGACAAGTAAGCGGCGTAAAAAAAAGCCCGCTGCTCCCGTAATGAGGAGAGACAGGATCGAGTAGATAATCTGTGGCAGCTGGATTCCCATTGCAAACCCGCGTCCGGCTGTTGACCTTCCCTGAAAAGAGCGTGTGATGTGTATTACTTCGTCGCAAATTATATCATACTCTTCTCTGGTTGCAGCAGGCAGCGCTCTGACCAGGGACAGGGACTACCTGGCTGGACCAGCGCTGGCAGACGAAAGCCGCCGGTCTGCAGGAGCGCGCTCAGGGTACAGAGCGGGAAGCCGACCACATTGAGATAGCAGCCGGCGATCTGTTCGGGCAACTGGAAGTTCGGGTTCTGGATACCGTAGGCGCCGGCCTTGTCGAGAGGGTCGCCGCTGGCAATATAGGCTTCGATTTCCTCATCGCTGTAGGAGCGCATCAAGACTGGAGTCACACACTGGCTGCTCCTGATCAGCGCCTGATGTGAGCCATCGCTGCTGCCAGGGCCGCTGGCGGGGAAGGCGATGGCCACCCCTGTAATGACCTGGTGCCAGCGCCCACGCAGCCGGCGCAGGATGGTCCGAGCGTGGGCGGCATCGCGGGGCTTCCCCTGAGAGATCCCATCAAGAATGACCGTCGTATCGGCGGCGACGATGAGGCTGCCGGCTGCCTCGGGCAGGGTCAGAGCGGCCTCGGCCTTACGCTCGGCCAGCCAGCGTCCCAGCTCCTCGGCGGGACCTGTGTAGTGCTCCTCAAGCTGCTCCTCGTCCAGAGGAGAAACGACTGCCTTGAAGGGCAGACCAAGGGTGGCCATCAGCTGGCGCCGGCGTGGCGAAGCCGAAGCCAGCAGCAAGCCGGGCAGCGGCTGGCTCTCCTCACCAATGCTTCTATTGTTCATATCCGCCTCTCCAGGATCGCAATACATTCGATATGGCTAGTCTGAGGGAACATATCCAGCGGCTGCACCGAGAGCAGCCGATAAGTGGCCTGACGCCGGCAGAGCACCTGCAAATCGCGGGCCAGGGTTGAGGGGTCGCAGGAGACGTAGACGATCCTGGTCACGGGATGCTGCAGCAGTGCCTCCAGCACCTCTTCCTGGCAGCCGGCCCGCGGAGGATCAAGGACGAGGCCATCGAGCTGTGCGGCCAGCGTAGGCAGCAGGTGCTCCACTTTGCCTTTGAGAATCTCGACATTGCTGACGTGGCGCAGGTTCCACTGAGCGTCTTGGATAGCGCTCGGCGACTCCTCGATGGCGTAGACCCGGGCGGCATGGCGGGCCAAAAGCAGGGCGAAGGTGCCCACGCCGCAGTAGGCATCGGCCAGCACCGGTCGGCGCTCGGATCCGCTGGCTGCAGGCCACACCTGATCTGACTCGCTTGAGGAAGTCCTGATCCCGACGGGCTTTTCCTGAAGGAGGCCCGCGATGACCAGACGCGCCATCTTTTCGGCCTGGGCTGTGTTTGTTTGAAAGAACGAGCTGGGACGAATGCGGAAGGTCTCGCCGGCCAGGCGCTCCTCGATGGCCTCGCTATGGACCTCAATGCCAGCCTGGCGCAGCTCCTCGGCGACCTGCGGAGCGGGAGCCGGCTGAATAAGGACCTGGCCGGTAGCGGCCCCGCAGCGTACCAGCACCTGGGGGCGCGCGTTGACATGGCGCGCCAGGATGGCTAGCACGGTGTTGATGCGCTCGTGGGCGATGGGGCAGGAGCGAAGCGGTAGCACGCGATGGCTGCCGCGCGCCGTCAGTCCGGGCTGACCCTCACGGTTGACCGAGAAGCGCATATGATTGCGGTAGTACCAGGGAACCTCGCACGGCTCTGTGGCCTGCACGACCTCGCCTAGCTCCGGCTCCTCGAAGCCCCCAATCTCGTGCAACAAGGAAACGACAACTTCGCGCTTCCAGGCGAGCTGTGCCTCGTAGCGCATATGCTGTAGCTGGCAGCCGCCGCAGGTGCCAAAAACCGGACAGGGAGCTGTTACCCGCAAAGGAGAAGCCTCATGGATAGCGCTGATCCAGACACGCGGCGGCAGGTGCCGACGGGCGCGCCGCCGGCGAGCAGAGGGGGCCAGCTCCTCGATGGCGATGGTCACGCGCTCCCCGGGAAGCCCGGCGGGCACCTCCACCAGCCGTGGCTGACCAGCGGCCGGCCCATCTCCCTGAGCGGGAATCTCCGCCTGGGCCAGGCCGCTGCGCGTCAGCGGTCCCAAAGTCACCGTATGGTAGCTCAGCGAACGCTCTGCCTCCATCATCGCTGTTTCCTGCGCTCGTTCAAGATCTCGCGTGCGGCCTGCACACTGGGCAGACGCTGGTCGAGCCGTTCCGCTTCTTCCAGAAAGCGCTGTGCCTGGCGCAGCTCGCCCTGCTCGGCCAGTACCATAGCCAGGAGGGCGCGCAAGTGAGCCGACTGAGGGAGCTGCTTGAGGCCATCCTCCAGAATCGCGCGCGCCTCCCCAAACTGCTTCTCCTCGACGGCCAGATCTACCAGCTCGCTGTAGGCTTGCAGGTCGCTGGGGTTGTGACGCAGGGCGCGCCTCAAGCTCTCGCGCGCCTCAGCGCGCCGACCGAGGGAGCGCTGAGTATGGCTGAGGGCCAGCCAGATTCCGGGATAGTCAGGACTCAGCGAAGCGGCTCGCTCGTAATGCTGCAGCGCCTGCTGCTGGTCGCCTCGGGCGCTGGCAATCGTTCCCAGAGCTGCTTCGATGATGGTTTCCTCGGCGCGATTGGGATTGAGGGCCTGTGCCTGAGCCAGGAGCTGCTCGGCCTCCTGCAAGACCTCCGGAGGCGGCAGCGGCGTCGCCATGTGCTGCAGCTTCATCTGCGCCAGCAAGGCGTAACCGAGGGCCGTCGGACGCAACGTTAGCGATTCCTGCATGTGCTGCTCGGCCAGCTCGTCGAAGCGCCGGCTGCGCTCTCTCAAGCCCTGCTGCTCGAAAAGGGTCGCCAGACTATCCTCGGTCATGGCCAGCTCACGCAAGGCGTCGGCGCGTCGGCCTGGGAAGCGCTGAGCCAGGCGCTCCAGATAGACCATCGCCCGCTCGCCGTTGCGCAGGGTGGCGGCGTGGCTGTAGGCGTTCTCGACCACCTGCTGATCGAGCGAGAGGCGCACCATCAGGGCATCGTCATAGTGCATAGCCTGTGTCAGGCGGCGTGTAACCTCTTCCAGTAGCGCCTGAGGGTCGGGACGGTCCAATAGCGAGATACTCTTGAGCAAGGCCTCGCGCTGCTGGGCCGAAATCTCGCGGACTCGCTCCTCGTGCTCTTTAATACGTTGCTGAAGTTCGGGAATCGGCAGGCCCTGAGCGCGGGCGCCCTCATCGCTCAGCGTATGGATACGCCAGGCCTCTTCCTGGCGTTGGAGCGTATAGCTTGTCCAGAACCAATGGCGGCCCGTTTCCTTATTGACCGCCGTGCCCATCGCCATCTCTGGCAGGGTACCGCTCAGGGGCGTCTCGCTCAGTTCCAGTGACCAGCCGATCTCAACCAGCTTCCGCGGGCCGCGGCTGGAGAGCGTGCTACCTGGTAGCCAGAGGCCGCTTTGCGGCTGATCGCTTTCCGCCACAAAGCTGACCGTCAGACGGGCAGGTTGGGCCTCATCGGCCCAGGCGCGGCGGCGTGCGATCCACTCCTCACGGCTCAACCCCTCGCGCAGAGGACTCTGCGGCGTCAGCAAATCGTACGCCAGCCCAAAATCGCCAAGCGACCAGGCGCCAATAAAGGTCAGGACCAGCTCTTCGGGGTCCAGAGTCGGCTGAATAAAAGATTGAGCGTTTTCCCGGCCACTCTCGGCCTCGGGAGCCTCGAGGATCAACTGGCGGATCAGTGGCAAATGATAGCGATAACCTTCGGGCAGCTCCTGCCTGCGCCAGTGGCTCACCGCCAGGGCCTCCTCCAACAGGCGGCGTCCCTCTGCCAGGCTACACTCGCAGAAGCGGGCCTCCTCCAGGCGGCTAGTCAGCTCGCTGAGGCGTGCCTCAATGCGGCGCTTGCTGCCCCGTTCGACCAGGCAATCGTGGACCCCTTGCTGCCAGAAATCGAGCAGCAGAGCGATCAGGCGAGCCTCATCATAAGCGAAGCCCTCCTCCCAGCACAGCAAGAGCTGGACCTCGCCCCGCTCGCGGGTCTGCGAGACCAGGCCCTTCCAGAAGCGTGGAGGATGGGTCTGAAAAGCCTGTGGCTCTTCGCGCGGTGGCTGCCACTGAGGATAAACGCGAGAGCCTTCCAGGCGGATCAGAGAGCGCCTGGCCTCCTTGCGACACTCCTTCTCTGGGCTGTAATGATAAAGAGCCTGCAAGAGGTCGGCGGCGTCCTGTCCGCGCCAGCGAGGCTCTCCTGTTGATGAAGGCTGTTGGGTCTCCTGGGGCGGTGCCTCGTCCCCAGGTACCGGTGCATCCCTACCCTGCGCCAGCTCTCTCAAGAGAGCGAGCTGGACACTCAGGGGAGCGGAAGTAATCGGAGCCAGGGCAGCCTCTACCTCCTGCTGGCTCTGGCTGCTGCGGAGCTGCTCGGCCAGGCCGGAGATCTGCGTCAGCAGGCTCTGGAGGCGGCTTTGATCCTCCGCAGACACGGAGCTGGCAAGTTCTTTTTTGCGTGCCATATGAGTGGTGTTCTGCTCCTCCCCTCGCGGCGACATACCTCTGTCTCTGTTGGGAGGATTGTACCACGTCCGGGAGGGAGGCGTCGAGACCTGAGCGGCTGACGGCCAGCCAGGCCAGCCCGGCGCAGGGCCAATCTGGTCCGGGAGTGTCTTTAGCCAGGCAGCCGTGACTGGCGCTGCAAAGGCAGACCGGAGAAGGAATCGACGGGCGGCAGGCTTGACAGCAGCCCCGCCCCCACCGGCTGCAAAGCGGCCCGTCCACTCAGGGCAGGCAGCGGTCGCTGCTCGCCCAGGGCGGGAAGAGGCTCGCCGGCACCGGGACGCTCAGAGGGATGGTGCTGGCCTCCAGGCACGGCCACCTTTTGCCGCAGACGAGCCACCTGCAGCACGAAAAGCGGGAAGGCCGCGCAGTAGAAGTAAGACGAGAGGCTGCGCCAGGCAAAGAAGAGCGGTACCACAGCCAGGAAGAAAGCGGCCTCTGGCCGCGAGCGGCAGATCTGCCAGTACCAGGCCAGAGAGGCCACCATGGCCAGCAGCTCAAGAGCCAGATAGACCTTTTCTGGAAGGTAGGGGATCAGATGCGTAGCGCTCAGATTAATGATGCCCACCCCGAGAGGGAACATCGGATCATTCAGGGGAGCCAGCACGCCGGCCACAAAGGCTCCTGGGTTCCAGATGATAAAAGGGAGATTCACGGCCAGGGCCGTCGCGGCGGCGATTCCCAGACGGAGCAGCGCCTCTCGCGGCTGATAAAGGCGCCAGGCCATGATCAGATAGAAAGGCGCTGAGAACCAGGCCGGTTGCTTTGTAGCGATGGCCAGGCCCAGCAGCAGGGCCGAGAGCCAGCCGCGCTCGCGCAGCAGCCAGGCGAGCAGCAGCAGCAAGCAGCAAAAAATATCGAGGTTGGCGCCCGTCGTCGAGGCCCACATCGGGACGTTCGCCAGGCCCAGCAGCAGAACCCAGGGGCGCAGCTCCGGACGCGCCACACGCCAGCCGATGGCCACGATCAGCAAATAGCTCAGCAGATAGAGGGGCAGCACGTTCACATCGCGCAAAGGCGTATGGAGCCATACGAAGGGAACAAGTGTCAGGAAAGAGAGGGCCGGGTAGCTGACCTTCCCCTCGAACTCGGGGGCCTGACCGGTTCTGAGGGCTGCCGCGAAAGCGGCCTCCAGCTCAGCATCCGATGGATAGTCCAGACGGTTGGCGAAGCGGCCCTGGCGCAGCGGAGTGGTCCACTCGGGCTGAATCGCAAAGGTGCGTGCGATGCTCACAAAATTTGAATCGCTGTAGGGATTATGGCCCGCGAGCAGGAGCGCAGCGGCGTTGGTGTCCAGAGTAGTGCCGTCGTTGGAAAATTCGGGGGGGAGAAAGCACATCACGACGCCGCGGCCCAACTCGATCACCCCTACCAGGCTCGTCAACAGGATGAGCACGAGAGCGATGCGCTGCCAGCGGCTCGGAAAAGGGCGACTCAGCATCTGTGTCTGGGGCCGGCGCGGCAGAGGACGCAGAGCCATCGCCATAGCGGCGAAGCTTCCCAGGATCAGTCCCAGCGGAATGAACGAGCTATAGGGGAGCAGATAGGGTGTGTAGAGACGGTGATCGATCTCGTTGAGCGCCTGCAGGATCAGGGCCACACCAACCCAGACAGCACGCTCCTGCAGGGCGCGAACCAGGTAGTTGTCGGGACTTCGATCCTCGCTGAAGAAGAGCCGTAGCCAGCTGCCTTTGGCTGTGGTGGTGGCCTGCGTGGCCTGCTGCTCGCACGCCTCCAGGGACGGGGGCAGTAGGGATGGCTGCACCATAGCGTTCCACTTCCCTCCTGATACTGATGTATGGCAAGCCTGTTGTATACTCGTGCGTATGACAGGACCACTACCCAACTGGCACCGGGAACCTGTGGGAGACGGCCTGGTCTTCTCTTAACTCTCGGGCCAGGCGCGCGGCCATACAACCGGGCTGGAGCGGGCCACTGGAGCCGGGGCGGCCAGAGAGCGGGCGGGGTAGGGCTTCCTCTGATGTTTCCCCAGCCTGAGTCTTACAACGAAGAGGAAGAGCCAGGCGTCACAAATTGGCGTGAGGCTGCGGAAGCCGGACCGGCCTGCGGAGCCAGGAGTCCCTGGGAGTGGCAAAGGCGCAGGCGGGCAGGCCGCTGAGGGGTGAGGGAGGAGCTAGAGGGGGAGGCGATAATACAGCTCGCGGTGCTGCAGTTGAAAGCCCAGCGCCTCGTAGAGGCGGATCGCTGGTCTGTTCTCCTCCCAGACGTGCAGATCGAGGGCCTCCAGGTGCTCCTGCTGGCGAGCAAAATCGATAATGTATTGGAGCAGGCGACGCGCCAGGCCACGCTGCCGATATTGGGGAAGCACCACCACCCGGCGAATGTAGCCGGTACGGCTCCCTTCGCTGCCATCGGCAGGCGGCAGCATCAGTTCGGCTTTGGCTACCGCTTGCCCTTCTAGCTCGCCGAGAAAAATCAGGCCCCGCTCATGGGTAGAGGGATCAACCGAGCCAAAATACTTTTCCAGCTCACGGTGAATGTTGCGCGTGGGCGAGGTGCCGAAGCGATCCAGGTACTCGATGCTCTCAATATCCTCCGCGCAGGCCAGGCGAATCACTAGCGGGGTGGCGTGCTCCTCTCCCATAGGCTTCTGTCGATCGATCACCGGCGTCGCTCTGGCGGCCCTGCTAGCGCTGGGCCTGCCTGGCTTTTCTGCTCTGCCGCTCTCGCTCCTCATCTGTCTTTTTGCGTGGCAGCAGCAGAATAGAAACCAGAGCGTAGCCTGCGCACCCCAAGAGCATCAGGGCGTAGATGACATCTTCCGTACTTGTGCGATTCGCCAGTTGCCAGAGGCCCCACCAGAGGAAGGCTGCAAATACAAGAAACAGCAACACCGTGCTGAGAAGCGTCTTACTCATGGCCTTGAAATCCTTATGTACTGACCGGCTGAGCTGCCTGTTTGTGCCTGGGGATCTTCCTTTTCCCTGGGCTACAGCAGGAGCAGGCTAGAGCATAGAGAATGGACAGGCTGAACCAGGCCAGGGTGGGCGCTCGCGGGGTCCTCCGTCTGACACGGACTGTTTGGGAGCGAGGGCGTCCGCCGCCAGCCTGCGGTAAATGCTCGCTAGTATTGTAGCATATCCGTCTAGAGCGCCGCCAGCCGAGCGCAGAGGTCCTGAGCCTGAGCCGACGGAGGACTGGCGAGCTGGAGGGCTAGCGCCAGTGAGCCAGGAGTTGAAAAGCGCTCTCCTGTCCCACTGCCAGGGCCAGGTGCGCTCGTCCACCCCTGAAGGCATCACCGCTGAAAAAAAGGCCATAGGGGGCGCTAACAGCGTGCAGGGCTTGCAGGTCGAGCAGCGTTTCTCCCTCGGGGAGAGCCAGCGGCCAGCGTTGGACGTCGCAGAAGTCTGGGGCTGGCAGAGGCCGTCCCAGCAAGCGCGAAACGAGAGCGGTTGTCGCCTCTGCCAGGGCCTGATCATCCCACGACCAGTGTGCACGGCTGTAGTCGGGGGCGAGCTGAACGATCAGCAGAGACCAGCCGGGAGGGACGCGGGCGGGACCCTTTTCTTCCTCGCGTGCCAGCCAGGAGATGGGATGAGCCTTATCGCTGTTGACCAGTGCATAGTAGGGGGTGGGCGGCAGTACCCGCTCGGGCCAGGCCAGCGCCAGCGAGAGAAGGGGGCGGTAGCGAGAGCGGCCCAGCTCGGCCTGCAGGCGCTGCTGGAGGGTGGGCGGCAGCTCGCTCGCGGAGAGCAGAGCCGCGGCCTGGGGGGCGGGCAGGGTCAGGAGCACAGCAGGAACCTCGGCCACGACCTGACCGGCGGTGGAGAAGAGGCGCCAGCCCGGCTGTAAATAGGAGAGGC
Organism: Thermogemmatispora sp.; assembly: GCF_042408735.1. GTDB lineage: Bacteria > Chloroflexota > Ktedonobacteria > Ktedonobacterales > Ktedonobacteraceae > Thermogemmatispora. The sequence goes on from NZ_JBHOQV010000094.1 coordinate 72,160, forward strand.
GGGCGATCTCACAGCCAGTTGCAACCGGCAGCTCGCGGGCCATCAGCTCGGCCAGCGTCTGCAGACCGTGCCGGTAGGTCCAGCGCGGAATAGCGTTCTGGCGCGGGTCGCCCTCCTGGAGGCGATCCTGACTATCGAAGGTCCAGACCGGCTTCGCAATAGCCAGCAGCTCGGGAGAGGCGAAGCGCCGCAGCAGCAGGGCATCGCTGGCGGGCGCGTTGCCATGGATATACTGCGCTCCGGGATCGAAGCAGAAACCCGCGCGCCGGCGCGTTGTGGCCCGGCCTCCCACGTTCTCCTCTCGCTCGTACAGCCTCACCTGCAGGCCATGGTCGTGCAGCACGTGGGCCGCCGCCAGGGCGGAAAGGCCCGCGCCGATCACAGCTACCTCTGCCATTGTATCCCTCTCTCCCTCCTGGACCCTCGGGCTGGTTGACTGTCCGCTTAGCGGGCCTGGGCCTGAGAAGCGTCCCGGGCCGTGCTTTGGTCTGTGAGCGAGCTAGTGGTCTGGCTCTCGACCTGGCGCAGCCAATTCTCTTTCCAGAGCTGAGAGCGGGCCAGCAACTCCTCGGCGCTTTTAAGCGAGAACTCGCTCACGTTGCCTCCCATAATATGGGCGATCTCGCGCACTCGCTGCTCGGGGCGCAGCTCATTGACGATAGTGATCGTCCGTTCGCCGAGAACCTGCTTATTGACATTGAAGTGCAAATCGGCGAAGGCGGCGATCTGGGGAAGGTGCGTCACGCAGATCACCTGGTGATTGCGGGTCAGCATCCACAGCTTCTCGGCGACCACCTGCCCGCTGCGTCCGCTAATGCCTGAGTCGATCTCATCGAAAATCAGCGTTGGGGTAGCGTCAGCTCTGGCCAGAATTGTCTTCAAGGCCAGCATCAGGCGGGAGGTCTCGCCGCCCGAAGCGATCTTGGTCAGAGGCTTAAAAGGTTCGCCTGGATTAGGGGCGATCAAAAACTGCACGCGATCGATGCCGGTAGCGTCGCAGGCGTAGAGCATCTCGGACTGTCCCTCGATCCTGGCCGGCACCCCCTCGGGGTCAGGCTCCTGAAGGATCTCCACCGAGAAGCGCGCCCGCTTCATATTCAGGTCCTCGAGCTGCTCCTCCATTGCGCTGGCCAGGCGAGCGGCGGCGGCGCGGCGGCGCTCCGACAGCTCCTGAGCAATACGTCCGATCTCGCGGCGCAGCTGTTGATCCTGTTGCTCCAGCCGACGAATGTGCTCCTCGCGATTGACGATACGATCGAGTTCCTGGCGATCCTCCTCGGCGCGCCTGAGAATCTCCTCGATCGTGGAGCCGTACTTACGTTTCAGGCGGGCGATCAGGTCGAGGCGCTCCTCGATTTCGGCCAGGCGAGCCGGGTCATCCTCGATATCGGCCGCATAGCTGCTAATGGCGGCAGCCACGTCCTCCAGGCGATAGATGGCCTCTTCCAGGTTGGCTTCCTGCTCGGCGAGGCTCTGATCGAGGCGGGCCAGCTCGTTGAGGGCACGGGAGGCGCCCCTGAGGAGGTCGAGAGCCGACTGTGTCAGGTCGCTGGCCAGCTCGGAGCCTTTAATCGCCCCATAGGCCAGTGCACACAGCTCGCGCATACGTTCCGCGTTGCTCAGGACCTTCCGCTCGCGCTCCAGCTCCTCGATCTCGCCTGGCTGCAGCTCGGCCTTCTCAATTTCCTCGATCTCGAAGCGCAGGAACTCGGCCCGTCGGCTCTCGTCGCGCTCGGTCTGCAAGAGCTGCTGTAGACTCTTGCGCACCGTGCGCCACTCGCTGACGCGGGCCGCCAACTGTTCGCGCAGCGGCAGCAGTTCAGCGTAGCGGTCGAGAAAATTGACGTGTTGTTCTGGCCGGAGCAGGCTGAGATGCTCGCTCTGCCCGTGGATATCGATCAACCAGCTAGCGACCTGTTGCAGGACGTGCTGAGAGACGGCCCGTCCATTGATGCGGGCGACCGTGCGTCCCGAACGAAAGATATCGCGAGAGAGGATCAGGGTCCCCTCCTCGGGCTGGAGGCCGTACTCCTGGAGCAGGCTGGCAAGGGCCAGGCGGGCGTCGGCGCTGGCGAGATCGGCGCGGAGGCGTTCCAGGCGCCGGCCCACCTGGCTTTCGGCCTGTTCCAGAGCCTCGTAGAGGGTATCGCCGACAGAAGCTGCTTCCTCTTCTTCGGGCCTGCGGGCCAGAGACTGGAAGCCATCGCCGCCGGGCGGCAGCAGCGTCTCCAGCGAGAAGACGCCTTCGACGCTGGCGCGCTCGCAGCCGGCGCGCACGTACTCTGCACCGATCTTTCCTCCCAGCAGGGCGCTGACGGCGTCGATGATAATCGACTTGCCAGCCCCTGTCTCGCCGGTAAAGACATTGAAGAGCCGATGGAAAGAGAGATGCAGATTATCAATGATAGCGAAATCCTTAATGTTCAGTTCGAGCAACATGGCACTGCACAGGCAACTTTCTCAACGGATGAGCAAAGCGGGAGGCAGCAGCGGGCCGGAGGATCGCACCGGCAGCCGGGCTGCCACCTGGCACCCGTTGCTGAAGGGAGCGCGGGCGAACGAGCGAGCGCGCGCCTGGCATCAGGGGATGAGCGAGCGAGTGAGCCTACGAGCGATCCTCTTACTCGTCATCTCTCAGCTTCGCATTAATGATCTGGTAAAAGTAAGTTGGTGGTCGGCGTCGCAGGAAGCGGGTCTCGTATTGGCTTTTCTGGACGGTGACCATTGCGCCGTTGCGCACCTCGCGATTCAACTGGCCGTCGGCAGAGAAGACTCCGCTTTGCGAGCCGGTCACGATTTGCAGGCGCACGCAGGCATCGGGGTGAAGAATCAGCGAACGGTCGGAAGCCAGGTGAGGGGCGATCGGCGTCAGGACCATGCTCTGGACCTGTGGGTGGAGCAAGGGGCCGCCGACGGCCAGATTATAGGCTGTTGAGCCGGTAGCCGTCGAGACGATCACCCCGTCGGCATAGGTTGTACTGTAAAAATGGTCGTCGATCCAGATCCCTACCTGCACCACGCGGGGCCAGGTGCCGCGTGCGATCACAATATCGTTTAGGGCTAGAAACGTCTCGCTTTGTCCTTCCTGATCCAGGGTGGCGGTGAGCATCGTGCGCGTATCCACCCAGACCGAATCGTCTTTCTCTAGATAGTGTACAAGCTCGTAGGGAAGATCGCGGGGTTCTAACTCTGTCAGGAAGCCGACGCGCCCGTACTTTACTCCTACGATAGGGATGCCGTCGGCGGCGCAGAGGCGCGCGGCGTGCAAAATTGTCCCGTCACCGCCCAGCACGATAACCAGCTCGCAGCCCTGCAGCAAGCCCTGGGGGGTCTCCTCCCCCTCCTCGCGGATATCGACACTACGGACCTCGTAGCCGCGGCGGCGCAGGAACGGTTCGATCTGGGCTGCAGCCTCAGCGGTGTGCTGTTTGCGGCCCTGATAGAATATGGCAATGAGCTTCACAGAAGGCTCCAGTCAGTCTGGTCGGTCGCGGTCGCTGGCGCTCAGGCGAGGCGGGCAAGTCTGACGAAAGCGCGCTACCTTCTCTGCCGTCTCCGCAGCCTTTCGACAGAAGGAACCCGCTGCAAGCCGCGAGCGCGAGGCCGCCGGCCTCTGGGAGGTTGCGTTTCCGCCCAGGGGAAGGCAGCGTTCCCGTCTCCCTCGTCCCGCTCTGCCGCCGGCTCATAGGCTGGAATACTGATTGCCTGCCGGCCGGGGGGTGGGCTGGACGAGGCTCCCCAGGATCCGTGCCGCGATTGGGGCCTCCACACCTGGCTTGCTTGTCGGCCAAGGACTTCCCTGGCCAGCAACTGACTCATAGCGCAGCTGCACGGCTTTCAGCAGAAGCCGCGCGGCTTTTGCCACAGCGGAATATCCCACGGTAATGGTACGTCATCTAGATAGGCTTGTCAACCGTCGTGCAGCCAGGCAGGAAGGGGCAGAAGCCCCTTCCCGAGCCGCTTAATGGCGAACAGACAGATTTTCTAGTCTGCCCGGCTGCTGCGCGGACGGCTGTCACCGTTGGGGAGCGCGCCCTCACTGAGAGCGGTCAGTTGGAGGGCCACGGGGCCGATCTGGGCCAGGGCCACGCGCGGAAGCTGCTTCTCTATCTCCTGAATGAAGGAAGCCTTGCAGACGCTGGCTGGCTGATCGTTGGTCGCCACGCAGATTCCGGCGGTCAGATAGTTGGCCACGCCGACGATGCTCTTGGAGATGGACGTGCTCGAATTGGTGATCTGGATGGCAATGTCCTTCTGCGAAAGGCCGCTGAGTAGCCCGGGATCAACGGTCTGGCCCTCTGACATATAGATATTGGCGATGTCTAGGAAGGGGAAACCGCCGCTGGGATTGAGGGCGTTGACCAGTTGCTGCTGTTCCTGGCTTGGCGTCTGCAGTGGTTGCTGGTCGCGATCTTCGACCTCCAGCGGCACAAAATCGATATAGGAGCTGGTGTAGCTGCTGCCGTAGAAGGTGAAAGTGGCCGTATCGGGATAGACATCGGTGCTGGAAGAGGTCGTCTCTGGTAAGGCGCTGAAGTGGCCGAAGCGGCTGAGGGCGATCACCAGCGACCAGCGTTCAGCGGCGCAGTAGGGGCAGAACTCTGCGCCCCAGTAGAAGACCTCGGGCTTTCCGTTCGGACCCACCAGACGATCGCGGTTGCTGACGGCCTTGAGGGGATTTTTCTGGCCGCCGGTTCCGATTTGGGCCAGCAGAGCGGTGTCGACGCTGGTAACCGTCTTAAGGACCTCGGGGTCGGTGGTGCCGCGCCGCGCGCCAGAACTGCTGTGCTGCTGTGAAAGGAGGATGAAGCCTCCAACGATCGCTAAGACAACAATCAAGGCCCCGGCGACGACGAGCCAGCGTGTTCGGCCACTGACGCGCCGACGTGTGTAGCGGCGTTGGGGTTGATGGACGCTGGCTGGGCCGCTCGGGCGGCTAGCCGAGTCCGAGCGAGTCGTGCTGCGCACGCTGGTCGTGCTCACGCTCTTGGAAGAAGCGCCTGGCGAACTCTGGGAAGCGCTGCCGCTCTTGGCTCCTCCCGCCGTTGTTCCACCGGCGCCTGACGGGCTGCGGCTCTGGAGCTGGGCCTGTGCCTGAATCTGGGCCCGTCGCTGGACCGCTGAGGAGCCGCCGCCGCTGTTTTTCTTGCGCTTTTTTGCCATGCTCTTCGTTTCCTGGTTTATTTAGGCATTGTTGTTTGAACGAGCGCCTTGAGGAAATGCTTGGCTGCCGGGTATCGCCAGTTATTATAACACGGGGCCCTTGAACGGAACAGGGCACGAATGCCGGGCTAGTGGGCGAGAGCGGGCGGCTGGCCAGTGGGTGGCAAGCCCGCCCGGCGGGCTGACTAGCTTCCCGGGCCCGGGGCGTGAGTTTCTTGACTGTCGGCTGTGCGGGCCTGCAGATACTCACGGGCCAGCCAGAGGGCTTCCTCTTTCGAGTGGATACGCTCCTCGGCCCGCGCCTCCGCGATCACTTCGAGCAGCTCGCCGATCAGCGGGCCAGGCTGCAGGCCCAGACGGCGTATCAGCTCATGGCCTGTCAACAGACGGGCTGGCAGAAAGCGTTCGCGCTCGTAAAGATAGCTCCGCAAGAGCAGGGCCACACAGGCGAGGTGGGCCTCCCAGGCGCCGGCGGGGCGCGAAGGGTAGCCTGGCCCATAGGTGGCCAGGTGATCGGCCAGCGAGAAGAGGGCAAGGTGCAGTCCCTGAGCGCCCAGGTCGGCAAAGTAGCGACGGAGGGCGCGCGGCGTTACCACCTCCTGTCGCGCGAGCTGGCCCGGACGCATGTGATGGAGAGCAACCAGGCGCGCCAGATGGCGATCCTGACTGCTCGCGCCCAGGCGTTTCAAGACGCTCTCGGCCAGCGGGGCGCCGGTCTGCTGGTGGCCATAAAAATGGCTCACGCCCTGCTCGTCATAGCTCAGGGTCACCGGCTTGCCGATATCGTGCAGCAGTGCGGCCAGCTTCCAGGCCGGGTTTGTCAGTTCGACGGGCAGTGGCAGGTTCTGATTTCTGGCCTCGGCTACCAGAGCGCGTAGCTGCGCCAGCGGCTCGGCCAGCTCAGGCCCCAACAGCAGCGGCTGGGACCAGGAGGAGCAGGAGAGCGTATCCAGCGGCAAGGGTTCTGCCTGCAACAGGCGGGCCACGGCTTCCAGGGCGCCGACGGTCTCTAGGGAGTGCTCGAGAACGTCCCAGTAATGGGGAGGTGGCTGCGGCATTCCCTTGGCAGGCTCCAGCTCAGGCACCAGGACGGTCAGCAGGCCATAGCGATCGAGCAGGCGCAGGCTGGTCGTCGCATCTTCCAGTTCGAGCAACCTGTAAAGCTCGCCGTGGAGGCGCTCGGGCACCTCGCTGGCCAACAGCTCAGCGTCGCGGCGGAGAAGGGCTTCTGTCGCCGGCTCGATGCGCAGAGAGTAGCGGCGGGCGAAGCGGAGCGCGCGCAGCAGGCGCACTGGTCGGCGGCGAAAGATCTCGGGATCGACCGCACGGAGCAGGCGGGCCTGGGCATCGGCCAGACCGCCGCAGGGGTCGATCCAGGGCAGAGAGGCCAGGTCAGATGGAGAAGAGAGGCTCAGGAGGGAGGCCAGGGGGAGGGCCAGAGCGTTGACCGTGAAATCGCGCTGGCGCAGATCCTCCTCGATGCTCGACCCGGTCAGTGGTCCGACATCGATCAGCCACTCGCCCCCTGGCGTGCGCACCACGACCCGGCTGGCCTTCTCGTGCATATAGGCATAGTAGCCGCCGAGGTGATTGGCCAGTTGGCGAGCCAGCCTTGGGGCCTCGCCAGCGACAACCAGGTCCCAGTCGTCCGAAGGCAGGCCGAGAAGCAGGTTGCGCAAGGCTCCCCCCACCAGGTAGACCTGGGTCGGGTGCCGCTCTGTAAAGAAGCGCGCTACCTGCTGCAGTAACTCGTAGGTTCCTTGCTCCAGGAAAGGCACTGACATCTCTCTCTGCTCACTGATTCGAGGTGGCAATGTCTGGGCGCAAAAAAAGGAGCTTCTCCCCGTCTCATCTGCAGCCACCTTTCCTACTCCTGCTAGACAAGAGGTTATACATATTTTATGCTAACATACAGTTGTGGCAGTTGCAACCATTAGCCTGCGGTACATCTACATATGAGAGTTTTCGGAAGGGGCGAGCATGGAAACCACAGCTTTAGCATCAGCAGGCAGCTTTAAAGCCGATCTTTATGCCCTGCATCTGCGTTTGCGGCCATTGCAGCCGGGAAGCCTCATGCCATTTTCGGGCGAACTGGTGCATGGGGCCTGGCTGGAATGGCTGCGGAGTGCGGCCCCCGATGTCTCGGCGCGCCTCCACGAAGGGAACAAGCGTCGCCTCTTCACCTGTTCGAGTTTACAATTTCCCCTGCCGCCGGCCCAGGTGCGAGAGGCGGAGCGTCACAACCGCCATCTTCCGCTCAGCCCAGAGAAGACCTATACGATCCGCATCACCCTGTTACTTGGTGAGCTGTTCCCTCACTTCTACCGAGCGCTTGTGCAATTCAATCATTTCACTGGAAATATGCGACACTCGCCCTTCATGCAGATCGGACGCCAGGTATTTCTCCTGGAGGAGGTGATTGCCAGCCCAGACGATCCTTCGCGCTGGACGGGCTTCACCACCTTTCGTGAGCTGGCTCAGCAGGCGGCCTCGTTGCCTCCTGGCCGTTGTGAGCGCCTGACGCTCGAATTTGACTCGCTGACAACCTTCAATTGGATCAACACGCGCAACAAGGTCTATGGCAACTATTATGCTCTCCTTCCTTTACCGCGCTATCTCTTCCCGGGGTTGGCCAAGCGCTGGCAAGAGTTAGTGGTCCAGGAGCCGGAGACGCGCGAGCTAGCGGCGCTGGTCCAGCCCGAACTGATTGAGGAGTATATTCTTGACGATGGCATTGTCATTGACGACTATGACCTGCGCCCGCATCAGGTCCATTTCTCCACCCATGTTCAGCCGGGCTTCATCGGGCGCTGCGTCTACCGCCTGCGCGGGCCTGATCCCTCCTCGGCGGCGGGGCTGAACCTGACGGTTCGCCAGCAGCTCTGGCTTCTCGCCTATCTCGCCTTCTACTGCGGCGTAGGGTACAAAACGCCTATGGGCATGGGGCGAGTGCGTCCTCTCTAGGCGGCGGAGCGCTCTACAGACTGAGACCACTGCGCCGCGTGTGGCCTGGTCCCCTGGCGGTGCCGGGCGAGAGAGTGAGCCGGCCGATTGTTCAGGTGGCTTACTCTCTCCAGGTTTTCTATGCTACCATTATATAGCAGCAAGGCGGCCTGGGCCGAGCGCGCGGCGCGTATCGTCCAGAGAGGAAAGCGCGCTCTGATCATCAAGAGAGCTAGCGCTGCAGGAACGTATGGACAATGAGCCAGAGCTATGGTGTGCTACGGGTGGTGCGTATGCCCCATCTTCAACCCCCAACGGCGCGGGGCTGGACCATACGCGCGCGCTCTCCTGTTGCCTGGTTGCCGGATGAGCAGCTCGTGCACGTGCTGACGCGTCGAGAGACCAGCATTGGGCGGGCCCTCAGCAACGACATTGTTCTGATGGATCTCTCGGTCTCGCGCGAGCATGCGCGTCTCATCTTTGATAGCGACGGCTGCTGGTATATCGTCAATCTCACGCCACACAACGTGCTCCGGGTCAACGGGCAAGCCGTTCCCGCTCACGTCCGTTTCCCCTTACGTTCGCAGGACATCATTGTTCTGGGCAGCACCATGCTCCAATTCCTGGCTCCCCATGTCGCTCTGGCCGGGCATGGCCAGGGAGGAGCGGAGCAGAGACCAGACTCCGAGAGCGAGCACGTTACCCAGCTACTACCAGGAGCCCCAGCTCGCGCGTCCTTAGCGGAGCCGGAGCCGGAGCCGGCCATTTTCCTTCCTGCCGCTCTGCCGTCCGGTGAGGCACAGGCGACGGCCTATTCCGCGTGCGAGGAGGTAGAGGGAGAAGAGGAGGAGGAAGAGAGTCTGCTCGGAGCGGGAGTGACCATGCAATTCGCCCTCTCGCCGCGGCTGGGGAGGCGCATGCGTTGGCTGATGGCCGGGGTTGGGCTTGGCATTCTGGCCGTTTGTGCCCTTGTGACCCTCATCCTCAATAGCTTCATCGGGATCAATGCCCTTACCCAAAATGGCGCCTCCAGCTTGCTGGCAGCGCTCACTATCCCACTGATCCCCGCGCTCGGCACGCTGCTGCTTGTCAACTTCATCGACCGTTTCGAGCGTGAGCCGTGGTATCTGCGTCTGGCTACCTTCCTCTGGGGCATGGTGATTGCCATTCCCACGGCCTTCTTTATTGAGCGTCTGATCGATAGCGTTCTCCTCAATCTGTTGGAGCCGGGCACGAGTACCGCTCTGCGCTCGGCCCTGCAGGGACTGAATGCTGGCTTCACCGAAGAGACCATCAAGGGGCTGGGCCTGCTGCTGCTCTTTTTGGTACTGCGCGACCAGTTCGACAACATTACCGACGGCATCGTCTACTCGGCTATGATCGGGGCAGGGTTTGCCCTGGTAGAAAACTTCAGCTATTTCGCCAGCGGTTATCGCAACTCGCTGGTCTTTCTGATTATCTATCGTGTTGTTCTGGGCTGGCTGGGGCACCCAACCTTTACCGCCTGTTTTGGGGCCATGCTGGGCTACACGCGCCATACACGCTCTCGCTGGCAGCGGGTAGTCATGCCTCTGCTGGGCTACGGCATGGCTGTCATGCTGCACAGCTTTTTTGATTTTGTCGACATTCAGGCGGGGATGGCGGTCCAGGCCAACCCTGGCAATACGCACGTCGCGCTTCTGGCCCTGGTTGCCATCATCTGTGACTATATCCCGCCCTTCCTGGTCCAGATGCTGCTCCTCTACCTCCTGATTCGCTCGCTAGCCCACGAGGCGGCCATCATTCGCGAATTTCTGGCCTCCGAGGTCAGCAGCGGGGTGGTCACGGTCGATGAATACGTGCTGCTGCAGCACTCCTTTCAGCGCACGCGTCGCGAGCGGGCGGCACTCTGGCAGTATGGGGTCAAGCACTGGTTGCGTGTCAAGGCGCTCTATCAGGCGGAGATTGGTCTGGCCTTTCGCAAGTGGCATGTGAGCATGGGCGATGGCCAAAAGAATGGCTATCTGCGGCAGCCGGAGGATGCTTATCGGGAGCGCATTCGTCGCCTGCGTCAGGAAATTCGGGCCGTTGAAGAACAGGCTCAGGCCAGGCGCTAAGGAGCCTGTGCCGTCTATTCGCGCGGTGGAGAGCTTTGTGATACACTTATGAGGGCAGACGCGTCCATCGCCACGGCCAGACACCCAGGCCAGCCTTCGCGGGTCAGTAGCCTGCCGAACGAGCGCTGTCGTCCCGGAAGAGCTGCCCTGTGTCAGGGCGGAGAGGAACAGCGTTGCTGTGGCTCTCCTCTTGGGCAGAGCTGGATGCTGGTCGCTGGAGATGCCCGTTGTCGGCCATCCAGACAGACGCTCACTCCCTCGTCAGGCAGGGATCAGGCGATCACAATGCGGAGGAGTATCCCAGAGGATCATGAACGAAGCGGAGCGGGCTGACCTGCTGTTGCAGACCTATTATTATATGCGCCTCACCCGCGCTATGGAGGATCGCACGCGCACACTCTTTCTGCAGGGGCGGATTGTTGGCGGGGTCTATACGGCGCAGGGCCACGAGGCGACGACCGTCGGGGCGGCGATGACGCTGCGCGATGGGGACTGCATTGTACCGCAGCATCGAGATCTGGGCATGCATCTGGTACGGGGAGTCTCGCCGCGCGCTGTGATGTGCCAGTGGTTGGCACGTGGCAATGCTCCGACGCTGGGACGTGACGGCCAATTGCACATTGGCGACATGCATCATGGGGTTGTCCCGATGATCAGTATGCTGGGCGAGTCGCTGCCGGTAGCCTGCGGCGTTGCCCTGGTCATGAAGATGCGCCGTCGTTCGACGGTGGTGCTGGCCTCCTGTGGCGATGGGGCAACCAGTACCGGTGCCTTTCACGAGGCTCTCAATTTTGCCGCGGTGCAAAAGCTGCCCGTGGTCTTTCTCATTGAGAACAACGGCTACGCCTATTCGACGCCGACAGCCAGGCAGTTTGCTATCGAGCAGCTTGCGCAGCGAGCCTTAGGCTACGGTATGCCTGGCGAGAGCGTTGACGGCAACGACGTGTTGGCGGTGATGGAGGTAGTTGGGCGGGCGGTGGCCCAGGCGCGCGAGGGCCGAGGGCCGGCGCTGGTCGAGTGTCGGACGTTCCGCGTCCGTGGCCACTCTGAGGCTGATAAGGCCGACTACGTGCCGCCAGCCCTCCGCGAGGAGTGGCTCGCCAGGGACCCGATCAAGCGCTTTGAGGAGTATTTGACCGCTCAGGGGCTGCTGACTACGGAGCGCCGCCGGGAGATCGAGAGCCGCGTCCGAGCTGTGGTGGATGATGCCGTGGCCTTTGCCGAGGCCAGTCCTCCGCCCGATCCGGCGACAGTAGCCGACTATGTCTTTGCTCCCGAGGGGCCGATCGCTATCGTGGGCGAGCCGGATGCGACCGATCCACGCTACGTGAATGCCCTGGATACGCGCACCGGCAGGCCCTTCTGTACGATGAGTCAGGTAGAGGAGGCTGTTACTCGGCTATGACTGCAGTAACCTATCTGGAAGCGATCAGCCAGGCGATCCGCGAGGAGATGCGGCGCGACGAGTCGGTCTTTCTCCTTGGCGAGGATGTCGGCACCTACGGCGGAGCTTTTAAGGTCAGCGCCGGCTTTCTCGAAGAGTTTGGCCCGGAGCGCGTGATCGATACCCCGATGTCTGAAACGGCTATTATTGGTTCGGCGGTGGGGGCGGCTCTGATGGGGATGCGTCCGATTGCCGAGATGCAGTACATCGATTTTATCACCTGCGGCTTCGACCAGATTGTGAATATGGCCTGCAAGATGTACTGGCGCTCCGGTATTCCCCTGCCCCTGGTGATCCGAGGGCCCGCCGGCGGGGGCACCCATGGCGGCCCATTCCATTCGGCCAGCCCAGAAGCCTGGTTCTTCCATACGCCAGGCATCAAGGTCGTGATGCCGGCCACCACCTACGACGCCAAGGGCCTGCTGAAGGCGGCTATCCGCGACAACAATCCTGTTCTCTATCTGGAGCATAAGCTGCTCTATCGCCTGCCCGAGCTGCGCGAGGAGCTGCCGAACGAGGACTACATTGTCCCGCTGGGGAAGGCCATTATCCGCCGTCGCGGCCAGCATATGACGATGCTGACCTACGGAGCGATGGTCCATCAGTGCCTGAAGGCCGCCGAGCAGCTCGCGGCTGAGGATGGGCTGGCGGTCGAAGTTGTGGATCTGCGCAGCCTGACGCCTCTCGATCGCGAGACGATTAAGGAGTCGGTCAAGCGGACCAACAAGGTCCTGATTGTCCATGAGGATACGCTGACCGGCGGCGTGGGGGCCGAGTTAGCAGCTCTGCTGGCCGAAGAGCTATTTGACTATCTCGATGGTCCAATTATGCGTGTAGCGGCGCCCGACGCGCCCTATCCCTATGCCCCAGCCCTAGAGATGGCCTACTTGCCTGGCGTCGAGCGCATCGTGGCTGTGGCGCGCCAGCTCGCCGCCTATTAGCGCCAGCGGAGGCTTGAGAGGGAGGGCGGCCTGAGATGCGTAAGATAAGAGGATGCAAAGGCAACGGGTGATCCGCTCGCCACTGATCTGAAAGGAAACCTATGGAGTAATTGTTTGCGAGGAGTGGACTATGCCAACGCCGGTGAAATTCCCCCGTCTCGGCGAGTCAGTTGCAGAAGGAACCGTCGCTGCCTGGCTCAAGCGTGAGGGCGATTATGTGGAAAAGGATGAGGCTCTGGCTGAGGTAGTGACCGACAAGGTCAATGCTGAGCTTCCTTCACCAGTAGCTGGTCGGCTGGTCAAGATCCTGGTACCTGCTGACCAAACGGTGCCAGTGGGAACGGCGATCGCCCTCATCGAGGAGGAGGGAGCCGCTGCTGGAGTAGCCGAGGAAGCGAGCGCAGGCGCGGACAAAGCTGCCGCCACGCGGGAAGCTGCGGCGGCGACGGTTGAGCCGGTAACTTCTGCTGCTGCAGTGCAGCGTGGCACCTCAGCCCTCTCCCTGGAGGCTGGGGCCGTGACGGCGGAGCCACACGATGGTCAGCAGCCGGGTGAGCGTCAGCGTATTTCGCCTTTGGCGCGTCGCCTGGCTCGTGAGCACGGCATCGATCTGAACGATATCAAAGGCACCGGCATCGGGGGACGGGTGCGCAAAGAAGATATCCTGGCTTATCTGGAGCAGCGTCAGGCTCAGACCCAGACGGTACGGGCGCCTGCTGCGACCGTTCAAGCCAGGCCCGCCGTGGCCGCTGTCGATAGCCTGGGGGCGGTCGCCGCTCAGGCCGCCAAAGGGCCGGAGCCGCTGGCCGTTGGCCCAGACGAGGAGGTCATCGTCCCCGACCGCATGCGCCTGGCCATCGCCGAGCACATGGTGCGCAGCAAGCGGACAGCGCCCCACGCTACCACCGTGGTTGAGGTCGACATGACCGCCATTGCTCGCTGGCTGGAGCGCAATAAGGAGGAGTTCAAGCGGCGCGAGGGCTACAGCATCAGTTACGTTCCCTTCGTCATGAAGGCCGTCTGCGAGGGTATTCGCAAGGTACCGCTGATCAACTCCACCTGGACCGAGGACAATCGCATTATTGTTAAAAAGCGCATCCATCTTGGGGTAGCGGTGGCCACCGACAGCGGCCTGGTCGTGCCTACCATTCACGATGCCGATCAGTATACCATTGCCGGTCTGGCGCGGCGCCTCAGCGAAGTTGCCCAGCGAGCGCGCAGCAATCGGCTGACGGTGCAGGATTTGCAGGGGAGCACCTTTGTGGTCAATAACCCGGGCACCTTTGGTACAATACTATCGGTACCGATTATCAACCAGCCCCATGCGGCTATTCTCAGCATGGATGCCGTGGTCAAGCGCCCGGTAGTGACGGAGGATGATGCCATCGCGATCCGTTACATGATGTACCTCTGTCTCTCCTTTGACCATCGCATCCTCGATGGGGCAGGGGCTGCCACCTTCCTGCAGGCCGTGCGGGCCAAGCTGCAGAGCTACGGACCCGAGATCGATGTCTACTAGCTAGTAGGAGGGAGGCTGTCGCCAGGGAAGGCTGAGGAGGGCTGGCGCTGGCGCTGGCCTCGGCCAGCCGGGTGGCCGGCGAGCCTCTTTATCAGCCGACCTGCAGCCAAGCCAAGCTAAGCTAAGCTAAGAAGCCAAGCCAAGAGAGGAAGGAAGTAGAGGAACGATCATGGCGACCATTATCCCTGAGCGCCGCCCCTCGTGGTTGCGCGTGCGCCCGCCCGAGGGGGAGAGCTACCAGGAGATCAAGCGGCTCATGCGCAGCAAGGCGCTGCATACAGTCTGTGAAGAGGCGCGCTGCCCCAACATGCGCGAGTGTTGGGGGCACGGCACAGCCACCTTCATGATTCTGGGGCGTATCTGCACGCGCAGCTGTGGCTTCTGCGCCGTCGAGACGGGGCGGCCCCTGGGAGTAGACTGGGAGGAGCCGAAGCGCGTGGCTGAGGCCGTACGGCAGATGGGGCTACGCTATGCCGTAGTGACCTCGGTCAATCGCGACGAGCTGAAGGATGGAGGGGCGTCCATCTTTGCGGCCACCATTCGCTGGATCCGGCGCCTCAATCCTGGCTGCAAGGTGGAGGTGCTCACGCCCGACTTCAAAGGGGACTATGAGGCGCTCAAGGTGGTGATGGACGCCAGGCCCGATGTCTTCAACCACAACGTTGAGACGGTGCCCCGCCTCTATCGTCGTGTGCGACCCCAGGCAGTCTACCAACGCTCGCTGCAAGTGCTCAAGTGGGCCAAGGAGCTTCATCCCGAGGCTCCAACCAAGTCCGGTTTCATGCTCGGCCTCGGCGAAACCTGGGACGAGGTGCTGGAGGTCATGCGCGATTTGCGGGCCCACGACGTTGATATCCTCACCATTGGCCAGTATCTGCGCCCCTCGTTCCAGCATTTGCCGATCCAGCGCTATGTACCTCTGGAGGAGTTCGCTGCCCTCAAAGAGGAAGGGAAGAAGATGGGCTTCCGTCACGTGGAGTCCGGTCCCTTCGTGCGCAGCTCCTATCACGCTCACGAGCAGGCGGAGGAGGCCCTGCAGTGAGCGGGCCAGCGCCCAAGGGGGTCTGGCTCGGAGAGGAAAAGGGCGCTGGCGCTGGCTCTGGCCACAGGTGCCGCCTGGTCCTGGCCTGGCGCTCACAAGACTTCAATTGGGGAGGGAAAGCCATCCATGAAAGCACGGCTCAACGGTGTCCAGATCGCCTATGACGATCATGGGGCGGGGTTGCCTGTGCTCTTCCTGCACGCTTTCCCGCTGAATCGTCGCATGTGGCAGGGCGAGATGGAGGGGCTGCTGCGGGAAGGCCGCTATCGCCTGGTGGCCCTCGATTGGCGCGGCTTTGGCGAGAGCGAAATTGACCGCGAGGTTCTGACGATGGAGACGCTGGCCGACGATGTCGCAGCGCTGATGGACTGGTTGGGGATGGATGGCGCTGTCCTCTGCGGCCTGTCGATGGGTGGCTATGTGGCCTTTGCCTTTCTGCGCAAGTATGCGCAGCGCGTCCGCGGCCTGATCCTGGCCGATACCCGGCCCGAAGCTGATAGTGAGGAAGGGAAGGCCAACCGCGAGCAGTTGGCGCGTCTGGCCGAAACCCAGGGAGTTGAAGCCGTGGCCGATCTGCAGATCCCGCGCCTGCTCGCTGAGGAGACGCGCCGTCAGCGGCCCGAGGTCGAGGCCCAGGTGCGCCGCTTGATTGCCGCGACCACACCACGGGGGATTGCGGCGGCTTCACGCGGCATGGCTCAGCGGGCCGATGCTCGTGAGCTATTGCCCACCATTGGCTGTCCGGTGCTGGTTCTTGTGGGCGAGCAGGATCAGCTTTCTCCCCCCTCGCTGGCCCAGGAATACGCCGCGCGCATCCCTCAGGCTCAGCTGCAGGTGATCCCACGAGCCGGCCATCTCTCCAATTTAGAACAGCCGCAGGCTTTTCTTGATGCCGTGAGCGCTTTCCTCCGCTCCGCCTTTGCGCCTTTCTGAGCAGCTCTCAAGGTCCGTCTGGGCAGCAGGGCCAACCCTGCTGCCGGGCAGGCAGAGGTGGTTTGTTGCTGTGTTGTTGTGCTCTAGGGTAAGGGAAATAGAAGAGGCGATGGGTGATGATTGTGATCGGGGTGAGGGACGTCACCCGATTGTGCTGGTTGTAGATGACAATCCGGCCATTCGCGATATGGTAGCCTGGGCCTTGGAGCTGGATGGCTACGAGCCAGCGGAGGCCGCTGAGGGGCAGGAGGCCCTGGCCTGGCTTGATAACGCAGTGCGCGAGGGACGCTATCCCGCTGTTATCCTGCTTGATCTTGCTATGCCAGGCATGGATGGCGAAACCTTTCTGCAGCGTCTGCGCTCCCGCTGGGAACCGGCCTATCCCTTCCCGCGGATTGTGGTCATCACCGCTGGCAGCGGACTGGACACCGCTGCCTCGGAGGTGCAGCAGGTCATTGTGAAACCCTTTCACGTCCGCGACCTGCTCGACGTGATCCGCCGCTTGACCCCCTGATGGCTGTCGCCGAGAGAGGAAGACCGCCGGCCTTCCAAGGACGACCAGGTCACCCACTGTTCGGGCCGGCTCAGGAGTGCCGAGCCTGATAGCGCGTTGTCATCCCTCAGTGGCAAGAGCCGCGGCTCTTGCCACTTCGCCTTTTGTCGGCCCCCTGCTCTTGATCTCAAGTGCCCAGTTTTTCCTCGTCAGCCTGGGGAAGGCTCGCCTGGAGCAACAGGCGATAGGACCGTGAGAAACGTCGTCTCAAAGCGGCGACCGGAGCAAGCGGCTGCAAACGTCCGGCGGTCTGCGGGGCCGGGCCGAAGCCGGCGCGGTTAGCGAGGCGATCGGCGAACCAGGTGAGGGCGAGAGGCAGGAGCCAGGCAAAAGGACCGCGCAGATAGGCCACCTTGAAGCCGGGAAGCAGGGGAACAAAGGCTCCGTGCAAGGCCCAGGCATACGAGCAGTAGAGCATCAGCATCGTCAGGCTAAGCAGACGAAAGGGCAGAGGTCGCCGCAGGGCGGCCACGCCACGCCAGCGCACAAGGGTCAAAGGCCAGCGCCTCTCTGCGCCGCTGGCTTCGAGCAGGGCATAGAGACCGAAGAAGGTAACCAGGTACCAGGGCCAGGACCAGGGAGTGCCAATAGCGCAGTAGAGCAACCAGACCAGGGCCAGCCACTGGATCAATCCTCCGACAGTCCGAATGCGCCAGGAATGGCGCAAGGCCCGCCAGCAGAGCCAGAGATAACAGAGGGCGAAGAGGCCCATACTGAGGGTATGGGTCAGGCGCTCGCCCGGCGAGCCAATGATAGGGATCGTCACCTGGAAGTGTGAGACAACTGCCGCATTGTAGAATTGGCCCAGAAACTCGGCCAGCGTATTGATGTTGCGCGAGGCCGAAGGATTGACGCGCAAGACATTCAGCACGGCCCCGCCGTCCCAGAAGGGGGCATAGAGCAGCACGATGCAGCCGACGTAGAGGGCCAGGCAGCAAGCGATCTGGCGCAAGGGCAGACCCCGCCCCCAGAGCAGCAAGAGTAGTCCCGGAAAGAGCAGCACCGTGTTGATCTTCAGACAGGCCGCCAGCGCGAGAACCACAGTGACCAGCGCGTAGAGGAGCAAGACCTGCTTACCTCGTACGAGGAGCCAGAGGGCCAGCAGAATTAAGAAGAGCAGCGTGCTATCGTTGTGGGCATTGACTGCCGCCTCGAAGAGCAGCAGCGGGTTCCAGGCGAAAGCCAGCGTAGCGAGCAGGCGGCGCTGCTCGAACTGCTCCCCCTCTCTGCTCGGCTGCAAGTAGCCGCTAATGGACCAGATCAAGAAGGCCGAGCCGAGATGGGTGGCCAGACCGAGCAGGCGCAACAGCAACAAGGGGAAGACCAGATTATTAGCCCCGGCCAACGGCAGGGCCAGCCACTGTAGAAAACAGGTGATGGCGGCCCAGGTAGGCCCGTATGCCGAAGGCTGATCGATCCAGTAAAGATAAGGATAGGTGGCGTCATATTGAATTTGGGTCGGAAGAGTAGTGAGAGGGTTCAGATGATAAATGACGCCCATCCGCGCGTAGCTCAAATACGAGAAAAGGTCGGGAGAGGTCACTACAGGGATAAGGGCGTAGATAAGGCCAAGAGCTGCTGTTGAGAGCAAGACATAACGACGGGAGATAAGGACAGGCAGTCTAGCCAGGGCGTAGAGATAGAGGAGGAAGAGGGCGGTCAGAGCGGCCAGAAAGAGGAGAATTTCCAGCCAGGCCAGGGGGAGCGAGGGAATCGCTGGATCAGTTGGGACGGGTTGCAGGGGAACGATGTTCCAGGCAGGGAAGAGGGCCTGGGTTGGCAAAAGCGACCAGGTGCCGGTGCGAGAAAGCAGCACATCGTTGAACCAAAGGCCACTCAGGGGAAGGACGGCATCCAGGAGCACAATGGCCAGGATCATCCCTCCAAAAACAGCTAGTGGGAGAAGGCGCCGACTCCCGCGTGGCCTCTCTGATGATGGCGTCAGGGTTTCTTCCTTGAACTCCTGCTGGACAGTGACGTATTCCGCGGCCTTTTTCTGCTCAAGTGACAATTCTACATTTCTCATCCCTATGCTTACTACCCATCTATCACAGCTGATGCTGGTATGGCACGAGTGGGTGACAGCCTGCCTGCACGAAGGAAGGCCCCGAGGGCAGGGCCTTCCTGGACGGCGAGAGGCACAGCTTCCAACTTTCTTGAACGATTGATAGGTATGTGCGGTGACGGACCGGGCCGGATTCCCCTAAGCGGCCATCTTCAGTAAAGCTGTAGCTCTTCTTGAGGACATCTTGAGCTTTCCCTGCTAGCATGACTGACGTGGCCTGGAGCACAGCCTATTGTCTCTTAGAGAGTACGCACGGGAGCAACCCAGCCTATGGAAGAAACAGCCTGCAATGAAGAGCCAACCTGGCCGCACCTTGCCGAAGAGCAGCAGCCTCCGCTGGCCGCGCCTTCCCCGGAAGCGCCCTCAAGGCGCCTGTCCCGGCGCCGCCTCTTTGGGC
The DNA here is from genome assembly GCF_042408735.1 of Thermogemmatispora sp. Taxonomy (GTDB): domain Bacteria; phylum Chloroflexota; class Ktedonobacteria; order Ktedonobacterales; family Ktedonobacteraceae; genus Thermogemmatispora. The sequence goes on from NZ_JBHOQV010000094.1 coordinate 91,256, forward strand.
TGGCGGGAGGTGGCCTGGGCGCGGCTGGTCTGCTGGCCGGAGGCATTGCTCTGGAGCAGCTCTGGCAGCGTAGTCAAACCAGCGATCCCCAGGCGAACCAGCTCATCGGTCACCTGTTGAGAAGAGCAGGCTTCGGCGCTGGTCCCCAAGAGCTAGCCCTCTATCGCAGCCTCGGCTTCGCGGGAGCGGTCGATCGTCTACTGCACTACCAACAGGTGGCCGACGATGAGATGGAGCAGCGCCTGGCGGCCCTCAACCTCGATCTGGATCGACCGCCAGATCAGCAGCGCTGGTGGTTGCTGCGTATGGCCTGGACGCAGCGTCCGCTTTTAGAAAAAATGACGCTTTTCTGGCATGGAGTACTCACCAGCAGCTTTCGCAAAGTTGGCGGCCCGCGCTTCTATCGGCGGATGATTATCCAAAACCAGTTTTTGCGCGAGCACGCCTTCGACAGCTTTGACAACATCCTGCTGGGAATTACCAGTGACCCCGCCATGCTCTTCTACCTTGACCTCACCAAGAGCACGCGCAGCGCCCCCAATGAGAACTATGCGCGCGAGCTAATGGAACTCTTTACCATTGGCCTGGGCCATTACAGCCAGCGGGATGTCACCGAGGGGGCGGCCGCTCTCAGTGGCTGGCATGTCCGTGGCTTCTCCTCTTATTACAATCCTGCCAGCCATAGCGACCGCATCAAGCACTTTTTGGGCCACAGCGGTAACCTCGACTATCGCGACGTCATTGCGATTCTGGCCGATCATCCGGCCACTCCCTGGTTTCTCGCGCGCAAGCTTTTCAGCTTCTTTGTCTACGAGAATCCGAGCCAGGAGGATCTTCAGCCGCTTGTTACTGCTTATCAGCAAAGCAAGCATAATATCGGAGCGGTCATGCGGGCTTTGCTGCTCTCGCCGCAATTTTCCTCGGCGAGAGCTTACCGCAGCCGTCTGAAGTCGCCGGTTGAATTTGCTGTTGGGGCCTATCGAGCCTTGGGCCTGCAAGACGATGGCGGCCTGCTGCCGCAATACACCACGCTCATGGGGCAGACCGTCTTTGATCCTCCCAACGTCGCCGGCTGGCCTGGTGATAAAGTCAGCGCTTTCTGGCTCAACAGCGGCACCTGGATGACGCGCCTCAACTATGTTGACCTGCTCCTGCGGCGTGGTTTAGGGAGGAGAAGCACGCGTCCGTTCGACCTGCAGTCCCTGATTGAGAAGAATCGACTCGCCTCGCCGGAGAATTTTGTTGACTACTTTACGGCCTTCCTGCTCGATGGCCAGCTTGCTGACGAGCGGCGGGACCAGTTGGTCAGCTATCTCACCTCGCCGGCAACCGGTCCGCAGGAGAGCGTAACCTTCGCCAATGGCAAATCCTATCCGCTTAGCCGCGTGCGGGGCACGCTCTATCTGCTGCTGGCCTCGCCGGAGTACCAGCTCAACTAACAGCCAGCGGCGCCCAACGACCCGCAGACCGGCGCCGCGGCTGGCCGGGGGAGCCGATCACGCCTGGAGGAAGAAAGGGAGAAAAAGCGATGATACTTTCTCGACGCGCGCTTGTCAAAGATGGCATGCTCGTTGTGAGCGCCGGCATGATGATGCCCTCGATTTTCAGCCGGGCCCTGCTCTCGGCGCGTGCCCAGGCCCGTGAAGGGGGACGTCTGGCCCAGGCCGCCAGCCAGCGTACCCTGATCGTCGTCCAGCTAGCCGGCGGCAACGATGGGCTGAACACTGTCATTCCCTATACGGACAGCCACTATTACCAGAGGCGTCCGACGCTGGCCATTAAAGAGGGGCAGGTCTTGCCGCTTGACCAGCGGCTGGGTTTGCATCCTGAGATGACAGGGCTTAAAAAGCTCTGGGATGGTGGACATCTGGCGGTGGTCGAGGGAGTCGGCTATCCCAATCAGAGTCTCTCGCACTTTCAGGCGATGGACATCTGGCAGACCCTCGACCTCAGCGGCAACGGACGTCAAGGCTGGCTAGGCAAGCTCGTAGCGGGCCTCGTTGATCAGGACGGTCACCCCTTTAAGGCACTGGAGATTGGCAGCCAGACGGCGCTGGCCCTTTCCTCGCTGACCACCCAGGTCCCAACGCTAAGCAGCCTGAGTGCCTACCGCATCAACGCTGACCCTGCCGATCACGATGGGGGCGTCTCGCGGCTGCAGGCGCTGCTCAAGCTCTACAACTCCTATCCTCGTAGCGCGCCCTATGCGGCGCTCTTGGAGGCCACGGCTCTCGATGCCCAGGAGGGCACACGTCGCCTGCATCAGGTGGCCAACGCCTACAAACCTGCAGTCGACTATCCCCAGGGACCTTTTGCCGAGGGACTCAAGATTCTGGCGGAGGTCATCGCGAACGATCTGGGCCTGCGCGTCGGCTACATTACCCTGGGTGGTTTCGACACGCACGCCAACCAGCAAGAGACCCATGCTCAGCTTGTCAAAACCCTTTCCGAGGGCCTCTATGCCTTCTACACCGACCTGGCCTTGCACGGCAAAGCGGATCAGGTCGTGATCATGACCTGGTCCGAGTTCGGGCGCCGGGTCGAAGAAAACGGTAGCCTGGGGACCGACCACGGAACAGCAGCCCCGATGTTCATCGTTGGCAGCGCTGTCAATCGGGGCATTTTCGGTGAGCCGCCCTCGCTCACCAATCTTGACGAGAACGGCAACCTCAAATACACGGTTGACTTCCGCTCTGTCTATGCCACCGTTCTGGAGCGCTGGATGGGTGCCTCGGCTCGCGATGTGCTGGGGGGGTCCTTTGCCGTTCAAAATTTCCTCCTCAGCTCCTAGCCTGGCCCTGCTGCCCGCATGTCTTGCTCTGCCATCGCCATCCAACAGAACAGCGAAGCCGTCGACGCAAGTTGCCCGCCGCTGCCGATCGCCTGGTGAAGCCTCGGCTGATCGGTAGCGGCGAGCTATTTGGGCGGACCGTGGCGGCCTCCGGCGAGGTTACTGACATGCCCTCTGGGATCTTTGCTATAATATGAACCGGTTGATCTAACTCTCGCAGTCAGGAGTACCATCGTCAAGATGTCTGATGATTTCAAGGAAGAGGGGTATCCGCAGCGACGTGAGCTGTGGATCACGCTGGGCATTGTGGTGCTTGTGATGCTGGTTGTCCTGGTTGGTCTCATGGCCTACAGCCACCTGCCACGGGCTGGCGGCAATAGCAACGATACGCTAACGGCGCTCACCCCCACGCCGGCGCAGAACAATCCGGTGGCCTCCATCGAGCTGAATCGCACCTTCTCCTTTAGCGGAGTCAACTTGACCGTAACCCGGGTTGGCGAAGCGGGCAGCTACTCTGATGATCAAAAGCACCAGAGCAAGTATGTCATCCGGGTCTATCTCGAGGTACAGAATCCTGGCGAATCGCCGGTAGGGATAGAGTACCAGGCCCTGGCGCGCCTGGCCTTGCCCGACGGTACGCAGATCGCCCCCCAGCTAATCACCATCCCGCCCGTGGTTCTGCCGGGCCAGAAGCAAACGGGCTACCTTGACTTCCCTGTCAATCAGCAACTCGACCTTTCCTCCCTTTCGCTGCATCTCGGCAAGAAAGCGCAGGTGCTCTTCTCCTGATGGCTTTTCCTGACGACTACCAGGAACAGGAAGAACAGGAACAGGGGTCGGAGGAGCGAGGGAGCGACGAGCTTCTCGCCTCAGAGGAACTACGCCTGCCAGAGGGGGCCAGCTTCCTCGTGCGACTGCATGCAGTTCGTGCCTGGCTGACACGGCGGCAGGAGGAGGCCAGACTGGCTGCGGGCCGGGCTGCCCTGCGCTTGCAGGAGCTGGCTCTCTCTGAGGAAGGGCCGACGCGCCTGCGTCGCCGCGAGCTGGAGCAGCAGGCCAGGCGGCAGCAAGAGGCTCGCCAGGACCTGGAGAACGCCAATCTCCGCCTCCAGACCTATGCTGAAGCGGCGGCCCTCTTAGAAGAGACAGTCGACCACGTTGGCGGCCAGCGGGTGCTCGTCGAGTACTATCTTGCCCTCAGCCAGCTCCTGGAGCGCGAGACGGAGCGCGTCGGCTCTCTGCCCGAGAGCGGCGAGACTATTGCCCGCTCGCCTCGCCTCCAGACCTTGCAAGAAGTGCTGCGGCGCATCGAGCAAGTGAGTGTGCCAGCCGAAGACGATTGAGGACTGGCCTGGCTCAGGCGCGCCTAAGCGGGAGAAACCGAGGAAGATGGCCCTGGTTTGGACGGGGGCAGGCCGGTCTGGCCTGGCCTGGAGACAGACCGGTTCGGCTGTCCCAGAGATCTCATAGGGCGCAGTCAAACAAGGCACCCGAGCAAGAGCAAGAGAGACAAGCACGCTCTCCCAAAGAGAGGGAAAGCGGCTTGTCTCTCTTTGCTTCTTCCCAACAGCTCCAGCGGTTAGAACCTACAGCTCTGGCGCTGGGCCAGGCTCCTCAGCCAGTCAGCCCGCCAGTCAGTCAGTCAGCGGCCAGTGGGCGTCGAGGAGAGAGCGAGCGCAAAGGCAGGCGCTCAGGCCAGCTCCTCCATCAGGGGTTCCTTGGGGAGAGCGGCCAACCCCTCCTCCTCATAATCGACAGGCTGCGTATTGTCCTTGCCCGAAGGGACGCCCAAGGCCCGGAAGATCGGGGTCAGGATCACCGTCAACACCAGGTTGACCAGCAGCGAGTAGACGGCGATATAGGCGGCGATCTTCACATTGCCAAGGGAGATCGTGAAGACCGAGGAAGAGAAGTTATTGGCCACGGCCATCCAGGTACCGGTGACCATACCCCCGACCCAGCCGACGATCATCGCCCAGCGGTGCATCCAGTTGGTGTAGAGGCCCAGGAAGACCGGCGGCAGCGTCTGAATAATCCAGACCCCGCCCAAGAGCTGGAAATTGATAATATCGGTGGCCGGGACCAGCAGGATGAAAAGCAGTGCGCCGAACTTCACTACCAGCGAGACCACCTTAGCCACCGTCGACTCCTCGCGGTCCGAGCAGTTAGGGCGGAAGTACTCCTTGTAGATATTGCGCGTAAAGAGGTTAGCGGCGGCGATCGACATGACTGCCGCAGGTACCAGGGCCCCGATCGAGATAGCGGCGAAAGCGAAGCCGGCGAACCAGTCGGGGAAGGCCCAGCTCATGAGCGAAGGCACCGCGCCGTTGGCTTTATAGCTCTGGAAGGCCGGCTGGCTGGTGACTCCGGTACCGGCGGCGATCGCCATATAGCCAAGCAGAGCCAGCAAGCCCAACATCAGCGAATAGAGAGGCAGGAGCGCAGCGTTGCGCTTCACCACCTGGCGGCTGCTGCTGCTGAGCACGCCTGTCATGGCATGGGGATAGAGGAAGAGGGCCAGGGCTGAGCCAAGGGCCAGAGTTGCATAGGCCATCTGGGCCTGCGGCGTCGTCAGCAGATCGCGGAAGGTTGTTCCCTGAGCCAGCGCGTTGAGATGCTTCGTATGGGCGGCGGCAAAAATGTGGCCGAAGCCGCCCAGCTTGATCGGAATCACGATGATCGCGGCGATCATCACTGTAAAGATCATCAGATCCTTAACCAGAGCAATCATCGCCGGGGCGCGCAGGCCGCTCGTGTAGGTATAGGCGGCCAGAATAAGGAAAGCGATAATCAGGGCTGCCTCGACCGGGATGCCCATCTGAGCGATGGAGACCTCGATGCCGAACATCTGAAGAGCGATATAGGGCATCGTGGCCAGGATACCGGTGAAGGCCACCACCAGGGCGAGGGTGCTGCTCCCAAAGCGATCGCGGACAAAGTCCGAAGCCGTGATATAGCCATGCTTTCTGGCGACGCTCCAGAAGCGCGGCATCAACAGATAGACCAGCGGATAGGCCACGATCGTGTAAGGAACGGCGAAGAAGCCAGTCGCTCCGCTGTTAAACATCAGGCCCGGCACGGCGACGAAGGTGTAGGCCGTATAGAGATCACCACCCAGCAAGAACCAGGTGATCACCGTGCCGAAGCGCCGACCTGCCAGCCCCCACTCATTAAGCAGGCTCAGATCGCCACGGCGCCAACGGGCGGCCAGGAAGCCCAACACGGTGACGAGAATGAAAAATACGATGAAGACGCTCAAGGCGACAACATTGACCATTGCAGTCTTTCCTTTCTCGGCAGGCATTGCATTGCGGTGCAATGCGGCAATCCGTTGCGCTGCTGCTCGAACAACGCTGTTCTCAAGGCCGCTTGCGTTGCTGGCTCAGGCTTTCAACCAGTAAACAACGGCGGTGACCAGCGCGCCGAGAATGGTCCAGAGCAACTGGTACCAGTAGAAGAAAGGAATGCCGATGAACTCCGGCTGATAGAAGTTGTAGAGAAAAGGTAGCAGGGTAGCGACGAAGGGGATGATGAGCAGGAGAAGAGGCCAGCGTCTCTTCTCGGTACGGGTAACCATAAGCCGTCACTCCTTTGAAACAGGTGGTACGATCCCCGCAGCGCGTTGGGAGACGGTTGGATGGAAGACCTGACGACTGGCATGATTGGGACGGCCCGCCTCCTCCGATAGCAAGAGCCAGCCCACAAGCATGAGGCAGTGGATGAAAAGCACGCACCTCAGCGGCTGGCTCGCTTGCTCACTGTTGAGCTGGCCGCGACCGTCCTCGCGTGCACCCTTGCACGCGCCTGGCCCGACCAGGTCGGACTGGCGTGTCTCTCTGTCTGTACTGTTGCTGGACTGGGCAACCGACACGCACAGTGCTGACTGGCATGTTATAATCGTACGCAATAAAGGTCGAAAAGTCAACCCGCCCTTGAAGCCAGTCTTATCGAGAAATCGGACAAGCGTATCTTATACCCCTTGCCACCCTTCCCTCATCGAGAAAGCGGACTGGGCTGATTGGAGGGATCTCAGGCGCTACACGCTTACGGAAAGTATAATGATATAAAGGTAGCACTGCTACCTATCAGTCTGGTGAGTTAAGCTCTTCCTGGATATCCGTCATATACAGTAAAAAGGATATAATTAGAAGAAAGGTAGATACTCTGCTCATGAATGAAGCGCAGACGAAAGGGAGCGCGTGGGATGTGGAGGAGCGGGAGTTGCGCGGAGCGGCGCTGCCGGAAGGCTCGATCATCCTCGGCGGGCGCTATCGTCTGATCCGCCTGCTGCATGAGCGTCCGCGTGTTCATCTCTACCTTGCCAGGCGACTGACTGGGAGGCGGGAGCGCATCCAATATAGCGAGGAGCCGGAGCCGCTAGTGGCGGTGCGCGAGCTGCTGCTAGGAGGACTTGGCCCGCGTGAGCGCATGCAGATTGAGCGGGCGGCCTACGAAGAATTTGCCTCCTTTACGTTATTGGCCTCGCCGCGCCTGCCCGAGGCGGGCGATCGCCTGCGAGTCGAGGGAGAGCGACACTATCTTGTCCAGCAGCTCGTTGGTCTGCGGCAGGCGCGCGAGCTAGAGGTCATGACGCTGGCCGATCTGCTCCTTGCCGATGGTCGCTGGCCGGCCTGGCTCGACCTGGAGCTTGCCCTCTCGTGGAGCATCCAGCTCGCCCGTCTGGTGGCGCGTCTGCATCGCCTGGGCTGTGTCCTGGGAGACCTTGATCCGGCCACCGTTCTGATCGATGCGGAAGGGCGGGCCCCCTGGTCGCCGACGCTCCTCGTCTCCTGGCCGCCGCCGCCGGTCTTCTGGCAAGCGACCGTTGGGACACCGCAGCTTGCCGTTGAGCAGTATCGCCAGCTCTTTCCCCCGCCTTCTCCTTCAGCGGCCAATCCGTTCGTGGCTCCCGAGGTCTTCTCGGGTCAGTGTGACGAGCGCTCCGACGTTTATTCTCTGGGGGCGCTACTCTATCTGCTTTGCACCCACTACGCTCCTATCACCGCCACTCATCGCCAGTTGGCCGAGATCCTCGAATGTGAAGAGATGGGGGCCGAGGTCCCTGATCCTCTGGAGCCATTGCCCGTGCCCGAGGGCCTGGCGCTGGTACCGCCGCATTTGCTGAATGTTCATCTCCCGCTGGCCATTGAAGATATTCTCCTGCGGGCTTTAGCGCTTGATCCTGAGCTGCGCTATCCTTCGGCGTTCGCCCTGGTAGAAGAGCTGGAGGCTCTGGATCTGCGTCGTCTGGGGTCCTTGCGCTATCGGCCAGGTCCTCTGGTAGGTTGCCTGGGCAGGCTCTCCGCCTTCCTGCGGCGCTGGACGGGCGCTGCTTGCCTTGTCTGACCAAAGTCTGCTTCTCTCTGTCCCCCCTATCACCCTGCCTGGTTGCCCGTGGGTCAGTCAGGGCGGCCTGGGCCCGACTGCTCCTCGGGTCTGGTGCGCTATCTGTCCGGTCGACCGCTGCTCTCGCTCCCCTTCCCTCCTCGCGCTGTGCTCTTTCGTCGGGCGCTGGCCTCTCGATGCTCTCTGTGCTCCGCCTGGGAAGGCTTGCCCGAGAGAGGCCGCTTGTGGTCCGGACCAGTGCGGTCATACAGGTCCATCTGGTTGAGAATAGGGGATGGTATGATAGAGAGGTGATTGGAGAAGCTCCTGTCTTGCCCCAGTTGGACCGGCTGCTTTCTCGACAGCAGGTGACAAAGGAGAGGATAGAGCCATCATGAGCACGGTGCGCCTCAGACGCAGCGAACTATCGACCCCCGCCAGCAATGCACGTATGCTGCAAAAGGCAGCGGCCAGCCAGGCCGATCTGGTCATGTTAGATCTCGAAGACTCGGTCTCCCCAGCCGAAAAAGACCAGGCGCGAGCCCGGGCTATCGAGGCCCTGCGCTCGCTTGACTGGGGGAACAAGACCCGTGCAGTGCGCATCAACGATCTTGAAAGTGAGCACGCCTATCGCGACATTACAGCGTTGGTCGAAGAGGCCGGCCAGCAACTTGACCTGCTGATCGTGCCGAAAGTCAGACGGGCCCGCGATGTCTGGTGGGTTGATCGCTTGCTGACTCAGATCGAGAAGCGCTGCAGGCTAACGCGACCTATTGGGCTGGAAGTCCTGATCGAGGAGACAGAGGCTTTGATCAATGTCGAGAAGATCGCTCGGGCCAGCGCACGTCTGGAGGCCCTGATCTTTGGTCCTGCCGACTACGCGGCCTCCCAGGGTATCGATCTCAAGTACATTGGCAACGACCTGGAGACCTACCCTGGTGATCTCTGGCACTATGCGCGCAACAAGATAGTCATTGCGGCTCGGGCAGCGGGCATCGAAGCCGTCGATGGTCCCTACATCGACATTCGTAATCCCGATGGCTATCGGCGCGAGTGCCTTCGGGCGAGCGTCCTGGGCTTCAGCGGCAAATGGGCCATTCATCCCGATCAGATCCCCATCGCCAACGAGATCTTCTCGCCCACGCCCGAGCAGGTGGCTCAGGCCCGTCGGCTGGTGGCCCTCTATGAGGAGGCCCAGCGCAAAGGCCAGGGAGCCATCGAAGTCGAAGGCCGCATGATCGACGTGGCCGTCGTACGCAATGCGCGCCAGCTTCTTGCCCGCGCCGAGCTACTGGGCCTCTAGCCTGCCAACGATCAACCGGCAGGGCAGGCAGCGGCCCAGAGCCAGCCCTCCAGGCGCCGTGGGCCGTGCCTGCCCTGCCTGCCTGCAGCTTGCTGCTTCCAGAGGGAGGCAGGTCTGCTTGTTCCCTCCACTCAGGAGTCAGGAGAGAGGAACTTTTATCTAGAGACTGGTGCCGTCGCGTCCTCGCTCGATCTTCTCACGGATCTGGCGCTGCAGCTCCTCATCTAAAGCCCGTGTAGGTACCAGCACGCGCCTCCGGTAGGAAAGCACCTTTTCCCCACGCTGGTTGTAGGCAAGCGTCTCAACGGTCACGATGCCCCGATCCGGCTTACTGGTTGAAAGCCGTTTCTCCAGCACGCGCGACTCCGCATAAATGGTGTCACCATGAAAGGTCGGGGCCAGATGCTTCACTTCCTCAAACTCAAGATTGGCGATCGCCTTCCCGCTCACATCGGGCACGGACATGCCGAGCACGATGCTGAAGACCAGAGCGCCCACGACCAGGCGCTGCTTATGCTGGGTGTGTGCGGCATAGTTGGCGTCGATGTGCAGGGGATTATGGTTCATGGTCAGCATGCAAAAGAGCATGTCATCGTACTCGGTAATCGTCCGCCCTGGCCAATGCTTATAGACATCCCCGACCTCGAAATCCTCGTAGCAACGACCGAATTGCATAGTACAGCTCTCCTTCCGTGCACTCTCTAACCTGGCCTGGTCTGGTCAGGACTGCGGTCCGTCGAGCGGATAGCGCTGCAGGAGCTGGCGGGCGATGATCAGGCGTTGGATCTCGCTTGTCCCCTCGCCGATCAGCATAAAGGGGGCATCGCGATAATAGCGTTCAACGTTGAACTCCTTAACGTAGCCGAAACCGCCATGGATGCGCAGGGCCTCAAGGGTCACGCGCTGACACATCTCGGTGGCGAACAGCTTTGCCATCCCTGTTTCGAGATCGCAGCGTCCGCCAGCATCCTTCTTGCGAGCCGCCTCGTGGAGCAGCAGCCGGGCGGCTGTGATCTCCGTATACATATCGGCGAGCTTGAGCTGGATAGCCTGATGTTCTGCGATAGGGCGACCGAAGGTACGGCGCTGCTGGGCGTAGCGAATCGCCTCCTCGAAGGCAGCGCGCGCCAGACCCACAGCTCGAGCAGCGACATTGAGGCGTCCGATCTCGAGGCCACTCATAGCCTGTTTGAAGCCCTGGCCCTCGACGCCGCCGAGCAGGTTGGCCGCTGGTACACGCACCCCCTCAAAGACCAGCTCGGCGGTATCCACCCCCTTATAGCCCAGCTTGTCAAAGGTGCGACCCACCTGCAGGCCCGGCCTCTCCCTCTCGACCAGAAAGAGGCTCATCCCGCGATAAGGCGGCTGAGCCTGAGGATCGGTGCGCGCCAGGACTGCCAAGATGCCGGCGTGGACCCCATTCGTCACCCACAGCTTGGCCCCAGTGAGCACGTAGTCGTCACCCTCGCGCAGCGCCGTCATGCGAATGGCCTGGACATCGCTGCCGGCCTCCGCCTCCGAGAGACAGAGGGCGCCCCGGCGCCTGCCCTCCGCCAGCGCTGGCAGAAAGCGCTGGCGCTGCTCTTCAGTGCCATACTGAGCGATCATGGCGGCGACCAGGATGTGCGTATTAACCACCCCAGCCAGGCTCATCCAGCCGCGGGCCAGCTCCTCGATGAGCTGGACGTAGGTCAGCAGGTCCAGTCCCAGGCCGCCATAGCTCTCAGGAATCGTCGCGGCGAACAGGCCGAGGCGGCGCAGCTCTTCAATCAGCTCGCTGGGATAGCGATCCTCATGTTCTAGCTGCCGAGCAACCGGTAGCACCGCGCGCTCCACAAAGCGCCTGACCTCGGCAACCAGCAAACGCCGCTCCTCATCGCCGCGTAATGGCGTCTCCATCGCTGGGTCTCCTTTACTTGCTTGCTTGCACTCGATTGCAACACGAGAATTGCTCCTGTGCCAGGCCAGGCGGACGCCCGTCCACTCCGACAGGCTGAGAGTGGTCGGCACTAGGAGCGAGGAGGTTCCTGCTTGCGTAGCCGCTTATCGGCGTGCTGCAAAAGGAAGAGCTTAAAGGCGCGCGCCGTGGCGGACAGATTCTTATCCTTCAGGTGGACGATGCGCCACTGGCGAATAATCGGGAAGCCCTCAACATCGAGGATGACCAGGCGGCCCGTCTCCAGCTCCATATCGATGGCGACCCGCGAGATGAGAGCGATTCCCAGGCCGGCGGCCACGCCCTGCTTGATAGCGCTATTATTGCCGACCTGCATGGCTACCTTCAGAGGAACGCCGGCCTCCTGAAACAGGCCCTCCAGGGCTGCGCGCGTCCCCGAGCCAGCCTCGCGCAGCAAAAAGGTCTCGCGCGTCACCTCCTCGAAGGGCACCTTGCTGCGCCCGGCGAGGCGATGGGTTGGAGCGGCCACTAAGACCAACTCGTTAAAGGCAAAAGGCTCGATCACTACCGGAATGTCATCGGGAACGCGCCCGACTACGGCGATGTCGATCCGATTGTTAGCCAGGGCCTCCACGACCGCAGCGCGATTCAGCACGTTTAACGTGATCTCTACCTCGGGATACATCTGATGAAACTTCCCGAGCAGACGTGGAATGACGTAGGAGCCAACGGTGGTGTCCCCGGCTACACTGAGCCGCCCATAGTGAGGGCTGCGCAGCGACTCGATAACCTCTAGCGCCTCATCGATGACCGAGAAGATCTTCTGACTGTAGAGATAGAGTTCCTCGCCCGCTTGTGTCAAATGAGTTTTTCGTCCGATCTGATCGAAAAGCTTGACACCCAGGCTCTCCTCGAGCTGGCGAATCTGAGCAGAGACAGCAGGCTGACTGAAGTGCAGCTCCTCGGCAGCGCGAACAAAGCTACAATGCTTGGCGACCACCTGAAAGGTTGCGAGCTGATGCAGGTTGAGCGTGCGCATGGGTCTCCTGGCAAAGGAATAGAAATTCTACAGAGTATGTGTAAGATGTAGGAAGCACAGATGCACAGATGCTTGCGCTTTGCTGTTTATTTACTATCTTAGAAGAAAAGAGCCGGCCTCGGCAAGCGAGCACAGCGAGGGACAGGCTGGTGGAGATCGGCCCTGCGGGCCGGCTGTCCTGGACAAAGCCAGCTTCTACCCGGCGGCCTCCTGTGGGCGGATAGCGAGTGGAGGAAACGCCGTGTGGGGCGGAGTGCTTGCAGCTATCGCTCTTCTCGGTATACCATGAAGAGCAAGAAGAGAGGTGGCAGAGAAACGCAGGCGCGCCACGCTCGCGCTGGTACTCTCTGCCCACCGGCAGATGTCTGCTCAGGAGAGGAGCAGCGGTCAGTGAGTCGGAGCGGCCAGGGAGCCGAGGAGCCAGAACATGAGCGGTGAAAACGAGGAGTCGCTCGGCATACGAGCGGCGGAAGAAGAAAGCAAGCGCTCTGCGGGTGCGGCCGAGAAAGGTGGTGCCACACGTCTTCTGGAGGAACGGGCCTGGAGCGCGGAACTGCCATCGGGGATACCGCCACAGGGAACGGTGGTAATTACCATTACCCGTCAGCTTGGTAGCGGAGGCAGCGAGGTGGGGCGTCTGGTGGCCCGTCGGACAGGGCTGCGCTATCTAGATCGTCAGATTATTACCGAGGTAGCCCGTCGACTGGGCGTGGACATGCGCGAGGCCAGGCGTCTCGATGAGTATACAGCCGGCGTTGCTGCCCAGATCCTGGAGGCCGTGCGCGCCAGCCAACCGTTCACCCTCAACTATGCCGGTTTACTTGGCCAGACCGGTCGTTCCTTGCAGCAACGCGACGAGGTCGCCTATCTCCATCTGACCCAAAAGGTCATTTTGGAGATGGCCACGCAAGGGAACGTCGTCATTGTCGGACGCGGCTCACAATTTCTGCTGCAGCACGCCCCGCGTACCCTTCACGTGGCCATCTTTGCTCCCCTGGCGCAGCGCCTGGAGCGCGTCATGAACGCCTTACGGGTTGACCAGCGTCGGGCGCGCGAGCTGATCGAGCAGCGTGACTATGACTATGGCGCCTATCTGCGCCGCTACTATGGCAGCGACGGCCAACAGCCGGGCCTCTACCACTTGCTTATCAATACCGGCCTCTTCTCCTTCGAGCAGGCTGCAGACCTCGTCTGTCAGGCCCTTACCGCCCTGCACAGCGGAGCGGGAGCCAATGACCTGGCCTCCCCCCAGCGATGACTCATTAGACAGCCCGCATCGTCCTATGGTATACTGTAGCGAAGGCAGGAGGAGGGTCAATTGCCCTTTTCTTCTGTGCCGGAAAGCATTCTGCCCGCGGGGAGCGATGCCGTGCCAGGGTGGGCGAGATGGAGCTGGCGGGCAGGCAAACGGGCGTCCGTGTTCAGAAACCGAACAGCAGGCAAGCTATGACTGCTGATACAGTAGATCGGTCAGCCATCATGAGATGAAAGGGGGTTAGAGACCATGCCACGCAAAGGTGAGCTGTCCAAGACGGCGCGCGCCTCGTTGGCGAATCGTGAAGAGATCAACCATCTGACCAGCCGCATTTGTGCCAAGTGCGGTGAGCCGATCATGCTCAAGGAGCTGCAGCCGGTGAAGGTGATCGGCAAGGGAATGGTGTACTACCACAAGAGTCACTACACCATTCAGCAGTAGGAGTACTGGCGGCGGGGAGCGCACGCACTCAGAGCGAACAGCTCGTCTGGCCCTCAGCTTGGGCCGGCATGGGGCAGGCTGAGCGGAGTGGGTTGGGCCTGCTCGGTTCAAGCGGGGATCTGCTCGCCGGCGGGTGGTTTTCCTCTCTGCTGACTCTGCCGGGTGCGGCTCGCTGGCGCTCCCGTCCGCCCCTGCTCAGCTCAGGCGAGCAGTTCTGGCCTTTCCCCTCCGAGGTGGCGGAGCAAGGTAGCGGCGGCTGTGAGTGCGCCTCTTCGCCTGAGAAGGTGTTGAGCCAATGACATGGAAACGAGCACGAGTACTATTCATCCGAGCCTTATTGCTGCGCTGTCCCGTTTGTGGTGAGGGCAAGCTCTACTGCGGATTCTTCAAGACCTACGAGCGTTGTCCTGCCTGCAATTTCGAGTACGAGCGGGAGCCGGGCTACTATACCGGGGCTATGGCCGTCAACCTGGTGCTGAGCGAGCTACTCATTACGGCGATCACCATCCCGCTGGCGGTTAACACCAGCGTCCCCTTTGTCCCACTCCTCATCTGGGGCATGACCATGCCTGTCATCTTCCCTCTGCTCTTCTACCGGCACACCAAAAGCTTCTGGATGGCCTTTGACCATCTTATTCATCCGGTCACCAACGAGCGCGTCTTTTTCCCTGAATAGAGCAGCGTCAGGACCAGGACAGGGGCGAGGGAGAAGGGAGGGAGGCCGTGGCCGCCTGGCAGAGAAGCTCCCGCGCTGCTCTGGACAGAAGAGAGCCTGTCCGAGTGAGGGAGCAAGCTGTTCTCTTGTCTCCTGGGACTTGCTGGCCGAGGCTGGCCAGTTCGGCAGCAAGCTTTCCTCTTGACAGTCGAAACGGGACTTGGGACAATCAAGACCAACTATCGATGTGAGGAGCAGATATCGTTAAATGGTACAATCGCTAGGGCATCAGCAGGACCGTTCACCATTGGAGGAGCCAGCCCCTCCGCCGGCAGCAGGGGCGATTGTGGAAGAAGGTCAGCAAAGATCGGTGGAGGCCGGCGGCAGAGAGGGAGCTGTTCGTGTGGCTTTTCAGGGGGAGCGCGGCGCCTTTGGAGATGAAGCCGTTCGGGCTTACTTTGGCCCGGCCAGCGAGCCACAGCCCTACCGCAGCTTCGCGGACGTCTTTCACGCCGTGGCCTCGGGGGCCGTCGACTATGGTCTGGTTCCCGTAGAAAATTCGCAGGCTGGCAGCATCAATGAAGTCTATGATCTCCTGCGCCAGCATGACCTCTTCGTTATTGGAGAGATCAGCCTGCCGGTCAACCACTGCCTGCTCTGTCTGCCTGGCCAGCAGCTCAGCGATATCAGGCGCGTGATCTCTCATCCCCAGGCCCTGGCCCAAAGCGAGGCTTTTCTACGCGAGCTGGGGGTGGAAGTCGTTGCCAGCTACGATACTGCCGGCAGCGCCAAGATGATCCGCGAGCAGAATCTGCAAGGAGTGGCGGCTGTTGCCGGGGCCGCGGCCGCCGAGCTGTATGGTCTGCAGATTCTGGCCGAAGGGATTCAAACCATCAAGGACAACCACACGCGCTTCATCGCTCTTGGGCGCGATCCGGTGCCGCGGCGAGAGGGGCCTGCCAAGACCATGATCGTCATGGCGACGCCGCACCAGCCGGGAGCGCTTTATCGCTGCCTGGGAGTCCTTGCCGAGCGGGGTATCAACCTTCTCAAGCTCGAGTCGCGTCCCTCGCGTCAGCGTGTCTGGGAGTACGTCTTCTATCTAGACTTCGAGGGACATCGCGATGATCCGCCTGTGCGCAGCGCCCTGGCGGACCTGGCCCAGCACACGACCTTTTGCAAGGTCCTCGGTTCCTTCCCACGTCGCATTTAGGACCCCTCCCTGGCTGCGCTGCGCTGCTGCCCTGGGCTGCGCAGCCGGAGAGCCTCGGCTTAGCCCGGTGTGGCAAGAGAACCAGCTCAGCTCAGAAGAAAGGGGACTGTCAGGCAGGCTCTTCTGGTGAGGGAGCACAGCCTCTGGCATCCTTGCCTGCTGAGCTTGCCGCTCCTGCGCCCGCTGGGCCCGGCTGTCTCCCCTCCTTGTCCCCTGCTCCCCTGACTGGAGACTGCGGGCCCAGCGGAAGCGTCACAGGCGTGGAGCAGAGGAGGCCTGGCTCACCAACTGATCGCCGGAAGGCGATCGGCAGGCGCGCAACAAGTAAAGCTGCTAGCTGCTGAGCAGGGCCTGGCTTAGCGCTTGATCTTGAGCGTATTCAAGAAGTTCTCGGCCAGCAGTTGATAGGCCGACGACTCATACTCTTCAATGCGACCTGCGTCGCAGAGGGCGGCGACCTGGGGATCGATCGGCAGTTGTGCCAGCAGCGGCGCGCCGGTGATGGCGACCAGCTCGGCGCCCTGGCTGGGACCGAAGATCTCGTAGCGTTCACCCGAGGGCGTCTCAAAGTAGGCCATATTCTCGACCACGCCGATGATCGTGCCCTTCAGGTGCCGAACCATGTTAATGCACTTTTTGACCACCATCGTGGCCAGCAACTGAGGCGAAGAGACGATAACTACCCCATCGGGGACCACGGCCTGCATGACTGTCAAGGGAGCATCCGAGGTGCCGGGCGGCAGGTCTACCAGCAGGAAGTCAAGCACATCCCAGTCGACGTCGCTATAAAATTGCTGGATCGCCTTGGCTACCATTGGCCCGCGCCAGATGACCGGATCGCTCTCCTCCCCCAGGAACATGTTCATTGAAATGACCTTGATGCCGCCACGGCTCTCAACAGGACGAATGCGGTTGTCGGCCAGCATCGTTGGCTTGGCGCTCAAGCCGAACATACGCGCCATGCTAGGCCCGGTGATGTCGGCATCAAGCACACCAACGCGATGGCCCTGACGCCGCAAAGATACCGCCAACAGCCCAGTCACCAGCGATTTCCCAACACCCCCTTTGCCGCTCATGACGGCGATCACATGCTTGATCTTGCGCCCCGGACCAGAAGCCATTGTCAGAGGAATGCCCCGGCCAACGGGCGCCTTTTTGGGAGCGACCGAGATCGGTTCGCCCTTGATGGCCGCATTGAGGTCCTTGAGCAATAAGTCCAGCTTCTCTGGTGGCAGACGGTGGGTGCGCGCCCCCCCAGCGATGCTCTCACGGGACCCGACCGCGCAGGCCGTACAGGGCAACCCGTACCCGTGGAAGACCTTCACGGTCTCCGGGTGCCTGGTTACCACATCATGAATAACCATATCGGCAGTAATAAGCTCCGCCATATCAGCTGATACCCCGTCCTCTCGCCGACCTGCCCACTCCAGGTGGACAGAGGCAGGCCAGCGTTGGTCTTTCTCTCTGATGCCCATGTCGGTTTCGGAAAGTGGCTCTCGCACTTAATTCCGACTTGTGCACTAAGTATTATAGCACAGGGAAGCTGGCTCTGGCTATGTTCTGCCCTGAGCCAGGGAAGGGGCGCCTGGCTGGCCGGGTCTGAGAGGGAGATAGGTGAGAGGAAGCCCTGCGAGCGAGGGGCGCTGAGGAAGGGGGGCCATATTCTAACATTGCGTGGCAAAAGACAGTATGTTATCATGGCCGCGAGGAATCCAGCCGAGCTTGCCTCGTTGACCTGTCTGTCTGTCTGCCTGTCCGGCCGGCTGGCTGGTGCACCGGTCGCCTGGTTGGAGGGAAAGGGGGGCAGCTCCTGTACCGGTGCTGGGAGGGCAGAGCTGGCTGGCTGGCTGACTCACTCGCTCTTGACGCGCGCGACTACTTGCTTGCTCATTTGAGGATGGCCGTTGCCTGTTCCGCCCGCTGCCTGCGGCCAGGAGGGGACTAGTCTATGTCGACAGATGAAATGCTTTATTTAAAGCAAGTATCGAGCTTTGCTGAACTCCCCGACGAGGACCTCCGTGAATTAATGGCGGTCGCCAAAAAGCGGACCTTTCGCCCTGGCGAAGTCATCTTTCACCGTGATGATCCGGGCCAGGTACTCTACATCATCAAGGAAGGGAAAGTCAAGATAGTCATCAACAGTCCAGATGGCCAGGAGATTGCCCTGGTGATCTTTGGCAAAGGCGAGTATTTTGGGGAGTTCGCCTTGCTTGATGGCCTGCCGCGCTCAGCGGATGCTGTAGCGATGGAGCGTGTTGAGTGCTATACGCTGCTGCGCGATGACTTTCACCGTGTTCTGCTCAAGAATCCGCGGATCGCCATTCATATGCTGGAAGCCCTCTCGCGGAGGCTGCGCAACACCGACAAGATGATCGAGGACCTCATCTTCCTTGACGTCTATGGGCGAGTGGCCAAGAAACTGTTGGAGCTGGCCGAGCTGCATGGGGTGCCCACGGAGGACGGGATACGGATTGACATCCGGCTGACCCAGCAGGATCTGGCCTCGATGGTGGGAGCCTCCCGTGAGAGCGTCAACAAGGTGCTAGGCTTTTTCTCCGGCAAGGGCTACATCTCGACCGACCATCATCGAATCACGCTCCGACGCCCAGCGGAGCTGAAGGAGCGCATTTATTAGCTAGCAGAGCGCAGCGCGCTGGCCGCCTGGCCTGGCAAGTTGCCGGTCATCCGATGTCCGCTTTGGTCTGAGACCGCTCCTTTCGTCGGCAGTCATGGCTGACATTGACTCGCCCTGCCTGCAGGAGCTAATGGGGGAGAGCCTTTTTGTGGGCCGGGTGCTGATCGGGAGACGGGCGCAGGACGGGGCCGAGGTCGAAGCCGGACTTCCGGCCAGATCTGTTACTCCCTTTCCTCGCTGCTCGTCTTCACACAAAGGTCAGGGTAGTCGCCCTGCAAGACTCTTGCTTGTTGAAGGATTGTGCAGTTTGAAGGCAGCGAAGGGAGCGTTTGACCATTGAACGAAGCGTTGACCGATCAAAAGGAGCAATCGCAGCCGGTCGAGCAAAGCATGACTTTGGTCAGCGGCGAAGTGGGGAGGAAGGTAGCGGCGATGGGAGGGACCATGACCTTCAAAGCCCGCCTTGGGGCAATGTTCCAGGCCCTGCGTCCGCGCCAATGGACCAAGAATCTGGCTGTCTTTGTTGGCATTCTCTTTGCCAAACGTCTCTTGGAAGTTGCCCCGCTGATCCACACTTTACTAGCTTTTATAGCATTCTGCCTTGTTTCTAGTTTTATCTATTTGTTGAACGATCTGCTTGATCTGGAGAACGACCGGCGTCATCCCCGCAAACGTAATCGACCTCTGGCCTCGGGCCGTTTGCCGATCTCATGGGCTGTGGTGGCAATGGGCTGTCTCCTGGGCGGGGCGGCGCTGCTCACCCTGGCTATTTTCGCTATTCCGCTGGGTGGTCAGCATCTGCCTTACAGCTCCTTGGGTGGGGGCGATCTGCTCTTTGCTCTTGTACTAGCGACCTATGTAGTCCTGATGGTTCTCTACAGTGTGCGGCTTAAGCACGTCGTTCTATTAGACGTTTTCATTATCGCCAGCGGTTTCCTATTGCGTATTTTGGCGGGAGCTGTTGTAATCTCGGTGGTGATTTCCCCCTGGCTCTACCTTGTCACTATTTTGCTCTCGCTCTTTCTGGCTCTCAACAAACGGCGGCACGAGCTGGTGTTACTGCAAGGCGAGGCCAGTACTCATCGACAGATCCTGAAGGAGTACAATCTTCCCCTGTTGGACCAGATGATCACGATTACCGCTGCAGCGACGGTCATGGCCTACAGTCTTTATACCTTTCAGGGGCCGACGGGGGACCATCATCTCATGGTGACCATTCCTCTAGTGCTTTATGGGCTTTTCCGTTATTTGTACCTGGTCTATATGCGCATGGAAGGGGGCAGCCCCGAGGAAGTACTGTTGCGTGACCGTCACACTCTGGCGACGGTTGTTCTCTGTGCTGCCGTGATCTTTGTGGTGCTCTATGTGCTCCCGTCTTAGTAATCGCTTGAGGAGGATCATCGGCCTATGATGACTGCGAGCCGGTTTCGGACTGTGCGCACGGGCATAGCGTTTTCGCTGGCGCTGGCCTTTGTTGTCCTCGTGGCTATTGGTCTCTATGCAGACTTTCCACGCATGCTGGTGGCGCTTGCGAGTTTCCGCTGGTCCTTCCTGCCTTTGATTCTCTCACTGACGCTCTTTAATTATTGCTTCCGCTTTTTCAAGTGGCAATATTACCTCCAACGTTTGCAAATTCGTCTGCCGCGTCTGACTAGTTTTCTCATCTTCCTCTCGGGCTTGTCGATGGCTATTACGCCGGGGAAGGTGGGGGAGCTACTGAAATCATATCTCCTCAAGCGTTCGACGGGAGAACCGATCAGCCGGACGGCTCCGATCATTATGGCCGAGCGCCTCTCAGATGGGCTGGCGATGCTCTTGTTGGCAGCTACGGGGCTGGTTTTCTACCGCTTTGGCTGGGAAATCTTACTCATCCTTCTTGTGGTGGGCTTAGCCGTTATTTTGCTGATCCAGCACCGCTCGCTTTCATTAAGGGTACTTGCTGCCGGCGAGCGGCTTCCTGTGCTCTCGCGTCTGGCGCAGCCCCTGCGTGCTTTCTATGAGAGTGCCTATACGTTGTTGCGCTGGCGCCCTCTCCTGCTGGCGATCGCTATCGGCTTTCTCTCCTGGTCAGGGGAGTGCCTGGCGCTCTATTTTGTCTTTCTCGGCCTGGGGGTGCTAGCCTCGCCTGACCTCTTGCTCAAGGCCACCTTTATTTTGGCGGTCTCTTCACTGGTGGGGTCGGCCTCTGGTCTACCAGGAGGACTAGGTACTGCCGATGGTAGCTTGCTCGGGCTGATTCGCCTATTAGTCTCCCCTTCCGCTGTAATTGGTGGTGCCGCAACACTCTTGATTCGTTTCTGTACACTGTGGTTTGGCCTGGCGCTCGGTGTTATCGCATTTCTTTTCTTGCGTCTTACTCAATATAAAAAACTTTTTGCGCCTGAGCCTTATGAGGAAGGAAAGATGTATTTCTCAACAATTGTGGATTCGGGGACAGAGCAGTCTGAAGCCGATGGAAGCTACAGACTATCCCGAGCATCGGCACCTCTAAGCAACGGAGAGTGAGCGACCCATGATGAAAACCCTGATCATCATTCCTACCTACAACGAAAAAGAGAACCTGCGCCCCCTTCTCAGGGAGATCTTTCGCTATGCGCCGACGACAGACGTGCTCATTGTGGATGATCATTCGCCAGATGGCACGGGAGAGCTAGCCGAGGAGCTGGCCAGAGAGGATGCGCGGGTGCATGTCATGCATCGTCCAGGGAAACTTGGCCTGGGCACTGCCTACATCGCTGGCTTCAAGTATGCCCTGGAGCAGGGTTACGATGCCGCTTTCGAGATGGACGCGGATTTTTCACATGATCCGCGCTATTTGCCTGATTTTCTGCGCCTGATCGAAGAGGCCGATCTCGTCATAGGCTCTCGCTACATCAAGGGGGGGGCTACGCCTAATTGGCCCTTCTTGCGGCGCTTGATCAGCGGTGGTGGCAATATTTTCGCCCGTACCCTGCTAGCTCTGCCGGTACACGACTGTACTGCCGGCTATCGCTGTTACCGGCGGGAGGTTCTCGAAAGCATCGATCTCGACTCGATTCGCTCGCGGGGCTATGCCTTCCAGGTTGAGCTAGTCTATCGGGTCTGGCGTCAGGGTTTTCGCATCGTTGAGACGCCGATTGTCTTTGAAGATCGGCGTGTAGGCCAATCAAAGATGTCGAAAGCCATTATCCTGGAGGGCTTTCTCTTTGTGCTGCGCACCCGTTTTGGTCGCAAGCCGCAACTGCCGCCACCGGTGCGGCGCGAAGCGACTCTAGTGGGAAAAGCTGCAAAAAACGAGGCATGTGAGCGTGTCCCTGAGACGTCGCGTTAGTCCAGCAAGCGAGCCGTGGTATCATGACCTGCTAGAAGTACGGTCTGACCTTGGCTTGTCTGCCGCAGAGGTGAGCTGACAGAGCAGCCAGTCAGTCAGCTAACCGGATTGTGGCGGTTGCCGTGCTGGGAAAGCTTGGCCGGGGTAGAATGGACCCTGGTGCTACTGAAGCAGCCGGGCTGTCTCGCCATTGAGGCCGACAAGGCAGACAGGAGACTGCTTCAGTAGCGTTTTCTTTTTTTCTGCGCGCCTCGTCGCCGGCGATGCTGAGATAGATGCTGTTTGGAAAGAGCGGGCGCGTCCTCGTAGTCTTCTAGCTTGAAGGCGGGATCAAGTCCATAAAGGGCGCGCATACGTATCTGATGAGCGAAGCGCTGGGCCAGTTGGCGTGGAGGGGCATTCAAGGTTGCAGCCAGACCTTGTGTGGAAGTGGCCAGGCCACCCTGCCGAGTGACTGACTGACGCACTTCGCTATCGTCGCTGAAAAGCTGGACTTCATGTCCGGAGGCGCGAGCCTCGCGGGCCAAGCGAGCAATGACTTGGTCAGCCTTTTCGCCATGCCGCGAGTAAATGATATGGATGCGGCGCTCATAGAGGTGTTGCTCATACTTGCCTGTGCCATCAAAGACGACTGTAACGTGGTAGGGGGTATGACGATAGCGATGGACAAGTTGAGTAATGAGCTGCTCGCGGGCGCTTTCTAGGCTCCGGCTCAAAGCGGCGCGAAACTGAGGATTGCGTCGGATCACGTTGTAACCATCGACGAGGATGCACTGTCCCATTTGCTCATGGTCCTCTCGTACACATATATCTATATATAACAACAATAGCGCACCTTGGTAAGAAACCGACCAGCGAGGTGAGAGGAAGAAAGAGAGATTGGGCTTGCGCTCTCCCTCTTTGGCTGGTGCTGGCGGTTTCCCGTTTAATGAAACCATTGTACCCACTGGAGGAAGAGATTAATAGCCTCACGGATATCTATGTGGATTGCTCTCAGCAGCAGGGCATTAAAAGATGGTGAGAGTTCGGCGAAAAGGATTGCTGCCAGTGCGAGGGTGAGGAGAGTTAGCAAGGGCAGAGAGAGCCAGAGAGGGATAGCTCTCGTGCCTGGTTGGTGGGCTTCTTTGGCAGCCGCGGCAGGGCCGGACGGGGTTTGGTCGGGACTCTGCTTGGCCTGAGAGGCAGCTTGTGACGGTGAGGAGGCGCTAGAAGCGGCTGCTAGTTGCTGGATGGTTGGGGGAGCTGGTGAAGGCGAAGCGGGTAAGAGGGGGGGGGCGGCGCTGGGGGAGGGCGCTCCGCTATTTGCTGGGGTGATAGCGGGAGAAGGATGCGTTGCAGGCGTGCTTGGGCTTGAACTTGGTGGAAGGAGCACGCTCTGCATTTCGACCGTTTCAATAGCTGCGATGAACGAAGAAGGGGAGCTGAGAGCGCGAAAGCGACCGGCCTGGACGCAGGTGAGCAGCGGATTGGGAGATGGGTCCAAGTTACTGACTTGGCAGGTGCACGCGGAGGGTGATGTGGAGATGGAGGTAGAAGCAGGTGCTGACGGGGTGGGAGCGAAGAGGGCACCTTCCAGAGGAGGCACCTCACGGCGGAAAGGCAGGCCAAGCTCAGAGACGCAAGCTCCGCAAATACGGTGCACATAGTCCCAGCATTCCGGGCAGGCAGCGCGGCGGCAGCGGAAACAGAAGTGAGACATGCTCATCAGGGCCGCCTCAAGCACGGCTGGGCTGGCCAGGCGTAGCTCTGGGTGCAAGTGCGAGGGTGCAAAGATGGCTCCGCAGGTGCTGCAGGTCACCGTCTTATTTTCGATCGCCGGTGGACGGTAAATACGTCGGACGCTGCGATAGTGATGATCTTGTGGTTGAGGATACTGGCCTGATTCTGATGTGCCTTCGTTCATGTGAGCTGCCCTCTCCATTCAGGTTGGTGTGCAGCGCTGCTGAGACAGTCGCCGCCTGTCGACTCCACCAGGCCGGCAAGGCAGGCGGTCGCTAACACTAGAATAGGAAGCAAGTTCGACCTCTCTTTAAAGAGTATACCCTACAGGCAGGAAAGGATGGGCATGCTAACATCACATTGTGTATGAGTGTGCAAGTTGAGTCGGCGAGAGAGACCGGATTCTTTGAATGCAATGCTCTCCTTGCTCGTATGATCTTGAGATCAAAAGGATCGTCAAAAGCCTAGTGACTCGTGGACAAGCGACGCTGGCGCGCATGATCACGTAGTCGTTGAAGGTTGAGAATTTCTGCTACTTCATAGTCGGTGGCTCCGTGATGGCGGGGGCGCAGACGAATGATTGAGGGAAAGTGACCCATCCGCCCGTGAAGTTCAGCTAGAAGGGCTGCAGCCACTGGGGAATAGCCCGGAGGATTGATCAGGATAGGGAGCGTCTGCCACTCTTCTGAAGTCAGATTGGCTCGGTCTGCGATCGAAACTATCTGAGGGGCAAGCTCCTTTGTCTCGTCAATGCGGACGGGAATAAAACGGATCTCGTTGATCGGCTCAATAAGATGCTCTGCGATCTGACGCTGCTGCTCTTCTGTCAGCGGGTGAGCAAAGTTTAAAATAATCACGATGGTCACTCCTCCATCAAGGGCTTGTGTCGTCCCATCTCTATCGAGATAGAAGAGTACAATAGGGAGTAAATGCTACCCCAGCCTCAGCGTAGCACTTGAGCAATATCGCTGAGGAATTTCTGACGATCTTCTGTAGCCAACTGTCCATCCTTGTAGGACTCTAGTATAATCGTCCGAATCTTGAGGCGCTCAACTAGTTCTCGCTGCTCCTTTGGCAAAGGGACAGTCAGGATGTAGAAGCGCTGTACATAGCTACCGAGCTGCTTGGTACTGGTGACGAGCTGCTTGATCGCTTCGATATTATGAGGTGTAGAGCGTTTGCATTTTGCTTCGATTGCACCGTAGCGGTTCTGAAAGCGCACTACGATATCAATTTCCTCCTGCCCGTCGGAAGAGCGAACGTTTTGGAGGATTTCGTAGCCGTCGGCTCTCAAGAGATCAGCCAGTGTCTGCTCAAAACGGGCCCCTGCGTCACTGCGTTTTTTTGTATTTTGATACCAGGCGCCTGTCCCAAGGTGTAAATCTAATATATCTTTTAATGTGAGATGCTCTGAATAAATTTCTTGCTGATCTATCTGCTGAGGCTCGTTATCCTTCCACTGATAGAGCATAATCGTGGCTTGCTTCTGTTCGCTCTGGAGGTAAAGCATAGGAGCCTTCCATTCCTGGGCCACCTGGTAGGCGGCCAGCGACATAATTTTGGTTCCCCCCGTTAGGTTAAAGATAAGATCTTGACTGACCAGTTTTTGTTGATACAGCTCTCTTTTGAGGTTATCTATGATATTGACCATATTATATGGATCTACATCGATACCTCTGATGGAGACAGACAGGTGCTGATGATTTTGGACAGTGCTTTGGAGTCTATCAAAATGCCCCTTCGTTATCTTTGAGTACAAGCAGAGGACTTGATTAGGCTGATAATGTAGAATCGCCAGAAAATTAGGTAATGGCTGTTCACCGATCAGGGAGATCATGGTAACCATCGATCTGCTCCTTTCTTCTCTTCTTTGCAATCGTCGATTAGACCACCCCTAGCCTCGGGTAACGGGAGTTCCTTCGTTTATTTCTGTCCATGAGTATGGCTATGTCGGAGGTAGAGTGTGGTGACAGAAGACAGCTGCTTCTTTGATACATATATCAGGAACATACTCAGAAGTACAAGCAGTTCAGCCTGTTGTATTTTATCTTTTCGAGCAAATACCTGGAGTATGAGTAATCTCAGCTGCTGCCCTCACTATATATTTCCCCAAAGCAAAAGCAAAGGAGTGGTTATAAACGGTCATTGCTCTCAGCAGGGATCTCTCGGACTAAGCTCTCATCTCCCGAGGTCACTCTCCCTTTGTTGCTGCTGAAAAAGCAAAAACTCTGATTTTTATGGAGGTCAGCCTCATTTATATACCATAAAAAATACTCCGGGGCGTTTTCTCACTGAAGAGACTGGAAACAACAGGGCGCTGTTGTTTGCATGAACGATACCCGGAAGGCCCGGTCCTCTTGTCATGAGGATCGTCAAGATGCCGACCTGAGTGCTTGAGCTTGAGCGGAAAGGAGTAATGCATATCGAACGAGTCTATTACTGCGTTCTCCTCTGCTATGCTTTTATTTATATGTCTGCTAGGACTGCTGGCATCCGTCTTTACTGTACTGAAATCCTAGCCTGAATTCTTCCGTGACTACTCTCTTACTAACTAACCGACGAGAGCCGACCGGTCCGACTGCCCCTTTGAGGCGAGATTTTTCATCTGGCCAATCCGTCTGACCTTACTCTGCGTTGGCCCGCCTTCGTAACCTACGGCCCCTTGGCCGACAAATCAGGATCTGCTTCACCTTGGCGGTTGCTTTCCCTGCTCCCCCTCGCACTGGATCTGCGCTATAATAAAAAGCCAGGCACTCTCAGCTCTCTCTCAGCTTATTCTCAGGATTCATTCATTGGAGACTGGCATACTGAGTCTGGGGAAAGAGGCAGAAGGGTGCGCTCACTGTCAGCTCGTTGGGTTCTCCCTCTCTCCCTCTCGATAACTCAGTAGATCCTGGTAAGGCGCTGGCTTGGTACAGTGACTGGTTAGTCGACCAGCCATTGCGAGCCAGGGCGGCACACCAGTCACTCGGAGAGAGGTTTATGAAGGCGCATATTCTGGTTGTTGACGATGATCCACGTATTACCAATCTCCTGCGCAGGATTCTAGCCTACGAAGGCTACAGCGTGGCCATAGCTGCTACTGGCGATGAGGCCCTCATGCGTAGCCTGGAGCACCCACCTGATCTGATGATCCTCGATATTATGCTCCCCGGTATCGATGGGCTAGAAGTAGTCCGTCGCCTGCGCGCGGCCGGTGATACCATGCCTGTATTAATGCTGACCGCTCGAGATGCCGTTCCTGATCGGGTGAAGGGCTTTGAGATGGGGGCGGATGATTATCTAGTCAAGCCCTTTGCTCCCGAAGAGCTATTGGCACGTGTGATGGCTCTCTTACGTCGTAGTCAGATCGAGCGTAGTGAAGTGCTGCGCTATGCCGACCTGACCCTCGATACGGGCACCCGGCTCGCCTACCGCGGGCAACGCGAGATCGAGCTGTCTCCCACTGAATATGAGCTACTGGCACTCTTCCTACGCCGTCCCCGGCAAGTGCTCACCCGCGACCTCATCATGGAACGGGTCTGGGGGCTCGATTTTGAAGGTTCTTCAAACGTGCTGGAAGTCTATATCGGCTACCTACGCTCGAAATTGGAGGCTGGCGGCGAACCGCGACTGATCCACACGGTGCGTGGCATCGGCTATGTACTCAAGGAGTAAGTGTCTCTGGCTCACGGCTTGCCTCCCCTGGCGGGAGCAGCGGATAGAGAAGCAGGCTCTGACTCAGCAGCAACTCTGGTTAGGGCTTGCAGCTGTGAGGCGCCCTCACCTGCATAGGGGAAGAGAAGCGATGGCCCGAATCTCCGCCGCAGCCATTGGACTACGAGGAAATGGAAAAGATGTATGGGTGAAATTGGTGCTGCTCGGGCGACTGCCCGCTTGCGGGCAATGCCTCACACGCTGCGCCTGCGCCTGGTCTTCTGGTATGGCCTACTGCTAACGATCACGCTCGTGGCCTTTGGCACCTTGATTTTCCTCCTGGCAAGTAATGCACTCAACCAGAGCGTGATCACTAATACCCGCGTCGTTGGCCACGCCGCCTTGCTCGACGTCGAGCGACAGCTCCAGCCCAACCCGCCCTATTTGCCTCTTAATCCTGATCTGCATGATATTGATCTCTATCGTACCCCGATTGTATTTGCCCTCTTGACCCCTGATGGTCAGGTAGTGTACTCCTCGAATGGCAGCCAGCTCAGTATGTTACCGCGGAATGGTGCGGCTTGGAATGCCGCTCTGCGTCGCCAGGAGGCCTGGTATACCACTGAAGTCAATGGCGACCGCCTCTACGTCGGTGTACTCCCGATCTGCCAGCCCAAAACAGCAAACACACTGCCGGCTGAGGTCAGCGCCACAGCAGTTCCCGCCTGTCAGGGTCCGCTCGTCGGTCTGCTGCTGGTGGCGAAATCCTTTAACGACGTCGACAATATTCTGCTCCTGCTCAAGACACTGCTTGTGGTTGCCAGTGCTGTTATTCTCATCGGGGCCCTGGCAGGTGGCTGGTTCATTGTCAGTCACATCCTGCGCCCGCTAGAAGACGTCGTAGCAACAGCGCGCGCTATCAAAGAAGCCACAGCCCGCGGTACCCGCATTGGTGATCTGAGCCTGCGCGTTCCACGCCCGCGTCGTCACGACGAAATCGGGCTGGTGATCGATTCTTTCAACGCTATGCTCAGCGACCTGGAACACGCTGTTCGTGCTCAGCGCCGCTTCATCGCTGATGCCTCACACGAGCTGCGCGCCCCGCTCACCACCATTCAGGGCAACCTGGCCTTTCTCCAGCGCCATATCGATGAGTTGCCGCCCGAGGAACGACGAACGATGCTCTGCGATGCCCATAGTGAAACTCTGCGCCTTGCTCGTCTGGTCGATGACCTCCTGCTACTGGCACGGGCCGATGCAAGTTTCGCTCGCCGGAATGCCGAGGAGGAGATCGCCGCAGGCAGCAATGGCCGACGCGCTCTTCCGCCAGTCGTTGAGCTAGATCGAGTGGTCCTGCATCTCATCCGTCAGCTACGTCTTCGTCTCCAAGCCGAGGATTCACCTCTTAAACTTGAGATCGGACATATTGAGCCAGTACGTGTACGTGGTGAGGAAGAGCAATTAAGACGTCTGATGCTCATTTTGCTTGATAATGCCCTGAAATATACCCCGGCTGAAAGTGAACAGCAGCCAGGACGGGTAGTCGTTTCTCTGGAGCGCATTGGCAATGAAGCCCTGCTACGCGTCAGTGATACGGGGATCGGCATCGATCCCGCTGACCTCCCTCACATTTTCGAACGCTTCTATCGAGCCGACCGGGCTCGCCAGCGCCCAGGCACAGGCCTTGGCCTGGCTATCGCCCAGACGCTGGTTGAGCAGTTCGGCGGACGCATCGGGGCCGAGAGTGTGCCTGGCGAAGGAAGCACCTTTAGCGTGTGGCTACCTGTCGCCACACCCGGCAGCCAGTGAGGGTTGGCGGCGCTTGGCAGTTGAAGACAAGCACACAACCCTGTTGAGGCGAGCGGCCAGCCTGCTTCTGCCCTCTCCATCCCGTAGGCAAGCGCGATGCCGCATTTCTACGCTGCTCAGGTGCTACTCAGACTTTTCTCCCTCGGTGTTGGGCAAGGATTGGTCGCCGGATGATGAGGCCAAGTCTTCAGGATACGTCAGATCAAAGAAAGGTGAAGGCTCTTCTGTACGAATGTTGGGAGCATATGGTCCACGCCGGTCAGGCCCTGAGTGGGCGTCATAGGCCCCATAGCCTTGCAGCAGCTCCGCCGCCTTCTGGGCGCTAGCTGGAGGCAGACCGGCGACGCGCACTGTAACAAGGGCGTGTCCTGCCCGAAATTCTTGTTCATAAAAGTGGGCCTCTTCCTCGGGCACGCCAGCCTCCGTGAGATAGGCCAGGTCCAGGCGAGGTCGGCGCATCTCCTGCGGATTGGCCAAACCTAGATAGTCAGCTCCAAAGCCTGCTGCGCGCAGGGTCTCATAGGCCTGCCTCGCCTGGCGGGGATCTTCAAAAACGCCGACAATCACATTGCTCTCTGCCATATCTGCTTTCTCTTCCTCCCTTGCTCTTGTGCTCTTGCCTATTAGGGACGCCTCAAAGGCTCTGCTCTGACTCTCTTCTTTCGTCTGCTGAGCCGGTGGCCTCTCTGGCAATGCTCGCTAGTTACTATACTGGCTTGCCACTGTCACGAAGATTCCACGTGTCAGTGGGAGCCGTCGTGACTCTACCATAGCCTGTTATCACCGGCTATGCGGAAGGAAACTGCGACAAGGGGAGATGGAGCAAGAGGACCGCCTGCCTCGTGTTTTTCTATGAGCACGCGTCTGGCGTGGCTGGTTAGCCAAAACAGGAGTCGTCAATCAACCGCTCAGGCGGAGGAGGAACCGAAGATGCAGCTTGCCAACAAGGTCGCTCTGATCACCGGGGGTGACAGCGGGATCGGACGAGCTATGGCCCTGCGCTTCGCCAGCGAAGGGGCGCGAGTGACCATTAGCTATGCTCATGCTGCGGAGAAGGCGAGGGAGGTGCAGCAGCTTATTGAACAAGGAGAAGGACAGGTCCTTGTGCTGCAGGCTGATATAGCCCAGTACCAGCAGGCCATAGCGCTTGTAGAGCGAACAGTCGAGCATTACGGTCGCCTTGATATCCTGGTCAACAACGCCGGTATGGAGATCCATCATCCGTTTGTCGAGGTGACTGAGGAAGAGTTCGATCACGTGCTGGCGGTGGATCTCAAAGGCCCCTTTTTTTGCGCCCAGGCAGCGGCTCGCCAGATGATCAAGCAAGGAACAGCGGGGCGCATTATCAATGTTTCCTCTGTTCACGAGGATCTACCTATGCCTCTCAATGTACCCTATTGCTGTGCTAAAGGTGGCCTGCGCATGTTGATGCGTACCATCTGTCTAGAGCTGGCCCCCTATCAGATTACAGTTAACAACATTGCCCCTGGTGCTATCGATACGCCGATCGACGCTGATGTCAAAGCCGATCCTCAGAAATACCAAGCGCTGCTAGAGGAGATCCCGCTGCATCGCATGGGCCAGCCTGAGGAGGTCGCCGCTCTGGCTGTTTACCTGGCCTCCGATGCGGCTGCCTATGTCACAGGCTCGACCTTTGTCATCGACGGTGGCCTCATGCGCAATACAGGCTCACTCTAGCGAAGCGGCAAGGGCAGAAATGCTGACCCGATCTCTCCGCCGTCTTGCATAGCTGCTCGCCCAGTCCCTTGCTCCAACCAGGCCAGTGTAGCTGTGGCTGGATCATAAGCCTTGCGCGACAGGGCGCTATGATCCAGCCACAAAAGGAGCCATCTCGTTGATGACGCCTGGCCTGGGGTGGCGTTATTCGTACACTTTTTGTGTAAACCGAGCGGGGCTTTTGGGTTCAGCGACGTGTCTGCTGACCCTCACCGTGCTCGCTATCAGGTGCAGAGAGATGCTCGTCGCGCAGACGCAGAGCCTGTAAGCGGGCCCCGAGAGGGAAGAGAAGGCGAATGCGCAGAACGCGCTCGCGACTTCGCTCCTCGATCAAGGTACGCACGCGCGCCTTAAGGAGATCGCTCAGCGAGACCAGTCCAACCAGGCGTCCGGTCGCAGGCTCCACCACCGGCAGACGCGTCAGCCCGGTCTCAGCCATGCGATAGACCACGGAGCGAAGCGGCTCATCGGGATAGCAAACCACTGGCTGGCGGCGGATCGACTCAACAAGCAAACGCCCATTCTGTTGCTCGGCGCTCTCCTTGTGCTCGCGGGAAAGCAGCTCCAGATCGCGGCGCGTCAACACTCCAACGAGGCGCTCTTGCTCGTCGATCAAAGGATAAAGGCGCTGACCGTGCTGATGGGAGACGCGCCGCAGCGATTGCAGCAGCTCCTTTTGCGGCAGCGAAGCGGGCAGTGCCACGATGCTGGTGCGCATCACCTCGCGGATAAAGATGATCTCCAATGGATCAATAGAGTACTCGCGAGTCAGATGGTAGCCGCGCCGGCTGACCTTCTCCGTCAAGATCGAGCGCCGCATCACCAGAACCGTGAAGGCGTGAGCTGAGGTCACGGCGATCAAAAGGGGGAGCAAAGCGTTGACATCGTGGGTCAATTCCAGCATAAAAACAATGCCGGTGAATGGAGAGCGCATTGTTCCGCCGAGAATAGCCCCCATGCTTACCAGAGGCCAAAACCCGCGTCCCTCAGCAGGAAGCAAAGGGGTCAACAGTCCGCCTAGAGCGCCGCCCATCAGAAGAAGGGGAGCCAGCACGCCGCCTGAGGTACCGGAGCCGAGCGAGATCGCCCAGATGGTAGACTTAACCAACAAGACGCCCACAATGATCGTGAGGGGAACATTGCCCTGCAAAAGAGCGCTGATGGTAGCGTAGCCTACCCCCAGAGCCTGGGGAAAGATCAGCCCGCCCAGGCCGATGGCCAGACCTCCGATGGCCGGCCACCACATCCAATGGATGGGCAACGCACGGAAGGCATCTTCTGAGGCATAGACTGCGCTTGTTAACAAGGCCGAGAGGATACCAGCAAGCAGACCAACAGCCAGGCAGCAGAGCATCGCTCGGGGACCAATGAACGCTGGGTGGGGAGGCACCGGAAAGAGCGGTCCCATACCGATCAGGTAGCGTCGCAGCACGGCGGCTGTCGCGCTGGCCAACGCGACGGGGATCATGCTACGCGGCTTCCACTCGAAGAGGAGCAGCTCTACGGCAAGCAGCACCGCCGCCACAGGTGAGGCGAACGTGGCCGACATGCCTGCTGCCGCCCCAGCAACGAGCAGCGTCTTGCGTTCAGCGCTGCTCAGATGGAAGAATTGAGCGATCATCGAGCCAAACGCTCCTCCGGTCATAATAATCGGACCCTCTGCCCCAAAGGGACCGCCAGAGCCGATCGAGATGGCCGAGGAGAGCGGCTTGAGAAAAGCAACGCGCGGTTGCACGCGGCTACCATTGATCAGAATCGCCTCAATAGCTTCAGGGATGCCGTGTCCACGGATACGCTCCGAACCGTAGCGCGCCATCAGGCCGATGATCAAAGCTCCAATGATCGGCACCAGCACCTCAAAAGGGCCGAGATGGTTCCCTGCCGGCGAAACCAGGGAGGTATCGAAGCGCTGATAAAAGAAGAGATTGGTAAACAAGCCAATGAGGCGCAATAAGACGAGGGCGACAACTGCCCCAAGGGCACCGATGGCGATGGCCAGCAAGGAGATGGGGATGACCCGCACTGTGGTCGTAAAGTCGCCAAGACGTTCGCCCTTCTGATCTTCATCCTCTCCCCTCAGCGCCTGTAGCAGAGTCCTCCATAGTCGGCTGCCCTTTTGCATCCGCAGAGCCTGCTGTTGAGAACTGTTTTGCCCTTTTTGATATTTTTGTAAAGCAAAAATATTCATATCTCATTATTCCCTTGATCCACTTGATCCTTATGTTCTGGGTGAGGCTCGGCCTGCTGTGTTTGGGGCACAGCGGCTTGCTGTGTGTCTTGGAGAATAGCCTGCAACGCGGCAACCAAAGCCGGCCCAACAATCTGTAGCTCGGCTCGGTGATAGGCGGCCAGGGTGTGTAGTACCTGCTCTCCGTGAGGAGTGAGCGAGATGATCACCTGACGCTGATCGAGCGTGTCGCGTTGTTTCCGCACAAGGTCACGCTCAGCCAGTCGGTTGAGCAGCTCAACAGCGCTATGGTGCTGAATCTGCAGGCGCTCCGCCAGCTCGGTAATGGTGGCCTTGCGTCCCTCAGGTAGACCCTTCAGCGCTAGCAGAAGCTGGTAATGCTGCGGCTCCAGACCAGCTTCGCGCGCGACCTGCTCGCTGAAGCGCAGGAAGCGCCGAATCTGGTAGCGGAATTCTGCTAGAGCGCGGTAGTCGATGGGCTGATCCTGATGGTTGGCTGCTGATGGCATGCGTGGTCCCGTTCTTACTCTCAATTCTATCGGATTACGATAGAATTGTAGGCCTCAAAGCCCCTCCCTGTCAAGGGATGGCTATTCAAGCCGTTCATATAGATTCTTATGGAAGAATACATCTCTATCTATACCTAGTTTTCTAACAATTTTTATATTTTACAGACCTTTATAATCTAATTGTAGATAAAGAACAGAATATCATCATGTAACTGAAAAATATCCATACATGAAAGGAGGAAGCAAAAAGATGCGCGTCCTTAAGCCAAGAGCTGTGTCCTGGGCTGGGGCACTAGCAGGGCTGGTCCTGCTCAGCCTATTAGCGGCCTGTGGGGCGGCGACCCCTTCCAGCGGAGCGGCGCCCAACAAGACGGCTGTGGCAGCCAGCTTTGCCAGCGTTGTGCTCAAGCATATGCCGATAGGCACAGCGCAACTCACCTGGACGCCACAAGATCACACCCTGACCGTCAAAGTCAGTATGCAAGGGCTGGTGCCGGGGACAAGCCATCCGGCCCATATTCACAAAGGAAGTTGCCAACATGCGGGGCCGGTCGTCTATCCCCTACCGATGTTACGGGCTGACGAGCATGGTCAGGCCAGCATCACCGCCATCTTCAAAGGTGAGACCCAGGGCATCCCTGTATCGGGCTGGTACATCAATGTCCACAATGGGCCGACCGCCATTACAGCGGACCAGATGCAGTCTATCTCCTGTGGCGACATCAGCAATCCGGCGGGGGCCTCTGCCAAAAGCCGACAGCAAGTGAGTGTTGTCCTGGGGGAGGATGTGGCCCCGAATCAGGCTGTCAAGGGGCAGGCTCAGCTCCGGCTGGCGGAGCGCACCCTAACCATTCATGTCTCCGTAAGTGGCCTGGCTCCCGATTCGAGCCATGATTTCCAGCTCCATGCTGGTAGCTGCAGCAACATGGGGCAATTGCTCTACCATCTGCCGCCCCTCAAGGCCAACGCGCGTGGCGAAGCCGACGCCAGCGTGACTGTCAAGGGGATCAGGTCTATCCCATCAAGCGGCTGGTATCTGGTCCTTTATCAGACGAGCGGCGCCTCACCCGAGGCCAATAGCGATATCATCGCCTGTGGTGATGTGGTTCCCGCCGTCTAAGGCTGAGAAGGACAGCAGGCTGCTCTCCTTCTGCTGACTGAATGATAGACGCGGAGTGAGCCAGCAGCGAGCATAGCCGGCCAGGGCAGTCGGCTGTGTCGCTGGCTGGCTCCCCTTCTCTGTGGGGGCTTTGGCCCGCAAGCCGTTATTCAGGCCAGGGCGCTTTTCGCTGGCAGGCTCATCTGAAGGCGACCGCTCAGAATAAGCCAGCCTGCCAGACAGCTCAGCAAGAGAATGGAAAGCACTCCGTGATAGGCGACCACGAAGAAGCGTGGATCACCAGCGAAGAGCATGGCGCTCAGATCCCCGCCAATGACATTGGTCGCTGCGTGGGCCAGGCTACTCGCCCAGATGCTACCGCTCCTGAGACGCAACCAGCCGAAGATAATCGAGAGCCCAATCGTAAAAAGGATGAAGAGCATCGACCCCCACCAGGGATTTGGGTAGCCTTCGTAGCCCATGAAGATCAGGGGCAGGTGCCAGCAGCCCCAGATCACGCCAGTGACGATTGCTGCCAGCAACGGGCGCCTCGCACATAGCCGTAGCTGCAGATAGCTGCGCCAGCCGAATTCTTCGCCCCAGAGGATCGGTGTCACTAACACGGCGAAGATGAGCAGTTGCAAAAGCACGACGGGCCAGAGCGCCAGAGGCAGAGACCCGCTGTGAACCGTGGGCACTGAAAGCTTGAGGAAATGCTGGAGCGTGAGATCCGGTCTGGCTATGCCAAAAAGCAGGCTAACGCTGATAATCAGGCCCATGTTGATGAGAGGCAGCAGAAGCGCAAACAGATAGTAGCGCCACTTTCCTCCTCGTAGCGAGAGCGACAGGCCAGCATCGCTCAGCCCTTCGCGCGTGATCCAGAGTCGGACGATCAGGGCCGCGATGGCTGGCATGAAGCCACTTAACAAGGTCACCCCTTGAAAGAGCGGGCTCCCGACCGCTATGCCTGCAAGCTGGCTCAAACCCCAACAAAGCCAGGCCCCCGCAAATGTGATCAGCAGGTACGCGATGATTCCTATGCGCTGGCTTTTTTCCATGACGGAGCTGTTTCTCCTTTCCTTGCCCCCTTGCTATCGGGGAACTTGCTTCTTTGTGCTATCTGTTATATAATAACTATAACAAATAGTCAAGGCGGGCTGTCCATGCTGATCTTTATCGAACCGGAAAGTGAGAAGCCCATCTATCAGCAGATTCGCGATCAGATCGTCGAAGGCATTGCCCGCGGCGAGTTGCTGCCGGGAACGGGGCTGCCATCGATTCGGCAACTGGCTGCCGATTTCGGCATCAACCTGCATACGGTCAACAAGGCCTACGAGCTGCTGGAGCGTGAAGGCTTCCTTCAGGTACGGCGCAAGACGGGGGCGGTAGTTCAGCCGACAGGGAAACTGGCTGAGGACTGGGAAGCCCGTCTACGCACACTGCTCGCTGAGGCGCTTGCCCAGGGGTTGCCCGCTGAGGAGATTCTGACGCGCTGCCAGCGCGTGTTGTCTACTCTGACTGATCCTGGTCGGACTCGTCAATAGCACAACGAGAAAGAGGGACAGGCATGCCATGCAAGCTCTCTATACCTGTTTCAATGTCATCATGCTCGTTGGAATCGAAATACTCTGTTGGCTCTGGCCGAACCTGGCTTCTCCAACACTGGCCTTCGGCGTGCGCATCCCGCCGACGCGTCTGGGCGAGCCGGTGATTGCGCAGCTTCGGCGGCGCTATCGTGTCGCGCTGCTATTGGCGGGGCTGATTGAGTTGCTGGCCTTGCTACTAGTGGCCTGGCTGCTACCTCTGGAGTGGCAGCTCTGGCTGATGCCCCTCGTAGTGATAGCAGCGGTAGTCATTGCTGGTTGCCTCTATGCTCTCATGCATCGCACGCTCCGGCGCGTGAAGGAGCGTGAAGGCTGGTATAGCGGTCTGCGCCAGGCCATCGCGGTTGAGGTGGGTCTACCCGAGCGGCAGGCACGACCCTCTCCTGTGTGGCTGGGACTGGATCTGCTGCTCTTGGGGCTGCTCTGGGGGCTGACTGTCGTGCGCTATCCGGCGCTACCGGAGCGCATTCCGCTCCATTTTGGTCCTAATGGTCAAGTTGATCGCTGGGGTGGAAAAGAGGAACTGCTCTTATTCTCCCTGTTCGCCTTGGTGATCAATGTACTGCTTCTCGGACTGGCGCTCACGCTGCCTGTAAGGAGCCGGCGGCTCGATCCAGCAGATCCAGAGCAGGCCCGCCTTGATCGGCAGCGTCAGCAGCAAGCTTTGCGCAATTTGCTGGCTGCGGTGCTAGGAGCTGTCAATCTGAGCTTTTTCCTGATCCTCTTACTGCTGACGCAAGTCATTCCGCCAACAGCATTCGGCATCGTGTTTGTGGGGGTGCTGCTCCTTCCTTTGGCTATCCTGGGCCTGATGATCTTCTACCTTGCTCAGGCCCGACCTGCGCATACCTATGTCGTACGCACGAGCTATGTAGAACGCGACGACGATCGTTACTGGAAGGCGGGGATCTTCTACGTCAATCGCGATGATCCGGCTCTGTTTGTAGAAAGGCGCATGGGAGTGGGTTGGACCGTTAATATGGGCCAACCATTGGGTGTCGGGCTGGTAATAGGCCTGCTGCTCGCAGTGGTTGCTATTCTGCTGGTGCTGCTGCTCCTGGGGCAGCACTGAGCTGGTGCGGAGGGAGACCGGGGCAGGTGATATGCTACAATCAGGAACAGCAGGGCGATCCAAAGCAGGATCGTCCATTCGATCCACTTGCTACCAGTCACTCTTGCTTGTTCTTGTGTCAGGAGCAGAAGTATGAGCATGAGCGCGAAACGGCGCAAATTCTGGGGCTGGGGCTATGAAGGCGATATCCTCGGTGAGGAGGAACTCACCTGGCTCGAAGGGACCTGGGCGGCCTTCTTCGGGGTGGATCAATTTGAGGTGACGCCGCCGCCGGTAGTGGAGGAGATTGACCTGCGGCCTCCGCGCTTAACTGTCCCCTCTGCGCTGGCGGCCATTTGTACGACGGAACCCTATGAGCGCCTGCGCCATGCCTATGGCGCTTCTTTCCCCGACTCGGCCCGTGCCTTTGCGCGTGACTTCTCTCATCCGCCCGATGTGGTGGCCTATCCGCGTGCGATCCAGGACATCACAGCTCTGCTCGACTGGAGCTATGCCAACGACATTGTGGTGATTCCCTTTGGTGGGGGGACCAGCGTCGTGGGAGGCGTCGAGCCGCCGGCGGCAGCGGAACGGGTACTGACCATTGATTTAACACGCATGCAGCGCGTGCTAGAGATCGACGAGCGGTCACAGGTGGCGCTGATCGAGGCTGGGGCTGCCGGCCCGGTGCTGGAGGAGCAGCTAAGACCAGGAGGCTGGACGCTGCGTTTCTTTCCGCAGTCCTTTGAGTTTTCAACTCTCGGAGGCTGGATCGCCACACGCGCCGGTGGCCACTTTGCGACCCTGGCCACGCATATCGATGATCTGGTCGAGGGCATCGAGCTGGTCACGCCGCGTGGTGTGATTGTCTCACCGCGTTTTCCGGCCTCGGGAGCTGGGCCTGATCCACAGCGTCTGTGGCTTGGCTCGGAGGGTACCCTGGGCTTGATCACGCGGGCCTGGGTACGCATTGGACGTCGCCCGCGCTTCCGCGCTTCAGCTAGTGTGTGCTTTGAGGATTTCGCTAAGGCTGTGGAGGCTGTACGCACCATCGCTCAGGCTGGCCTCTATCCTGCCAATTGCCGTCTCCTTGATCCGCTGGAGAGCCTGGGCAGTGGGCTGGGCAATGGGACGCAGGCGTTTTTGATTCTGACCTTTGAGTCGGCAGACCATGCGCTTGATCCCTGGCTGCGGCGTGCACTCGAATTGTGCGCTGATTATGGCGGGGTCGTGGAGTCGCAAGCGAGCGAAAGCGGTGAGGGAGAGGGCCATCGCCAGGGAGCTGCGGGGCGCTGGCGCCAGCGTTTCTTGCGCATGCCCTGGTATCGTGAGGCTTTGACGGCGCGCGGTATCATCTCTGACACCTTCGAGACGGCTGTGACCTGGGAGCGCTTTTCACACCTGTACGAACAGGTGCGGCTCGCGACGGCCCAGGCCATACACGAGGTCACGGGCAAGGCTGGCTGGGTCAGTTGCCGTCTGACGCATGTTTATCCTGATGGGGCGGCAGCCTATTTTACCTTCTGCGCGCTCGGCAGAAAGACATCCCTCGTGGAACAGTTCTGGGAGATCAAGCGTGTGGCTCTAAGTGCTGTGACGGAACAGGGCGGCACGATTACCCACCATCATGCCGTTGGGCGCGATCATCGCCCCTGGTACGATCGTGAGCGACCTGCCCTCTTTGCTGAGGTGCTGCGTGCTGCTAAGGAGACGCTTGACCCTCGCTGGCTGCTCAATCCAGGTGTGCTGCTTGACCCGCCTGTCAGCCTGGGCGTGATATAGTAATAGTGCAGCGGACGCGAAGCCTTGGTACAGCGTCGACGCGCCTGATCAGCCCCTGCTCGCAGCTATTGGACGAGCAAAGCAAGCAAAGACGCTCCAGAGGCCAGTGCAGAGAGAGTGAATCAGGGGCGAGAAAGAAGAAAGGTGCGGTAAACGAGAAGCGGCTGGCTCAGCGTCCTGAATTCAAAAGCGAAGACAAGGGAGTATCAACGTGGAACTCAGCGGCAAAAGTGTCATGGTGACAGGAGGCGCCTCCGGCCTGGGGGCGGCCTGTGTGCGACTCTTCAGTCAAAGCGGCGCGCGTGTGCTCATTGCTGACATCAACAGTGAAGGTGGTCAAAAGCTGGCCCAGGAGATCGGACCTGCGGCGCGCTTTGTGCCAACGAATGTTGTTGAGGAAGCCTCGGTTCTGGCGGCACTCAAGGAGGCCCAAGAAGCCTTTGGCGGTCTGCATATCCTTGTAAACTGTGCCGGCATTGGTCTGGCTGAGCGCACCCTTGGCAAGCAGGGGCCTCACAGTCTTGAAACCTTCACGCGTGTCATTCAGGTCAATCTGATCGGCACCTTCAACGCTCTGCGTCTGGCGGCGCAGGTCATGAGTAATAACGAGCCGAACGCTGAGGGAGAGCGTGGGGTCATTATCAATACGGCCTCGGTGGCAGCTTTCGACGGCCAGATTGGCCAGGCTGCTTATTCGGCCTCTAAAGGTGGTATTGTTGGCATGACGCTCCCTGTGGCCCGCGATCTGGCACGCAACGGTATTCGAGTGGTCACCATTGCTCCTGGCATCTTTGACACGCCGCTGATGGCGGCTCTTCCCGAACCGGCGCGCGTCTCTCTGCTGCAACAGGCGCCCTTCCCGCCACGGCTGGGTAGACCGGAGGAATATGCTTTATTGGCGCGCCATATTGTTGAGAATCCGATGCTCAACGGTGAAGTCATCCGCCTGGATGGAGCGATTCGTCTGCCTTATCTGATCCGTTGAAGTTGTGAGCTGTAGTATATGCAGGGGCCGCCTGGGAAAGCATTGCAGCGCTCCTTTTTTCTTTCGATCAGTCGGGACACTGCTCAAGCCCGCTGAGCGATTAGAGTGAATGAACGAAAGAAGGAAAAATGAGTGCCTTGGAACCGGGCGGCCCCTATTTTGCTGTCGCCTCTCTGGAGGTGATCAGTGTGGTGGCCTGATCCGCAAGGGAGATCAGGGCGGCGGCAAAGAAAGGGCGAACATGGGCTGATCGCTGCTGCCATGAGGCTTCCCTTCCCTGTTAAGTCCCCCTGGAGCTACTGGCGAGGGACAGGTAGCGCGCGCATGTGAACCTATGAGCATTAGCCTGGCCAGTCCTGCAAGTAGTCTTCGAAGGGGGTATCGCGTGGGCCATCGCCGCCGATCTCGCAAATCCACTCATCGGCAAGGTGCCGTTCATAGTGCCAGCTTCCTTCGAGCACGACGAATAAGTCATGATCGGTGTGATCAGCAAGCATCTTCCAGAGGGCGCGGCTGAGCTGGTGCTGTTTGTGGTTAGGCTGGGAGGGGTCTTTCCCGTGCAGGAAGAAGAGGAGCTGCTTTTGCTCAGGGGGAAAGACCTGGCCCAGGAAAAGCATCTTATAGCACAAGGGGCAGAAGAGATGTGCGTAGCGGCTTGGGAGGAGGGCCTCTTGAGGAAAGGAAGTGGTTTCCGGGGGGGTGAGGATAGGGCCTTCATAGAGCGGGGCGTAGGTCTCGTGCAGGATACGGAGGGAGAGACGATGGTAGCGGTCGAGGGAGGCAGGCCGGCGGCGCTGCAGGAAGCGGGGGAGCCAGATGGAGACAGGGATAGGGTCGGGCACAAGAAGGGTGATGAGACCTTGCTGTTGAGAGGAGAGCTGGAGGGCGGCGCGCTGCAAAGTGTGTTCGAAGGCGAAGAAGGAAGAATAGGGCAGGCGAACGATCTCGTGGCTGGGGGAGGACGGCCAGGGAGTGGTAGAGGAGGCAAGGGGTTGTAAGCCCGGCCAGTCGCGGAGGTATGCCTCGAAGGAGAGAGCGCAAGGGCCAGAGCCGCCAATCTTCCGGCTGGCTGGGTCGTTGAGAAGGTTCTTATAGCTTGTGTCATCGCCCGTGAGGACATTCAAGCAGTGGCCCGCATGATCAGCGAGCATCTTCCAAAGGACGGTGTTGTAGATGCTCTGGCTGTGGGGCAGGTCACCCTCTTGGCCACTGTGGAAGTAGGCCACCAGATTAAAGATGCCCATGCTGCGATAGAAAGCTTTACCTAGAGAGAAGTAGACTTTACAGTCCATGCAGGCGAAGATGGCGTCAGCACTGTGACTCATCCCTGTCTAGCCTCCTTTCAGAAGAGTGCTATGGGTCAAGGAAAGCTGCTTCGCTTGCAAGCAGTCTGGCATGGGCTGCCGCCTGAGTGCGCTGGCTGGCGCACGGGCGAGCAGCTGTGTTGATCTGCTTGCTACGCAGGTTCGTCCAGGCAGCGGCGAAAGGGGCCAAGGTGCGCCTGGGTTAGTTCTTGGTCTTTAATCGGTTGCTGCTTACCCTCTCCGGCTCCTGGATGAGGAGAGGCCTGGCGGCCCGGAGATGGGTGGCGCCCGCCTGTATATAGATCTCAGCCTGGCCAGTTGTGCAAGTAGTCCTCGAAGGAGAGATCGGAGGGGCCATCGCTGCCGATCTCACAGGTACCGGCTTCGGCGAGCGTATGGGCATAGCGGGGGTCGTCCGAGACGAGGACGGACAGTTCATGCTCGGCGTGGTCGGCGAGCAGCTTCCAAAGAGCGCGGCTGAGGAGCTGCTGATGGTGGTTGGGCAGGGGAGGGTTGTTGCCGCGGAGGAAGAAGAGAGGGCGGCCTGCGTCGTCGAGGGAGGCGGAGCCGAGGAAGAGCATGACATGGCAGTTGTGACAGAAGAGGTGAGCGTAGGAGCTGGGCGTAGGAGGGAGCCAGGGTGCGGGAGAGGAGGAGGAAGGAGAGGGGGAGGCAAGAGGTCCCTCGTAGAGGGGGAGGTGGGCCTCGTGGAGGATGCGGAGGGAGAGGTGGCGGTAGCGGTCGAGGGAGGCAGGCCGGCGGCGCTGCAGGAAGCGGGAGAGCCAGGAGGAGGCGGGGAGAGGGCAGGGGACGAGGAGGGTGATGAGGCCCTGGGGCTGGGAGGAGAGCTGGAGGGAGGCACGCAGCAGGGTGCGTTCGAAGGCCAGGAAGGAGGGATGGGGGAGGCGAAGGAGTTCGTGGGAGGAAGAGGGGAGAGGAGCAGAGGAGGGAGGAAGCAGGCCAGGCCAGTCTTGCAGGTAGTCTTCGAAAGGAATATCGTGGCTGGAATCGCCTCCGATCCTGCGGGTCTCTGGGTCGGCGATGAGGAGATCATAGTCCGTGCTGTCCTCAACGAGAGCGCGGAGGCGGTGGCCAGCATGGTCGGCGAGCAGCTTCCAGAGAGCGGCGTTATCAATGGATTGGGTATTGATTGGCTGGTTTTGACCGCCGAGGTGGAAATAGAGAATCCGATTCTCTGGGACCCTTGGAGTCCTGTAGATAGCTTTACCGAGAGAGAGATGTATTTTGCAATCTATACAAGCGAACCGACCGTAGATACTCATCCTTGCGGGACTCCTTTGTTTGCTGAGGTGAGAGAGTGCCTGTCTATACTGTACCGCAACGGGTCGCGATAAGCAGCCGAGCTTGCTGCTGGCTGGTCATCTCCTCACCTCCAAGGGGTGAGCCAGTGCTTGAGCTATGATAGCTGCGGGATTGCGACTGAACGTGATGCGCTGTGCCAACCTTTTTGTCCAAGCAGCCCTCGAAGGAGAGATCGGAGGGGCCATCGCTGCCGATCTCACAGGTACCGGCTTCGGCAAGCGTATGGGCGTAACGCGGGTCGCCGGAGACGAAGACGGACAGAGCGTACCCGGCGTGGTCTGCGAGCAGCTTCCAGCGAGCAGCATTGTCGATCACAATCCTATAAGTGGAGGCAGCGCGACCCATATGGAAGCAGATAACCTTGTCACGAGATGCATAACGGATGACTTTGCCCTGTGCGAGTTCCAATTTGCAGTCCATGTAAGCTCAGATGCCATGCATGGCCCGTACTAAACTAACTTTCTCCCTTCTTGAGCCAGGGAGAGGCAGCGCTCTACCTCTTGCAGCCAGTAGAGATCAAATCAAGCATCGCTGGAAGCGAGAGAGACATAGTCTTCCTCTTCCTTTTCCTTTCCTTGACGCTTTCGCCGGACAGGGCTGGCAATTGCCTCCAGCCCTGCTTCCTGCCCCTGCCGTGCAGCGTGCTCCAGAGAGACGTAGCAACCCTCCAAGCTCCGGCTTTCAGGAACGCAGCGCCGCTCTCAGGCTGCCCCTTCCGTTCTACCTGCTTCCTCTGCATGCTCGCTCACTCCCTCCGGTGGCGCGACCAGCGGCAGAGCAAACCAGAAAGTCGAGCCTGCCCCTTCTCGGCTCTCGACACCCACCTCACCACCCTGCTGTTGGATGAGCCGCCGACTGATATAGAGGCCCAGGCCAAGACTGGCCCCGGCGTTCTGGTAGGGTCGAATACCGGGCACCTGATAGAAGCGCTCCCAGATATGCTCACGAGCCTCTTCAGGCAGTCCTGGGCCGGCGTCGCGTACCCAACAACGCACAACGGGATCGTTACGTTCCACCCCCACCTCAATCGGTTCCTCGGGAGGCGAGTACTTTAGTGCATTAGTGAGATAATTATGGACAACCTGCTCAATGCGATCTCGATCGATATAGACAAACAGAGGCTCCTTCTCAGGTAGATTGAGCTGGATAGTGCGCTGAGGAAAAGCCAGTTGCAGATCCTGCACCGTCTCGCGCACAATCTCCACCAGATTCCAGTGAGCCTGGCGTAACTCTAGAGTCTCGTCATGATTGCGAGCCATCTCCAAAAGATCGTTAAT
Organism: Thermogemmatispora sp.; assembly: GCF_042408735.1. Classification (GTDB taxonomy): domain Bacteria; phylum Chloroflexota; class Ktedonobacteria; order Ktedonobacterales; family Ktedonobacteraceae; genus Thermogemmatispora. The sequence goes on from NZ_JBHOQV010000094.1 coordinate 135,143, forward strand.
CAAACGGTTCTGACGACGCAAATGCTGCTCGCCACGCTCTAAAAGCCCCTGCGCCTGCTCGAAGAGCTGCTGGCGCGTCTCCTCATCCAGCTCCGTCGGGCTTGCCAGACGGCGCAGCAAGCGACGGGCGAGCTGGAGATTACCAAGCAGAGCCGTCAGCGGCGTCTTTAATTCATGGGTGGCCAGGCTGATGAACGCATCGCGTTGACGCTCAAGTGCTGTTTGCTTGCTAATATCGAGCATAGTGCCGATGTAGCCAGCGAACTGAAGGCGCGCATCGCTGTAAGGGGTAGTACGAACCAGCATATCGTGATACTCACCATCGGCGCCCAGCAGGCGAAAGTGAGCCTCAAAGGGCTGCTGCTCTGTGAAGGCCATACGCCAGTGTTCCAGCACCCGCCGGCGATCAGATGGATGGATCACGGTGGTCCACTGCCAGCCCTGAGACTTCTCCAGTGAAAGCCCGGTAAAGCGCTGCCAGGTCGTATTGAAATAAACAGCGGCTCCTGTCGTATCAGTCTGCCAAATAATAATAGGGGCATGCTCGGCCAGACTGCGGAAGCGTTCCTCATTGGCCTTTAGCGCCGCCTCGGCCTGTTTACGCTCAGTAATATCGCGCGAAATAGCAAGCAAGTAAGCAATGCGGCCCTCATGATCGAAGAAAGGAGTGATGGTCACCTGCCACCAACGAGGAGACCCTTTCATCGTTGGGCAAAAGCCTTCAAAATGTCCCACCCGTCCAGAGCGGGCCTCAGCCAGGGCCTGCTCTGCCAGAAGGCGGCCCTCGCCTGACCAGAAAGTCACCCACTCGCTATTGAGGCAACTGGCAACATCCTCGATCTCCAAAGCCCGCAGACCGCCGCGATTAAGCCAGAGCAAGTGCCCCTCATGATCAAGCAGCTTAATGCAATCGGGACTATTGTCAATGATCTCGCGAGTATGGCTTTCCTGCAGTAGTTGCTCGATAGAAGGTCCTCTAGCAGAAGGCCCCTGCTCTGGAAATGTTCCTGCCATTGCGGCTACTCCTCTTTTCCTGATCGAATGAAATCCGAGTCACAACGCTCTTAATTATGCCACTATTTTCGCTCTTTGGGGATTCTCTTCTGCGGCTTACTTCTGCTCAATATCTCACCGCTCACTCACTGGCCTCATCCGCGTCAGATGGAGACGGGGGCGGAGTCTCCGCTGTTGAGGGCGAAGAAGGCCCGCCCACACGAGGGCCTGTAACCTCGGCGGAGCTGGGAGCGGACCCGGCTGGCCCGCCCATAATAATCTGGCGCAAAAAGACCGTATTAGGGATTGAAAGCAAGCGCGTCTGGCCTCTTTCGTCGGTGATCTCCACTGTCGTGTACATGCCCGACGTGGCCTGGAAGCGTCCCTCATACTCGCCAAAGCGCAACTCCTGGGCGGGCGAGAAATGGCGACGGATATAATAGCCCGCAATAATGTTGCGCGCCGCCTCCTGTGAACCGAAGCCGAAGCTTAAAGCGATGGCCAGCCCCAAAGCCGCCAGCAAGATCGTAAAGCTCGTCGTGAGGACCGTCGTATCAATGCCCAGCAGTGAAATAGCGATGATCACCAGAAAGGCCAGCAGAACGTACTCCACCAGCGCAGCCAACAGGCGGCTGTAGGCAATATTGACACTGCGTGCCAGGGCCGCCACAGTCGCAGCCAGAAAGCGTGCCCCTAGGCCACCAAGCAAGACCAGCAAGGCAGCGCTGATGGCTCGCGGCAAAAAGTGCAGAATAGCATCTAAAAAGTCAACTAAGCTTATAAACTCAAGTAAGCGAGCGGCAGATGTAAAGAAACTCAGCAGCAAGAAGAAGAAAACCGCGTTTGCCAGGAAACGTGGCACCGAAGGAGAAAGACCTAGTCGGCGTAAAAAAGCCGCAAAGCCAAGGCGCTCACCGAGCTGCTGCACCCCCAAATGATCCAGGAAGAAGCGCAGTCCCCAGCGCACCAGCAGACTAATCACATAGCCGATGGCCAGCAGCAACAAGCTATTGATCAAGCGAGGGACAAACGAAGCGATCTCCAGCAGCGTCTTGCTCAAGCTATCAATAACTGGTTGGATACTCATGGCCTTCCTCATCTTCCTTAGCAGACTGCAGCAACCACCGTGCTCACTCACAGTGATACTTTATGCTGAGTTGGCACCCATCCACCCGTCGGGCTCCCCATCGAGCATTTGCCCGCTCTGTTCTGCCCGCCATGCCTCGCCCCAGCGCCGGACGGGCTGCCAGAGCAACCAACTGACCCGATCAGGACAGAGTGGGGGAACCGCACTCACATGGCGGACGAACAGAGGACAAGGCAGCCTGAGAAGCAAAGCAGTCCGAAAAAGGCTGGGTAACCACCTCAGGAAGGCCTGGCGTCAACCTGCACAGCGGCGCCCTCCTCGTTAGTCTCCCAGTTCGGAACCAGAAGAGTGCCCAGCATCTGGAGCAACTCTCTCAGCCAGGTTGTCAAAGCTAAGGCTGAGAGGTCGAGCAACTCCAGGCTACAGCGCTCTTGATGAAGACGGGTCAGGATACGGCGCTCCAGATCGCCTGACACCGAAGGGACCGCGCCTTCGCGCTGCCGCAGGGCCTGAAAAAAAACATGGACCTGGCGCGCAATCTCGAATTCACGGCGGCAGTCTGGACAGGCCGCAAGCGCAGCCCGAGCCTCAGCGTGCTGGGCTGGGGATAAACTGCCGTCAACCAACTCTGGAAGAAGGGATCGCAGTTCGTCACAATTCATGACTGCTCCTCTGCTGTCCTCCGCTGCCGCAGAACCTGCTGAGCCTGCTGAGGTGAACGCTGGCGCTCTGCACGCTCTGACCGAGAGCGGGGGCGTACAACCCGCGCATAATGGCCACAGAGCTTGAGAAAGAGACGCTGGAAAGCCAACCGAGCCCGATGCAGACGCATCTTGATGGCTCCCAGGCTCAAGTCAAGTGCGCGCGCCATATCATCATAGCTCAGCTCTTCCAGCTCTCGCATCACAAGAATCTGAGCCTGATCTCGCTCTAAAGTACAGAGAACTGTATTAATACAATCTCTCAGCTCATTACGCAGTAGTTGTTCCTCTGGGTGGGCCAGAGCGACTGCTGCCGTCGAAGAAGGCTGAGACTGCTCTGGCACCTGCTCAATAGAGGAAGCCCACGCATGGCGCCGACGCCGCTCCAGCGAGTCCAGAGCGGCATTGGTAGCCATACGATACAGCCAGGTTGAAAACTGGGCGGGTTGCTTAAGCTGGGGCAGCGAGTAGTAGGCCTTAAGCAAGACATCCTGAGTGATATCCTCAGCTTCCTCCCGGTTGGCGACGATCCGATAGACCAAGGTATAGATGCGCTGGGTATAGCGCCGGACCAGCTCCTCAAAGCTGCGCGTAACCGCGGGCAGCTCACGCTGGCAGCGCATCACCAGAACAGCATCACTAAGCATGCTCTCGTCCAAGGACGTATTCCACCTGCGAAAGAGCAGGCATGACCGCCCACGCAAGAAGGAACTGTCTGCCCTACCCATCAGCTAACCCGCAGTGGCCTTTCCCAGGGCTGGATCACAAGGCTACGGCGGTCTGTCCAACTTTGCTCTCCTGCCTGGCTCTCTTGAGGCAGGCTCGGCAGCTACACCAGACAGGAGAAGGCTCTGAGCGACCATAGAAACTAGAGGCAGCACAGTCCCTGGCGGTCATGCCAGGGCAGAGTCAGGAACGGGGCGAGAGAGCGAGCGAATGAGCGACTTCACTCGCCTCAGACCAAATCGCGCCGGCGTCCCTGCAAATCCTCCCAAAGGGTCACCACATTAATACGGCCCTCGGCGATCCCGCCGATCAGCCAACCGAGAAAGGCCAATACAGCAACCAGGAGCGCGGCCCCAAAGCCAAAGGCTACCCAGACTACCCCAAGGGCAAAGCCTAGCACCAGGCCCAAGGTACGAGCGGTCATCTTCTCACTTCCTCCTTTCATCTCAGTGCATTGCGCAATGCCACGCTCACCTGCGACTGTGACCAGCTACGGCAGCGCAGCCAGCCAACCTGGTCGAGCGGAGCATTGCTCTTCCTTCCCTAGCGGACTCGCCTACCGCGTCCTGGAGAGGCAACCTGCGTTGCAATCTCTACCCGCGCCACTGGCAGGCCAAGATGGTGCTGAAGAGTCTGCTGTAGCTTCTCCTGAAGCGTTTTGCCCACCTCCGGGGCCGCCGCATCTGGAGAAATCGCCGCTTGAACGCGCACACGCAGGCCCTGTTGCTCCTGGCGCACGGCGCCGCGTGTCTCCACAATGCCCGGCACCGTCCCAGCAACATAACGCACTAGCTCATTGACGCTACTACGCGTTACAGCGACCATACCGCGGCTATCGTGTTGGATAACGAACTGGGCTGGTGGACGCTTGCCCGGCAGCAGCTCCACGATGAGCAGGATCAGACCGACCAGCGCCAGACCTATCCCCACAAAAGTCGCGGTAGTAGCATCGGCCTGGTTAAGATGGCTCAAAAACTCCCACTGCCGTTGCAAGAAACCGCCAGGACTGACCTGGGCTGCGGTGACCAGCCCCGCCTCTAACAGAATGAGCACAACTCCCGCGACCAGGGCCGCCAGGCTTAAGAGCAGGATCAACAGACGATTGAATATATTTCTCATAGCACTTCCTCAGAAAAGCAGAGAGAAACGGCGTTCCCACTCACTAGCTTGCGAGACATCAAGAGGGAGTGGGAGCGCACGTTACAAAGACAGCCCCTAACGCACATCATCGAAGAAGACATGAATCATGCGTGCAGGCTGTTGCCCAGCTTGTGCAAGCGCACGCTGGACCGCAGTGCGGATCTGCTCGCTCAACTCCAGAAGAGAGAGCGCATTGCTCGCGCTGCTACTGCTAGCGCTAGACGGAGGTGGACGCCTCTGAGGCCGAGAGCCAACGCTACCACCGGTGCCGACAGAGCCACCGCTACGAGTGGAATAGCCATCGCGCTGCACTGGCGAACTGCGTAGAGCCTGCTCGGCCAACACCACCCGGACATCAACCTCCAGCGAGTCTGGCGTGGGGCGTTTCAAAACGACCCCACGCACAAACTCGCCAGGACCATAGGTACCTTCACGGGCGAAGCGACCCGCGCTTAGCTCCAGCACCGCTGGAAGTTGACAAACTGCCTCTGCCACCGCCCGCGCCAACGAGAGATCGTCAAGGCTCCTCGGGGCCGCTTGCTGCTCAGTCATACCCCTGGCCATCCTCTCTGCTATTGCACGCGTGGCTGATTCTGACGCGCCTGCTCTTCAGGGAAGTAGAGGTCAGTCACCGCGATATTGACCTCTTTGACCGTGAGACCTGTCATAGCCCCGACGCGATTGATGATATTCTGACGCACTGCTGCCGCGACCTGGGGAATGCTCACGCCGTAGTCGACCACCATATTCAGATCGATGGCCGCCTCCTGCTGACCAACCTCAACGTTGACGCCAAGCGAGCGTGTATCTCCACCAGTAACGCGGCTGGCCAGACCAGCAATGGCTGCCCCTGCCCCGGTAGGAACCAGATCATGTACCCCTTCAATCTCACGGGCGGCAATGCCGGCAATCTTGGCCACGACATTATCGGCGATCGAGGTCTTCCCTTGTGGGGTCACTGCCTCCAGCCCACGCCCCGTCGTCGCGGGGGCAACTCCGCGAATCGGGCCATGCTGGGTGGCCGTAGCTGTTGCGGTCGTCTGTTCATCAGGACGATCTGCCATTTTAACAACCTCCTTTGATCGTAGCAAAGAGTAGCTATCGGTATTGCTTCTTTTCTTGCGTTGCCTCTGTCGTATGCTTCGGGCCGCTCAGGCCCTAGACAAAAGGAAGATGGCTACCGAAAAGAGCCTATCAGGCTGCTCTCATCTTTATGATAGAGAGGATGCGAATGTCCACCACCGAAAGAGAGAGACGGCAGAACTTTCAAAAAGTCACGCCTCACTTTTCGTTAGTGGCGACCAGCGGGCGCCATCTTTCCCCTACAAGAAGGACTCCACAAACAAACACGGCCTGTCCCGGTCCGGCGTTTCTGCCTGGAGCAAAACAGCGAGCAACTAACAAGAAGCCGGGTGCCGTTGAGCTTAACAAAGTTCACACAATTTTCCAATCGGATTCTCATAAAGAGCTGTTATGCTGGAAAGGGCGGACTCTGAGAAGCGACCAGGGAGTCAAGCGCCTTCTCCTCTCTGGCTGTTGGAACCCAGTTAGTAGCATGCAGAAGGCCTCTCAGAGGACAGGGCGGAGAGCAAGGAAAGAAAGCACAACCGTCCGAGGTAGTCAACCGCTGCCTGCCGTACCGGCAAATGTGAGCATTCGGGGGAGGAAGGCATGCATATTCTTGTCGTTGAGGATGAGAAGCGTCTAGCCTATCTCTTGCGCCGTGTGCTGCAAGAGGAGCGGCACACTGTAGATCTCGCTCACGATGGCCAGAGCGGCCTTGATCTGGCGCTCTCGGACACCTATGACATTGTGATTCTTGATCTGATGTTGCCTGGCATCGATGGATTAGAGATTTGTCGGCAGATGCGCGCCGAGCACATTACCACACCCGTTCTCATGCTGACGGCGCGCGGTGCTATCGAAGACCGCGTCACTGGCCTGAACGTGGGGGCGGATGATTATCTAACCAAGCCCTTTGCTATGGCTGAGCTGCTAGCGCGCATCAATGCCTTGCTACGGAGACGCGACCGCCGCTTTGATGATAACCTCCAGTTGACTGTTGGCGACCTGACCCTTGATCTGGTGCGTCACGAGGCGCGCCGCGCAGGACGAGTCATTGAACTGACAGCGAAAGAGTTCGCGCTGCTAGAGTATCTCATGCGCCATCCTGGCCAAGTCCTCAGCCGCACGCAGATTATCAATGCTGTCTGGCGCTATGACATCGATGCCCTCTCCAATGTCGTCGATATCTACATTCACTACTTGCGTGACAAGATCGATCAAGGTTTCGCTTATCCATTGATAAAAACTGTACGTGGCGTGGGCTATAAAATTGAAGGGCGGGAGAACGGCAAGTAAACCGGGGATAGTACTATGTTCCAAGGCCACAAATGGCACTGGCCTAGACGACGGCTGCTAACTCAAGAAGCGGGAGCGAGCCTCTTCCGTGGTCTGCGCACGCGCCTGACACTCTGGTACTGTGGTGTTCTGGGAGCGGCGCTCATCCTCTTTGGGGTAGCGCTCTACTTTGGCGCCCACTACTTTCTCTTGCAGCCACTGCAGGACACGGCTAAGCAACATGCGCATATGCACGTCGAGCAATGGCTTGCGGGACATCTTGACCGTGCCTGTGCCTCTCCTCTGCCGGGCAACCCTTTCCCGGCACCCAGCAAAGAAGGCCCAGCGATGGAATGGGTGCTCTGCTTTGATGCGCAGGGTCATCTCCTGGTTGACAACCTTGATCAGCTTCCACCGGGCCTGCTCAGCGGTAACCTTGTACAACAGGCTGCTCAACAAGGCAGTGCCAGCGACATTGTTGACGGAGGGCGCTCCTTCGGAGCTATCTATCGCTATGCTGTGGCTGTGCCTGGCACTAACAGCTTTGGCGCCAGAGGGGTCGTGATGGTGGGCGAATCAATCCAGGCCCAGGAAAATGCCCTCTCGTTACTGCTGATCCTCTTGCTCTGCCTGGGAGCTTTAAGCCTGCTTGGAGCGGGCATCGGTGGTCTCTTTCTGGCAAACCGGGCCCTGGCCCCGGCACGTCTGGCCTGGGCCAATCAACAGCGTTTTATCGCCGATGCCTCGCATGAGCTACGCACGCCTCTCACCCTACTGCGGGCCGATGCTGAGGTCTTACTGCGCAGTCGTGAGCGCTTGCAGGGGGAGGATGCCGCCCTTTTAGAAGATATCGTTACCGAAACCAACCACCTGGCAGCGATCGCTAACAACCTGCTTACCCTGGCGCGCCTTGACAGCGGCCAGATGCATCGCGAGCATGAGGTTGTCGATCTAGCGGCCCTGGCCCATAATGGGGCGCGGCGCATTCGGGCGCTCGCAGCCCAGAAAGCTATTCAAGTACAAGAGGAGCCTCTAAGGAGACCCTATGTGATCGGTGATCCCCTGCTACTCGAACAGGCCATTCTTGTCCTGCTGGATAATGCCCTCAAATACAACCGGCAAGGCGGCAAGGTCCTTATTCGCACCCTGGAACGCGACGGACGGGCCTGTCTGGAGGTTCACGATACAGGTATTGGCATCCCACCGGAGCATCTGCCACACCTTGGAGAGCGCTTCTATCGCGTCGATAAGGCGCGCTCGCGTGAGGCCGGTGGCACCGGCCTGGGCCTCTCGATTGCGCGCAGTATCGCCAGGCTCCATCGTGGCCAATTGACGCTGACCAGCGTGCCTGGTCAAGGCACCATTGCCACGCTCAGCCTGCCCTTAGCGCAGAGCCAGCGCTCGGAGAGACTACAGCCGCGGCCTGCGCCCCTCGGGGCAGGCCCCGGACAGCAAGCAAACGTATACTAGACGGGCCTCAATTGCTACGGAGGAGTTTTTTTCTCTACAGGGGGATTCTCTCCCAATCCCGTAAACGGCGCAACAGCTCAGCGTAAAAGATAAAAGAGTGGGTCAATTGGAGTGACGGCATAGTGCTTTTACAGGGAGGAACTATGAAAAGGAAGAGCATCATCGTTGCGGTTGTCGTTGTAGTGGTCATCGTCGCTGCCCTCATCGGCGGCTTCCTGGTCTATGCCCAACACTTTGCCAGCAGCGTCAATCAGCCGCATCAGGCGGCAGGCCCGATCAGTGTTACCGGGACGCCGACCACGATTGCGGGATTACGCACTTTCCAGATTGTGCCAGACCAGACCACAGTCAGCTATAGCGTCTACGAAAACCTTATCATTGAGAATAAGCCGCATAACAAGGTCGTTGGTACGACCCATGCGGTTCAGGGCAGCTTTGGAGTGCGTACTGATCCCTCGCCTCTGATCGCCAACATGAAGATCACCGTTGATCTACGCACTTTGCAGACCGATTCGCCGCGACGCGACAACTATGTGCAGCGCAATGCTCTCCAGACCGATCAATATCCCTACGCGACCTTTGTCTCCGTACTCACCGAAGGGTTGCCTGCCAGCTACAGCGATGGGCAGAACGTCCATTTCAAGCTGATCGGCAACTTGACCATGCATGGCAAGACCAACCGTGCTGAATTCGATGTTCAGGGGAAGCTCAGTGGCGATACCATCACTGGCACAGCGACCACGACGATCTATATGACCGACTTCGACATTCAGCCGCCGAATCTCGCCAACATTGCCATTTCTGAGAATCAGGTGACGCTCAGTGTCACCTTCACTGCTCGCGCGACCGGAAGCTGAGCGGCTGCCGACTCCTCGCAGACAACGACGAGGCGGCCACTAGGATGGAGGCTCCCTCAGGGCCTCTCTCAATGACAAGAGGCCATAGACGAGCCTGGCGAGTCTTCGCCGGCCCGTCTATGGCCTCGCCATTTCATGGAGGGAAGCAAGCCGTAGCCTGCACAGGTGGTAGAAGAGGAGTGGGCTTCTCCCTGAGCGAGGGAGCGGCCGCTTAACGTACTCTACCGTAACCCTCGCCTGAGACGGCCTGGCGACCAATTGGCAGGAAGCCAACCAGGGCAGCAGCGGCGCCGACAATCAGATGCAGCAGATTATCGGCCAGGTTAATGTGAACAAGGCCGAGCAGCATCCCGTCGGGAGCCAGGCCTGGAATGAATCCCAGAATCCCTACCAGCAGGTAAACAATCCCTAGGGCCTGAGCATACAGGCGGGACCATCCCGTGAAGGCCGCTGCGATGCCGAGAACCCCCACCAGCAGATGAATCAGATTGTGCTCGATGTTGACAGCGAAGATGCCTAAGAGGGCCCCATCGGTCGGATTGAGGATAAAGCCCAGAATACCCACGAGCAAGAAAACGATTCCCACCACGAGAGCAAAACTACGAGCAAGGTCAAACTGTCTCATAAGGCCAAACCTCCTTTCTGCAAAGGGGGTACGTGATTGTGGGCTTGGCGGATTACTCCATACCTTCTTGCCTGGCCTGGCCGGCCACGATGCGACTGAGTGACTTCCAACTGCCCTTTGGCTTGCTGCCGCGGTCGGCAAGCCAGAGATCCAAAGGGCCATCTTTTGCGTATCCATCCCTAGAGAGAGCCTGTGATAGCAAGCGTGAGCGTGGCTGGTGACGCGGCTTCACTTGGTGTCAGGCCTATAATGGCCACTGTAGTGGCCTCTGTCTGGATCTTTTTGCTTGCGACGAGGACCGTGGAGTGCAATGAGTGCATCGGGGAAGAAGGAGGGGCAAGGCTCGGGGGGAAAAGCTTCCAGCTCTGGACACAGGGCGGCGCCCCCGCACATCCCTATTGAAGAGTTGAGCGACGAAACGCTCGTGCGGGCGATTTCGCTCGGTGTTGTCTGGGCGCTGGAAATGCTCTATGAGCGTTACCATCGCCTGCTCTATTCTGTAACCTATCGCATGGTCAAGGATCATCAGATTGCCGAGGACTTGTTGCAAGAGGCCTTTCTCGCTGTCTGGCAAAACGCCGGCAGCTATTCCTCGCGCATGGGCTCGGTCCAGAACTGGCTGATCTCGATCATGCGCCATCGGGCAATCGATTACCTGCGTCGCCTGCGCACTCATGCCGAGCTGCGCGGGATGCCTCTAGAAGACGCTGCCACCAGCGAAGAGATGGTATCTGCCGATGCCTGGGATGCGGTCTGGCGCTCTGTCCAGGGAGCACAGTTACGCAGAGCGCTGATGTTGCTCTCCAGCGAGCAGCGCTTGGTCATCGAGCTAGCCTATTTCCAGGGCTGGACCCACTCCGAGATTGCCCGCGCCTATGGCCTTCCCTTGGGAACTGTCAAAGCCCGGATGCGCCTGGGTCTGATGCGTCTGCGCAGCATCCTCGAACGACTCGGTAGCGTCGAAAGCTAAGGCGCTGCCCCCAGGATGGAGCTTGTCAGATCTCATCTGCTCGATGGCCTGACTGATGGGCGCAGTTCGACGGCGGGCACTCGCTCTACTCAGTGCTTAGCTGCTGGTAGACCAACGCTGTCTGCTGCTTTCCTGCCTGTCTTGATGAGGAAGGAGAGAGCAAGGCGATCATCCAGTGTCGGATCTTTATCATGTAGAAAAAGCAAAAAAGGTAGAGCGTACAGGAGCCAGCTCGCCCCGGCTTGGCACGCTGACAGGGAGCGTTACAATAAATGAAGCGGGTCGCCCTGGGAAGAGAGAGCAATGGAGACGGAGCCCCTTATGAATTGCCAGGAATTCGAAGAGCTTTCCGGTGCCTATGCCCTTGATGCATTAACAGAAGAGGAACGACGTGCCGCCGATGAGCATCTTGCTCAGTGCCCGAAATGTGCCCGGGCAGTGCAGCAGCTACGTAGCGTCGTCGAATTGTTCCCTCTTACCGTTCCCCCGGTTGAACCCTCACCACGTGTGAAGGAACGGATTCTCGCGCGCATTGAGGAGCAAACCCAACAGCTGCGCTCAAGTCAGCTACAGACAGCCCTGCCTTCCAAGCCAACGGATCGCTCTCAACGGGCCATCAGTTGGCGCTGGCGCTGGGCTGCTTTGGCCACGGCTGCCATCTTGCTGTTTGCCCTCCTGGGCGCGAGTGTTGCCTGGAATGTCTCTCTGCAGCAGCAGCTTAGCCATCTACAGCAACAGGTTGCCCAGCTAAGCAGCCCGGAGGCTCCTATTGTCTCCTCGCTCTATGGCACTGCTCTGGCCAGCTCGGCCCACGGCGAGATCATGTACTTTCCTCGTCAACAAGTTACTGTGGTCGTCGTCTATGGTCTCCCTCGCTTAGAGGGTACCCATGTTTATCAGGGCTGGCTCCTGCGTCACCAGCAACCGACAAGTATTGGTTTACTGACGCTTGAAAATGGCGTGGCCACCCTCAACTTTCAAGGCTCCCTGGCTGGCTACGATAGCCTTGCCATCAGTCTCGAAAACGGCCCTCAACCCAGCCTGGACGCTCCCAAAGGTCCGATCGTTGCCCTGGGTACGCTGACCAGTTCTCGGACAAGTTATCATAACTAGTGGAATATCCTCTCTTCAGAGGATAATCCATATATTCATGATAATAGTATCCTGGAAAGCAGTAATCCAGAGGTCAGGATTCAGCGTATTCGGGATTCGAGGAGAAGAAGGGAGACAGATCGCAGGCGACCCTCACCTGCTCCCAGTCAGCGGCGTGCTATGCGGCTTAGCCTGCCTCAGCCAAAGGCCAATGGCCTATTGCTCGCTCGCTAGCATTCGGCCCGCCTTTCCTGAAAGCCTCCTCTCTCTGACTGGGAACCAGTGGGTAGGGGGAGCCAGAACACGCGCCTGTTCTCGCTTTTTCTCCCCGCCAACCGTATAGCCTGCTATTAGCAGCAGAACAGGTGAGAACGATAAAGGAGCATCGGGATATGGAAGAGATAAAAGAGAGAGCAGTGCCTGAACTGAACGGCGAGACCAGGCAACCGGAACCAGGCCGGCGCACCCTCTTGAGGGGAGTGGCTTGGGGAGCACTGGCGGGGGCAGGTCTAAGCACAGCGCTTTCAGCGGCGGTCACGGGTGTCGTGCGAGAGCAAGTGGCCCATGCTGCGCCTACAGCCAGCAATAGCTGTGTGACACCTATCAAAGATATTTTCACCATTGCGCGCACCGCCGAGCGTTTAGCCGTGACCTTTTATAGCAACGGCTTGCAGCATGCCTACCGTCTCGGCTTGACCTGGCGTGAGATTGCCGCGCTGGAAGCGGCCCTTGTCGAAGAGCAGATTCATGAAAACTTCTTTGCCCAGGCTGGCGGTGAAGTCCTGGCCAGTGAATTCAGCTTTCCTCATGGCCGAGAGACCTTCGAGAATCTGCACCTCTTTATTGAGACCCAGCAGCAGCTAGAAGGGGTCTTTGACTCAGCCTTCCTCTCGGCGGTTCGTGAGCTGGCCCAGCAGAATCGCCCAGATCTTGCCCAGATCGCTGCGCAGATTGCCACTGTCGAGGCTGAGCATCGTGCTCTTGGGCGCTTCATTGGACGCCTTGACCCTGCCGATAACTGGGCCTTCTCGCCCGTGCTGGTTGCCAAAGTTGGCGACGCGCCTGCTCTCATCCAGAAGGCTGGCTACCTCAATCCTCGCCCTGGCAACCGTTTCCCCTATCATCCTGTCAGCACAGCCGACCGAGGTGTCAGCTATCGCACACCCTATGCTGTGGCCTGCTCCTAGGTAATGCTGATTGCCAGGTTCACCGCTCGTTTGCCAGTGAGGGACGACCAGGGAGGAATGCCTATGGCGGGCGAAGCCCTCAAGTCGCCTCCTCACTGGCGTTGCACTTATCTTCCCTCCACCCTCACGGCTGCAGCGCGATGCACAGAATGCCGAAGAAGATAAGCAGGGAGCCAATCAGCTTCTGCCGTCCAAAGGACTCGTGCAAGAGCACAGTGCCCATCACCGCGGCGAAGACAACCGAAAGCTCGCGTGCTGAAGCGATATAACTGACCTCTGTCTGTCTCAGGGCCAAGAGCACAAGTAAGTAGGAGAGCAGAGCCAGAATAGCGGCCAGTATGATACGTGGTGCGTGGGCCTGCCACTCAGCGCGGACCGCTGCCTGCCGGGCCAGAAGCATATAGGGCAACAGATAGAGTGCTGAAAGCACAAAGACGCAATAAATATACGGAAGAGGGGCAGTAGAGAGCAGGCCCACCTTATCGACCGTCGAGTAACCAGCGATGCTTAAACCGCAGAGCACGGCCAGGAGTGCTGCCGGTTCGCGCAGCCGGCGCAGCGGGGCGGTGAGTTCCTGCCAGGCGAAGGCTCGCAGATGGATCACATAGATGCCGGCGACAATCAAAAGAATCCCCAGGCCTCCCACGAGCGACAGGCGCTCACCCAGCACCGTAAGCGCGATGATGGTCACAAACAGCGGGGCGCTACCACGTGCCAGCGGATAGACCAGCGAGAGATCCCCGTAGCGATAAGCCGCCCCCAGCAGCAGATAGTAGGCGGCCTCCAGCGCAGCCGAGAGAGCAATCAGGGGCCAGACATGCAATGGCACAGGCTGATAAAATAGCAGAAACGGAAAGAAGAAGATGAGGCAAGCGGAGCAGATAGCTAACCAGATGAACACCTGCCGGTCCTTGCCCTCTTTCGACAGCAGGTTCCAGCTACTGTGCATGAGGCCAGCACAGACCAGGAGCGCGAGGACCTGGACACTCATGGCTCAGAAAGGCTCCTAGCGGGGCGAAAGATCAGTCTGCTCTGCTTGGCGTGGAGCAGGCATCTAATGGATGCCACTACCAGCGTGAGGGTTGCCCGCAGTCTGCCCTCCGCGCCTCCTGGGGGCTGACCCGCTGTTGCTCCCTCTCGCTATATAGCGATTCGCCCGAATTGGCCAGCACGGCGATCGATAGCTCTCTCTTCCCAAGATCAGAGCCAGGACGGTATCACCAGTATATCCGGTGGGTGCTGTTAAGTCCAGCCTACCAGCGAGCCGGCTGCAAACAGGTTGCAGTGAGTGCCACACCTCTTCTTGACCATTGCTTTTCTATGCTATGCTGTTAACATGCCCTGAAGAGCGATGCCACTCTCCCAATGAGCAGGGTGCCACATCGTCCGTCATCGCATCTCATTTATCTCTCTTGTTTGCTAGCTGATTGCGATTCTGTGGCTTTGAGGAGAAGAAAGTGCCTATGTCGTCGTTGCATTCACAGCATCAACAGCAAGCCCGAATGCTTGAATTCACACGCTCGCATGAGGAGATCAATGCTCTGCTAGGCTATCTGCAGGAGATCTCTGACCTGGCAGCGCTCGGGGCGCTGGCGGCTTGGGACCAGAATACAGCTTTGCCAGAAGAGGCCGGGGATGTGCGTGGCGCCCAGTTGGCAACCTTGCAGGGTGTGCTCCATGAGCGCTGGACCTCGCCCGAGCTGGGGCGCCTGGTGGCCAGGCTGGAGAGTGTCGTTGAGAAAGAGCCATTCACCGATGCCGATCGTGCTCTGGTGCGCGAGGCAAAACGCGAACATGAGAAAGCCACACGCCTGCCTCGCTCACTGGTCGAAGAAATGGCCCGCGTGGAAGCAGCCAGCTTTGAAGCCTGGCGCCGGGCTCGCGAGCAGAATGACTTTGCCAGTTTCGCACCCTGGCTGAGCCGCACGGTGGCCTTGCAGCGCGAGATCGCCGAGCGCTATGGCTATCGCGAGACACGCTACGATGCCTTGCTCGACCTCTTCGAACCCGGACTGACAGTACGCAAGCTCGATGCCCTCTTTGCTCCAGTACGCGAGGTCAGCCTCTCTCTGCTTAAGCGCATTCAAAACAGTGGACATACTATCGATGCCTCGTGTCTCTATGGCCACTTCCCTGTGGCCCAGCAAGACGCGCTTTGTAAGCGCCTGCTAGAGGCCTTGGGCTATGACTTTCAGCGCGGCGGCCTGGCCCATTCGCCACATCCTTTCACTACTAGCTTTGGCAGCCCGCTGGATGTGCGCCTGACCATCCATCCCCAGGAGAACTTTCTCGCCTCGGCAGTCATGGCGGCCATCCATGAGGGAGGCCACGCTCTCTATGAGCAAGGCTGTGCGCCCACCCTCCTACGAACGCCTCTGGCTGGTGGGGCCTCAATGGGGGTGCACGAGTCGCAGTCACGCCTGTGGGAGAATTACATTGGCAGATCCGAGCCGTTCTGGAAAGGCCAGTTTCATCTGCTGCGCGCCGCCTTCCCTGAGCATTTTACAACCATTGATGCTGCAACCTTCTCGCGCGCCCTCAATAAGGTCGAGCCGAGCCTGATCCGTATCGAAGCTGATGAGGTGACCTACAACCTTCACATTATCATCCGCTACGAGTTGGAGCGCGAGCTGATTAACGGCGAGTTGGCTGTCGAATCGCTCCCACGCCTCTGGAATGCCCGTTACCGCGAGTACTTGGGCATCACCCCAGATAGCGATCGCAATGGCGTCTTGCAAGATGTCCATTGGACCAGTGGTTTTGGCTACTTTCCTAGCTATACGCTGGGCAATCTCTATGCAGCGCAAATCTACTACACTCTACTCAAAATCTTTCCAGATTTCAACAATCGGCTTGAGCAAGGAGAAACATCTTTTATCCTGGAATGGCTGCGTCAGCACATGTACGTTTATGGCATGATCTATCTGCCCGAGGATCTCATCAAGCGTGTCACTGGTGAGGCGCCCAACGCTGACTACTTTGCTCACTATCTCAAGGAGAAATTTGGTCGTCTTTATGGGCTGACTGATTGAGCCAGACTCGGGCAATTTGGCGAGTGACAGAGTATGCAGCAGGAAGGGTAAAGCTCGAAGAAAGAGCACAATAGCGGCGCAAGACTCGATGGGCAGGCAGACGGCAGAAGAGAGAAACAAGAAGAATAACCACCCCATGCTCGAGTCCTGCCTGCCCTCGCTGCCGCTCTAATTCGTGAAATCCTCGGTCA
This sequence comes from Thermogemmatispora sp., assembly GCF_042408735.1. Taxonomy (GTDB): domain Bacteria; phylum Chloroflexota; class Ktedonobacteria; order Ktedonobacterales; family Ktedonobacteraceae; genus Thermogemmatispora. The sequence continues at coordinate 151,554 of NZ_JBHOQV010000094.1, forward strand.
CCCAGACGTAGCCCCGGCTATCAAGGTAGATCCCGATACCAATGCGGTGAAAGGCACTACTGAGCAGGTTACGCCGATGCCCATCATTAGGAGGCTGCTCGTTTAGCATGCTGCTCTCAATGAGCTGCACGCCGCTCCAGGCATCAGGTGAGGCCGAGGCATAGCCCACATTCTCGCCGCATACACTCCAGGTGATCCCCTCTGCACTCACGCGATCGCAAGGGGCAGCTTCGCCGGGGCAGGCGTGACTGAGACCACAGTGAGCCATGTTCCAGCTATGCAAGCGCGCGCCGGCTGAGAGGGTCCCATCCAGCGTATAAGCAGGCAGACCCTGACTGGCCCGATCGCGGTTGATGAGGGCCAAGAGCTGCTGCCGTAGCTGACTTTCCTGACTTGTCTCTGCGGGAGGAGCTCCATAGGGGCCGCTGCCCCCAGGCGCCAGCGTCGGAACAGGGGTAGCTGCTGGAGAGCCAGAACGCCCTGCGGTGGGACTGGGAGCTGGCGTCGAACGAGAGCGCCCGGTTACGCTCGGGGTCGCCGTCCCCTCGCCGTGACCCGTGATGCTAATAGGGGTAGCTGCTCCCATAGCCCCGGAAGCTGTTGCCGTTGCCCGTGGCCCACCTGCAGGAGAGGATCTACTGCTCCCCGGCGTGGCTGATCCTTCCCCTGACGCCGGACCCATGGCCGGCAAACTTCCACAACCGGCCAGCCAGGTCAATGCTAGAGCGAGGAGCAGCAGCCACGCCAGCCGCCTCTTGCTCATCACGGCCTCCTCCCTTCTCCAGGCTTTCGGTATCTACTCTGAGGCGAAGTCACTCTCTTCAGCGCTTGAAGATCAGTCTGGCAGCAATTGTAACATAAGCGGCCCAGCACGTAGCGAGCAAGCAGAGAAAGCGGAGGATGACTAGTACTGAAGTCCTGGAGAAAGAGAAGGTGGAAGGCTCAACCGTCTACCTTGCACAATACGATTGTTCATCCTCTGGCAGGCATGGCTGGGCGCGTTGACAATGCCGCATACGAAGCAGTACAATTCGGGCAGGCATCTCTTCTTGTAGGACAAATGTGGCTTGTGGTAACAGATGGGAAGGAAACCGAGGCATGTCTGAAGATACCCAAGATCAAACAGATCATGCTTTTGAGCGTGCCATTACCACCCTGTGCAACTGTCGGAGTCTGATCCGTCATCATCCTGAGCTGCCAGCATTCCAGCGCGAACAACTGCTTAGCGATATCGAAAAGACCCTGGAACTCTTGCAGACCTGGGCCGCCAAAGCAGCCCAAGAAGCCCTGTTGTCCGCCGGGCCAGCGTCCCAACGGCCTTCACATGAGCAATCGACCTTACGCGCCCTCTATCAGCTCTATCAGGAGCACGTCAACTCACCGCAAGCCAGCACCCAGGTACTCAGTGCCCGCTTCAACGAAACCCTTACAACCCTGAAGGAACTTCAGGACCTCATTCAGGAATGCAGCGATCTCGATCTAGAGAGTGATCAGCACCAACTCAGCACTGCCCTGCAACGGGTCGGAGCCTTCACGGCGGACCTCTACTGTCTCTTTATGGAATTCCGTCGCTCGTTGGCGGCGATTCTTGACGAGCAAAGCAGCTACATCCATACCGAAGAATTGACCAGCCTGCAGCGCCTGCGCCTGCCAGAGGAAGCAAAGCCAGCGCCCCCCGTGCTACGCTCCCTGCACCTGCGTGAAGACCATCGCCGACTCGACGAGCAGAGACAGGCCCTGACCAGCCGGCTCGGCGACGCCACAGCCTTTCTCGTTCTGCTAGAGGAAGGTCTCCGCAGCGACCTTAAGCGGCGCAATGAAATTATCAGCCACCTCCATAGTATCGGGCAGCTACTGCGCGACATGGCTGGTTTGCTCGCTGGCTACGAAGAAACGCTGAGGGCCATCCTCTAGAATCAGAACAGCGGAGGGTCAGGCCCGTCAGCGCTTCTTCCTCGCTAGCCCGCTTTGCGCGGCCAGGGACTGTCTGGCTCGTAAAGAGGACAGACAAGCGAAGATAGGGGAACAAGCCAGCAGAGCAATGCCAGGTGCATATGCTGCACAGCCCGGGGGGCGTAGAGAGCAAGCAGACAAGCGCTGTCTGGCCTAAAGCGCCGCCAGAGCCGCCTGTGCCACCTCCATGTCCTGAGTATAGTGTCCGCCGCTCACCCCGATGCCGCCAATAATCCCCTCGGCAGTCTTAATAGCGAAGCCGCCACCGAAAACGATCAAGCGATCCGTCTTAATGATCCCATGCAACAAAGGAGGATCGTTCTTAATAAACTCAAACCACTCGTGGGTTGCCATGCCCCCGAAACTCACCGCTGTATAAGCCTTATCCTGAGCGATCTGAACGCTCAAGAGCGGCGCCCCATCCATGCGGCTGAATGCCTTTAAAGTACCATCTGGATCGCAGATTGCAATACACATTGGTACACCAATTTCGCGAGCTTTAGCCTCAGCAGCAGCGATGAGGCGATGGGCAGCTTCAATCGAAATGCTCGGCTTCTGAAAGCTATTCTCGGCCATCGTCGGCTCCTTTCATTGATCTCCAACAAGAGCAAGATCCAGTCGACCAGCACAAGCAAAGACAGGCGTCGCTTCTTGAACGGCATCAGAAAGACACTCAGCCCAAGCCAGCGCGTCCACAGCGTAGCCCAGCCGCTAGAAGGCAGTCTAGCCAGCAGCCTCTAGCTAAGCGATCGGCCCTGGCAGGCCTAACCCTCAGCCCTGTTGAGGAGGTGAAGCGGCCTCCTGGCGTCCACCATACACACCATAACGAGCCTCTAGCTCCTGGATAAAAGGCAAGCCGACCAGCTCGGTAAACTGCTGGAAGCTCACTGACTGTTCAGAGAAAGCCAGAGGTGTCTCTCCTCGCTTCAGTCCTTCCAACAAACGCAGCATGGCATGGGTGGCGGTAAAGAGCAGGGCGACGGGGAAAAGTACCAACTTAAAACCCAACTCCCGAATCTCGCTCAACGAGAGCGGAGGAGTCTTCCCGCTCTGCGCCCAATTGAAGAGCAGAGGCACATCGGGGAAAGCCTGGACAATAGCGCGCAGCTCCTCCAACGTACGGGGGGCCTCAATAAAAATCACATCGGCTCCTGCCTCGCGATAGGCGCGACCGCGGCGTAGGGCCTCCTCAAAGCCGAGCACCGCTGCGGCATCGGTGCGCGCAATGATCACAAAATCAGGGTCCTGGCGAGCTTCCACTGCTGCGCGCACCTTCTGGACCATCTCCTCCATTGGAATCACCTGCTTCCCCTCCATATGCCCACACTTCTTGGGCCAGACCTGATCTTCAAGATGCAGTCCGGCCACACCGGCCCGCTCATACTCGCGCACCGTGCGGCGCACATTCAGTGGATTCCCATAGCCCGTATCAGCATCAGCAATCAGGGGCACCTCGCCGGTCACCGCCGCCAGCGCTGCCGCACGGCTCACCATCTCACTCATAGTTAGCAAACCAACATCAGGCATTCCGAGCACGCTGGCCGACGTGCCAAAGCCTGTCATATAGACCACAGAGAAACCAGCCTGAGCAATCAGGCGCGCGCTCAAGGCATCGTAGGCTCCCGGGGCCACCACTAAATCAGGGCCGGCCAGTAACTGGCGCAAGCGCGTTGTCACTCGCATCCTAATTCCCTTTCCTTCTCTTCTCCTCCCGCACACGGGAGATACTCGTGGCTGGGCTGGTGGGCATCTCCCAACCAAAGCAGAACCAGCTATTCTGCTACTGGCAAGTGTAGCCTATGTACTGCCTTGCTGCAAGCAACCTACAAGGCAAGCCTCTGCCAGTCAGCAAATCACCAAGAGAAGGCCGCGTTCTGGACCGGGATTTGCCGCCGGGCGGAGGCAGGTGTTATCATAGAAGAGGCAACCTCTTAGTGTAGCGATGACAATAAAAGCTCAAGGGCAGCGGCGAACGAAGAGCGCGGCCGCTGCCGTAGATTGTCCCGCGTGGGAATAAAACCGGCCCGCAGGCTCTTTCCACTAAAGAGAGGGGTAGAACAAAAGAACGGCATGATGCCTTGACCAGAGGAGAAGAGCATGGCAAATCCCTTGTTACAACTGAAGGACTACGGACAGAGTGTTTGGTACGACAATATTGACCGCGCGCAGCTAGAATCCGGGGAGTTCAAACGTCTCCTGGAGGAGGATGGCATTACTGGGGTCACAGCCAACCCTACCATCTTCGACAAGGCCATTAGCAGTGGGCACGCCTACGATGCCCAAATTGAGGAGCTAATTCGCCAGGGGAAGGGAGTTGAGGAGATCTATGACGCCCTGGTCGTACGCGATGTCCAGACCGTAGCCGATCTGCTGCGTCCCATCTACGAGCGCAGCGCTGGGGTGGACGGCTATGTCAGCCTGGAAGTCTCACCGGACCTCGCTCACGATACAGAGGGGACATTGGCGGCGGTGCGCCACTACTGGCAGCTCGTCAATTGCCCAAACCTGATGATCAAGATTCCTGCCACCCCTGAAGGGCTGCCTGCCATTCAACAGGCCTTAACCGAAGGCTACAATATCAACATTACCCTCATTTTCTCCATTCAGACCTATCGTGAAGTAGCCGAGGCCTACCTGACAGCCCTGGAGAACCGCAACGCCGAGGGGCAGGACATCGGTAACATCGCCTCGGTGGCCAGCTTCTTTGTCAGCCGCGTTGACACCCTGGTTGACAAGCTGCTTGACGAGAAAATCAAAGCTACTGGTGATCCTGCCGAGCAGGCTCGGCTCCGCTCGCTGCAAGGCAAAGCGGCTATTGCTAATGCACGCCTGGTCTATCAGGAATTCAAACGCATCTTTAGCTCACCGCGCTTTGCTGCCCTGCGCCAGCTTGGTGCCCACGTACAGCGTCCGCTGTGGGCCAGCACCAGCACCAAGAACCCAGCCTACCGTGACGTTCTCTACGCGGAGGAGCTGATCGGCCCCGATACGGTCGATACCATGCCCTACGAAACGATCGAGAAGTTCCGCGATCACGGACGGGTTCGCTACAGCATCGAAGACGACCTTGATGGCGCACGGGCCCTGTTCAAGGAGCTGGAGCAACTCGGCATCTCCTACGAGGCGGTCACGCAGCAGCTCCTCGAGGAAGGCGTACAGAAATTCGCCGACTCCTATCATCAGTTGCTCAACACCATTCGCGCCCGTCAGCAGGCGCTCAAAGAGAGGCAGGTTTCGCGGTGACAGCACAACAGGAGCCAGAGCCACAATTTGAAGCCGAAAGTGCTCTTCAAGCGCAGGTGCAAGCGGCGTGGCAGCGTCTGGATAACGAACAGGTCGCGCGGCGGATCTGGGAGCGCGATGCCAGTCTCTGGAAGAGCGACCCGGCGGTCCAGCAAGAGATCCGCGAGCGCCTCGGCTGGCTAACCGTTGCCGGCACCATGCAGGAGCGCCTAACGGAGATCGAGAGCCTCGTAGAAGCGGTACGGCGAGACGGCTATCAGTACGCTGTACTGCTGGGGATGGGAGGGAGCAGCCTCTGTCCCGAGGTACTGCGTCTGACCTTCGGCGTCACGCCCGGCTACCTGGACCTGTTCGTACTCGATACCACTGATCCTGACACCATCCGCGCCGTTGAAGAGCGCATCGACCTCAATAAAACGCTCTTCATCGTCGCTTCCAAGTCGGGCGAGACCATTGAGACGCTCTCGCACTTTCGCTACTTCTGGCAACGGGTCAGCGAGTTGGGCGGCGAGAGTGGGGCCCACTTCATTGCGATCACCGATCCGGGTACCTCCCTGGAGCGGCTCGCCCGTGACCATCACTTCCGCCACGTCTTTGCCAACCCGCCCGACATTGGAGGACGCTACTCGGCGCTCTCTTTCTTCGGCCTGGTCCCTGGTGCTCTAATTGGTCTCGACCTCAAGCGACTGCTAGAGCGTGCTCAAGCGGCCATGACTCGCTGTAGTGCCGTACGCGCTGCCGCTGACAATCCCGGCTTGCGCCTCGGGGCGATTCTAGGAGCTCTCGGTACCCACGGGCGTGACAAGATCACCTTTGTGCTCTCCCCAGCCATTGCCAGCTATGGCTATTGGGTTGAGCAGCTCATTGCCGAAAGCACTGGTAAAGAGGGGCGTGGTCTCTTGCCTGTCGAAGGGGAGGCCTTGGGCGTTCCCGACGTCTATGGCGATGACCGCCTCTTCGTCTACCTACGGCTAGAAGGCGACGACAACGCCGCCCTTGATGAGGGTCTGCAGCGCCTGCGCGCCGCAGGTCAACCGCTAGTACGTTTCCAGTTGCCTGACCGTTATGAGCTGGGAGCCCAGTTCTTCATCTGGGAGCTGGCCACAGCGGTCGCTGGCATCTTCCTACAGATCAACGCTTTCGATCAACCCAACGTCCAAGAGAGCAAGGATAACACAGCCCGGCTCCTGGAACGCTTCCGTCGGGAAGGGAAGCTCCCCGAGCTGGAACCAGTCGTCAGCGAAGGAGCGCTGCGCATCTACGGCAGAAAGTTGAGCGAGGGAGAAGAGGGTCTAGACAACTACCTGCGTGCCTTCCTCGGCCAGGTACGTCCAGGCGACTACATTGCCCTCATGGCCTATGTTCAGCGCAGCGAAGTCAATGAGAGCGCCCTGCAGGCGCTACGTCTGCGCCTGCGTGATCGCTACCGCGTTGCGACAACGCTCGGCTATGGTCCGCGCTTTCTACACTCGACCGGCCAGTTGCACAAAGGTGGGCCCAACAACGGCGTCTTTCTCCAGATCACCGGTGATATGCAGCAGGACATCGCCATTCCGGGCGAGTCCTATACCTTTGGCATCCTGAAAGAAGCGCAGGCGCTGGGCGATCTCTTCGCCCTCTCCGCGCATCAGCGACGCAACATCCGCATTGCTATCGGAGGTGATCTGGCTGCCGGCCTGCAGGCCCTTGCACAACGGCTGGCCCCCGTAGAGACGCAAGGCGACGGACAGCCCTCGCGCTGAGGAGACACTAGCAAGCGCACAGAGGTGCGTGGAAGAGCCGTGCCGTCTTGAACCCTGGAAGGAAAGCGACACTACCGGGCAGGAGGAGCAAGGCATCTGCCAAAGGGCAGACCTGGCAGGCTCCTCCTTCAGCAAAGTGCTGCCTAGCCGGGGGCGGCCTCCGGCTCAGTCGGCTTGCCAGCCTGCCTGGCCCGAGCATATGGGAAGATCTTCAGAAGATTTTAAATCTGCACAAGTATTGCACTACAATGAATATAGCCGATGACAGGCGATGAGAGGTCCTGGTTACAGACCCGGTAACGGACGAGCAACCTGGAACTCAGTCGAGAGCGTCTATTGTCTGTCAAGAACAAGTGATGACCAGGAGAATATCATCGATGCCTCAACGCAGCGCGGTCGAGGCGCCCAATCCCCTACGCGAAGGGCTGCGCATCAAGCACAGTCCTGAGCCCTGCGCGATGGTGATTTTTGGGGCGACTGGCGATCTCACCCATCGGAAACTCTTGCCTGCTCTCTACAATCTAGCCTTAGAACACCCGCTGCCAGCGGGCTTTTCCGTCATAGGCTTTGCGCGCCGGCCTTACACCGATGAGCAGTTCCGAGAGCAGGCTTTTGAGGCTATCAACGAATATTCGCGCCAGAAGCCCATCAATCAGCAGGTCTGGGAGAGTTTTGCGTCCGGCATCTTCTACCTGCAGTCTGACTTTCACAACCAGGCGGGCTACGAAAAGCTCAATGCCCTGCTCAATCGGCTGGATCGGGAGCGTGGCACGGGCGGCAACCGCATCTTCTACCTGTCGACACCGCCGAGCCAGTACCCTGAGATCATCCAGCGCCTGGGAGCAGCCGGCCTGAACAAGAGCCGCAAGGGCTGGACACGCATCATCATCGAAAAGCCTTTTGGCCATGACCTGGCCTCAGCCCGAGAACTGAACCGCCAGGTGCTGCGCGTTTTCAAGGAAGAGCAGGTCTATCGTATCGATCACTATCTGGGCAAAGAGACCGTTCAGAACATACTGGTCTTCCGCCTGGCTAACGGCATCTTCGAGCCAGTCTGGAATCGCCGCTACGTGGACCATGTCCAGATCACCGTAGCGGAGAACATCGGCCTTGAAGGGCGAGCGGCCTACTATGAAGAAGCGGGCGCGATTCGCGACATGGTGCAGAACCATATGATGCAGTTGCTGACCCTGGTCGCGATGGAGCCGCCGATCGCCTTTGACGCCACAGCGGTACGCGACGAAAAGGTCAAGGTGCTGCATGCCCTGCAGCCGCTGCAGGGGCAAAATGCCCTGCTCAACACCGTTCGTGGTCAGTATACCGCTGGCTGGATGAATGGACGGCTGGTGCCTGGCTATACGGAAGAGCCTGGCGTCCGGCCTGATTCCACCACAGAGACCTACGTGGCCCTTAAGGTCTTCGTTGACAACTGGCGCTGGGCAGACGTGCCCTTCTACCTGCGCACTGGCAAGCGCCTGCCCAAGCGCGTGACCGAGATCGCTATTCAGTTCAAGCAACCGCCTTCGATGTTCTGGCAGCGCAGCAACATCCAGGGGCAGATCGAACCCAACGTGATTGTGCTGCGCATCCAGCCAGACGAAGGCATCTCCTTGCGCTTCGGCGCCAAAGTCCCGGGCACCGAGATGCAGATCCGCTCGGTCAACATGGACTTCTTCTATGGCTCATCCTTCATGCGTCCGCAGCCGGAGGCCTATGAGCGGCTGCTGCTAGACTGCATGCTAGGTGACTCCACGCTCTTCACACGCCGGGATGAGGTAGAAGCGGCCTGGGAGTTCATTCAGGGAATTATGGATGCCTGGGCCGAAGCGCCGCGCGAGACCATCCATCCCTATGAGGCTGGGACCTGGGGCCCCCAGGCCGCCGACGAGTTCATTTGGCGCGACGGGCGCCGCTGGCGACGGCCCTGATTCCTCGTGTCCGCGCCAATAGCGCGGACACAGCCACGGGGGCAAGTGGCAGACTTGTGTACAGAGCACAAGCCAGATAAGGATCAGCGGCCAGGCAGCCACGGTCGATCGTCTGAACCTGGCTGCCTATGTGTCCTTGTCCGCCAATCTCGCACCTGGAGTGTGCCAGCCAGACATGGGGGACTGGCTGACACACGCACTGCGCCTGTCTGTCGGTCCTGCTGCGCTGCTGATCCTCCCCAGACTCGCCTAGCAGGAACAGATAGTCGGCAGGGCAGTAACATAGCATAGCAAACAAAGTACTGGCGGGCGCCAGCCGAAGCGCCTAGTGCTCGCTGGCCACTGCCACCAGGCTACGCGAGGAGCTGTTTGCCTCGCGGTACCTTGCCCCCTATGTCCTAACAGTCAAGTAAGCAAGAAACTGCAGTAGCTGACGCACGCTATCCAGGCAGGACGGCCTCCGCCCGTCCGTCAGGTGCCTGGAACGATGCCGTTCTCTAATCAGGGGAGATCTGGAATGACTGTGGACCTCGACCTATCCCCGGGGACACGCTCGCTGTGGGCCGGTAAGGCCATTCCCTGGGAGCATCTGGAGGAAGAAGTGGCTTTGCTCTGGAAAATGGCCGCCGATAACATGCGCATCGGCCAGAATATGAGCGTGCGCACCAGCGTGCTCAATCTGGTAATCTGCGCACCCTCCACCGCGCGCGCTCGCTATGTTAGCAATCTGCTGCGTGATCTGCTCAGTACACATATCGCGCGTGTTGTCATTCTGATCCTTGAAGACGATCGCGACGCGCCGGCCTCGATCGCGACCTGGGTGACCCTGCGCAGCTTCCCAGTCATTTCAGACCTCACTCGTCACCATTTTGAGCAGATCACAGCCCTGCTCAGTGGGCCGGTGGTTGAGCATAGTGCTGCTCTTTTGCAGAAGCTCGTCAGACCTGACCTGCCGATCTATCTCTGGTGGCTTGATGAGCCTCCGGCCGGCGGCGACCCCCTTGACTCGCTGGCCGCCATCAGCCAGCGGCTTATCGTCGATTCGGCCAGCTTCCAGACACCAGGGCCGACCTTGCGCTTGTTGGCCTCGCTGTTAGAAACGCATCCAAGCTGTGCCATCAGTGACCTGAATTGGGGACGGCTCACACCGCTGCGCCAGTTGGTCGCCCAGTTTTTTGACGGTTTGGAGTATCGTCCCTACTTCGAAGGCATTCAGCGCATCGAGATCGAGCATGCCGTGCTCGAGGCGCCGGGTGGTAGTGACCGCCGTCTCCAGGGGGCCGCCGCCACTCTGCATCAGCGGCTACAGGAGCCTGCCCGTGCCCTATTGATGGGAGGCTGGCTCAAAGAGCGTCTCACCTGGCGCCGAGTCGCCTGTAGCGCTTCCTGCCCCGGCAGCGTCGAGAGCCTGCCGCCAGGAGCCTATCACTGGTGTCTGGAGAATGGGGCTGGGCAGCCAACGCGCATCGATATTCGTCCGCGTGCCGAAGGAGAGGTCCCGCCGGGAACGATTTGCCTTCTGCGTCTCACCAGCCGGCTCGAGGATCAACAAGCACTGTTCAGCATCAGCCGCCTGCCTGGCGACAGCGATCATGTCCTGACCTCCATCGAACTTGAGCAGGAACAGCCCCGGCAGCGTACCCTAAACCTCAATGAGCAGCGCCAGGAGAGCCAGCTCTTAGTTGATGAGCTAGAGATCACTGGGCATGATGACCAATTTGAGAGGATTTTGCAGGAGCTAGCTGCTCTGCTTGCCTGACCTAGGCCAGCCATCCTGAAGGCAGCGCCTTCGGGAGCCTCCTCGGGGAATGAGCGGGAGCATCGGCTCTTAGCTGCTTACTCGCAAGTTATGCATCTTTATCAGATCTCAGAGAGGATAGAACTAAGGAGATGCAGCAACAGATCGCCATCTATCCTGACGCCGAGAGCCTCAGCCAGGAAGCGGCGCGTCTTGTAACGCGTCTCGCCCAGGAAGCCATTGTCACCCGTGGGCGCTTCACCCTTGCCCTTGCTGGAGGCTCAACGCCACGCAAGCTCTACAGCCTTCTAGCCAGTGAACCCTATCGCAGTCAGATCGACTGGACGCGCGTTGAGATCTTCTGGTCTGACGAACGCTGCGTCCCACCTGATCATCCAGAAAGCAACTACCGCATGGCTCACGAAGTCATGCTCAGCAAACTGCCCATTCCTGCCGCCAACATTCACCGCATGCCGGCAGAGCAGACCGACCATCAAGCTGCTGCCGAGAGTTATAGCGCCGAGCTGCGCCGTGTCTTCAGCACCACGGGAGTGCCCGTCTTCGACCTCATTCAGCTCGGCATGGGTCCTGAAGGGCACACAGCTTCACTTTTTCCTCACCAGCAGGCCCTTCACGAGCGCGAGCGTCTTGTCCTGCCCGTCAGTGTTCCCAAGCCGCCGCCTGAGCGTCTCACCTTCACCCCGCCTGTCATCAATGCTGCGCGTCACATCCTCTTTCTTGTCACCGGCAGCGACAAAGCCGAGGCCATCCGAGCGGTGCTTGAAGAAGAAGGCGCGCCCGATGACTATCCCGCGCGCCTGGTCCATGCCGCCGCAGGTGAAGTCACCTGGCTCCTGGACACAGCCGCTGCGGCAGCCCTCCAGAGGAGGCCCTCAGCATGACGACCGAGCAGCCGACAGCCCGAGCAGCCCAAGCGCCACAGCCGCCGGCGCCCATTGGTCTTGTTCCCTCTATTCTCAGCGCTGACTTCAGCCGTCTTGGACAGCAGGTGCGCGAAGCCGAAGAAGCGGGTGTTCAGCGTATCCAGATTGACGTCATGGACGGGCACTTTGTTCCCAATATTACAATGGGGCCGCTTATTGTCGAAGCCGTGCGGCGCAGCACCAGCCTTCCGTTAGAAGCACATCTCATGATCACCAACCCTGAGCACTACATTGAAGCCTTCGCGCGGGCCGGGGCTGACGTCATCATTGTCCACCAGGAGACCTGTCCTCATCTACACCGTATCGTGCAGCAAATCAAAGAAGCTGGCAAACAAGCGGGGGTAGCGCTCAACCCCTCGACGCCCGTGTGGCTGCTAGAAGACATCCTCTCCCTGCTTGACCTAGTGCTCATCATGACCGTCAATCCCGGGTTTGGGGGCCAGGAATTCATTCCTGAGACGCTGCCCAAAATCGCGCGCGCCAGGCAGCTCCTCAACGAACGTCAACTCCAATGTGACCTTGAAGTTGACGGAGGCATCAACGAGCACACCGCGCCGCTGGTCGTCCAGGCGGGGGCCAACCTGCTCGTAGCCGGCAGTGCCATCTACAACGAGCGTGAGAGCGTTGCCGCAGCCGTTGAGCGCCTGCGGCGGGCCCTTGCTCTTAGCTGATTCCCACCAGTTGATTCCCTTCCTCAACTATCCAAGGGGCACGTGGCACCAACCAGGAGATCGGCAGAGGCGTGCTGACCCGTTCCAGAGACAGACTGACCCTGAGCGCCTGGCACCTGGCAGATCTGGCACGAGCGGCAGCCTTGCCGGGCGCGTCCATACTCGTCGAATCGAAGCCATAGCGATCAGGTGATACAGGCCAGGTCAGGGGCAGTGACGAGCGCGCATGTGGCCTAGCACAAGCGACCATATGTCCAGCTTGCTCTTTTGACCTGACCAGGCTCAGACGTTCAGACGAGCCGCAGCGACCAACCACACCGCAGCATGCATGACAGCTCTCTACAGCTCTCTCAGGAGGCACAGGACATGTACAATGACATCACCGATGTTCCAGGTATTCGCGTTGGGCACGATACCAACCTAGAAGCTGGCACCGGCTGCACAGTGATCCTCTGTGATCCCCCCGCGGTTGGCGGTGTAGATGTCCGTGGTGGAGCCCCAGCCACGCGTGAAACTGATCTTCTACACCCGCTCTGTCTTGTCGAGCGCGTCAATGCCATCTTACTGACTGGAGGCAGCGCCTTTGGACTAGAGGCGGCCGCTGGTGTCATGCGCTATCTCGAAGAGCGTGGTCAAGGCTTTCAAGCCGGTAACGTGCGCGTCCCTATCGTCCCAGCAGCCGCCATCTTTGATCTTGGCCTCGGCTCGGCCCACATACGACCCGATGCTGCCGCTGGCTACCGGGCCTGTGAACGGGCGAGCGCAGGCCCGATCGAGCAAGGCAGCGTAGGAGCTGGGACTGGAGCTACCGTAGCCAAGCTTGGCGGTGGTCACAAAGCGGTTAAGGGCGGGCTTGGCTCAGCCAGCACCCAACTAGCTGATGGAACACTTGTCGGAGCCTTAGTAGTTGTCAACGCCGCGGGCAACATTGTTGATCCGCACAGTGGAGCCACGATTGCAGGGGGGTCAGGGGCCGCAGAAAGCCCTGAGCAAGGTCGCCATCCCTTCAGCAACACCACCCTGGCCGTGGTTGCCACCAGTGCCACTCTCAGTAAAGCCAGCGTCAACAAAATAGCGCAAATGGCTCACAACGGCCTGGCGCAAGTCATTCAACCGGCGCACACCATGTTTGATGGCGACATAGTTTTCGCCCTGGCCCTAGGAACAGAAACAACACCTCCCCCTGATCCTGCGATCACCGCAGCGCAGGTCAGCCTCATAGGGGCCGCGGCAGCCGCCACCCTGGCAAGGGCCATTATTCAAGCTGTTCGCCGCGCCACCGGGCTCCACGGCATTCCGGCACTCGCCGACCAGCCGGGTCAGCCTGAAAAGTAAGACAGGCACTCGACCCGCTCAAGCGAGGGCATAGCAAAACGATCCCCATTGCTATGCCCCCTGAGAAGCGAGCGAGAGACGCATCATCCTTGGCCGGCAAAAGGCGCACAGTCGATCGATCCAGGCCAACGCGGACCCTGACTGAAGCGAGGGAGCGAGGCAAAAGCGCAAACTAGTCGCTGACCTGGCTGCCGGCGGGCAGAGCGGGCCAGAGCTTCAGTCAAAGCTAGGCGAGGGCCGGCCGATACTGGGCCGTCATCGAACCGGCGCTTACACAAGTAGCGAGCGAGAGCAGGCGAAGCACATCACGGTTCCAGAATCAGTAACAGCAGCAGCCCTCCACTTAGCAGCGTAACCAAAACGCAACACAATACCAGGAGACGAAAGAGAGGAAGACGGGCCGCTGGAAGCGAAGCGGGCGCCGCCGTAGGCGCTTGCCATTCAGCGCGCAGGGGCAGATCGCGCCGCGTAGCCAGCGTTTTCAGGCCTCCGGCTGTCGACTCCCGTGCAGGAGAAAGGCCGTGCGAGCTGCGTATTCCCAATGCCGAGTGCGGCTGCTCCGAGGGGGGGAAGACAGGAGGGGGAGTCACAGGCAAAGCGAGGGGGGGGTATGCAGCAGAAGAGGGGGACGAAGCAGGCGAGTGGGGGAGCATCGCCTGATCCGCCTGAACAGGTCGGAGCTGCGCAGAGTGGGCATCGGAAGTTGGCAGTCTCACAGCAATCTCCACCAGCGGCAACTGAGAGCCAGACCCACAACTCACACAACGAACAACGGAACCTACAAGAAACGCGCTATAGAACAGCGCTACCAATGCAGTAGCTAGTGTTTATTGTAGCCGGGTGAGGGGAAGAATCAAGGAGACCATGACTAATGGGCTGTTGATTCCTCCAGCAGAGAGAGTAATTGGTGTAAAATACGAGCAGTAGCTCCCCAAATGCGATATGGGCCATATTCATAGAAATAGACAGTGCGACGCCAACCGGCAGTATCCCAGACCTCACTATGGAAGATGCGGGGATCAGCCAGAGCGGGAAGGGGAGCGCAGATCACCTCGGAGACCTCAGCGGCCTGAGGAGTAAGTGGGCCGGGGCCGGAAGGTAAGAAAGCCACCACAGGGATGATCCAAAAATTAGTGACCAAAGTAAAAGAAGGGGGAAGCAGGCCGAGGACCTCAGCGCGCTCGGGCGCAAGGCCGATCTCCTCCTGAGCCTCGCGCAAAGCTGTCATTACCGGATCGCGATCCTGGGGATCGACCGAACCGCCGGGAAAAGCGATCTCGCCGCTATGAGTGCGCAGCGTTGCGGCGCGGCGGATCAACAGCAAGCAAGGCTGGCTGTTTGCCTCAAAGAGCGGCAAAAGCACGGCAGCGCGCCGGAGCGGACGAGAAGCGATCTCAGGAGGTGGAGCGAGCATCGGAGCCTGGTCGGGAGGAGCCAGGCGAGAGCGCAGAGTGGTCACCACCTCGCTAATGCTGGACATATTCATGTGCCTATTCTACCACATTCACGCCGCAAAAAGGGGTTGGTTGAACTTGCGTGGGTATGATACAATGTGGTAAACAAAAAAACAGCGGGGAGGTCCGCCGAAAAGCTAGCTTTTGCCTTGCATTCACAGGCGGCTTTTGGTATAATTAGAGCATCGAGTGGGGGTATGCTTATACAAGGCTTTCATTGTGCCCATATATACCTTATGACCTGTCTGCGGGCATCGTTTCGTAGAACTACTCTCTAGCACGAATGGGTGTACTATGGAGAATCGTCGTCTCATAGTAGGAAGTACAACGACAAGCAGCAGCCATCGCAGCCTGAGCAGCCTCCTCCGATAGCCAGTTGTCCGAGACGCATCCCCCCGATCTCAAGATGACGTTCCTGTCGTTACCCCTGGCAGAAGCGAAGACGGACTAAGGAAACGGGCGATCTACGTACGACATACGTTAGACAGGATCAGAGGGCGCTCGAGGGGCAAGGCAAAAAAACCGTGGATCGAAGGGGGTATTTTACCCATGCAAGCACAACAGCACGGCGACCTTTCGACACCGCCAGCGGCAAAATCTCAAAGCGGGCAGGTACAG
>NZ_JBHOQV010000110.1:0-52573 GCF_042408735.1 Thermogemmatispora sp.
CGCTCCCTCGTCCTGCTCCATTTCTCCCTCCTCCCTCACACCCCCCTCTTCAACGAATACGGCCCCTCCGAAGCCACCGTCTGGGCCTCCGTCCATCCCTGCTCCCCCTCCGACCCCTTCCCTACCTCCCCCATCGGCCGCCCTCTCCCCCACTGCCGCCTCTTCGTCCTCGATCCCTCCCTCCAGCCCGTCCCCATCGGCGTCCCCGGCGAACTCTTCATCGGCGGTCCCTCCCTCTCCCCCGGTTACTTCCGCCGTCCCGACCTCTCCTCCCAACGGTTCCTTCCCGATCCCTTCTCTTCTGACCCTCAGGCCCGCCTCTACCGCACCGGCGACCTCGTCCGCTGGCTCCCCTCCGGCTCCCTCCTCTTCCTGGGCCGCCTCGACCAGCAGGTCAAGCTCCGCGGCTTCCGCATCGAACTCTCCGAAATCGAGGCCCTCCTCTCCTCTCACCCCTCCGTCCAGGAGGTCGCCGTCCTCCTTCACCAGCCCATCCCCTCCGACCCCTCCTCCTCCCGCCTGGTCGCCTTCCTCTCTCCCCGCCCCGGCTGCCAGCTCGAGCGCTCCACTCTGCGCTCCTTCGCCTCCGAGCACCTGCCCGCCTATATGGTCCCCTCGACCTTCGTCTTCCTCGACACCCTCCCTCACACCTCCACCGGCAAAATCGACCGTCGCGCCCTCGCCTCACTAGCGACCATGGAGAGCGACAGGACAGAAGAGCCGAAGGCCGCTCCACGCAACCTGCTAGAGCAGCAACTCGTACAGCTCTGGCAAGAGCTACTCAAGACGCAGCCGATCGGCATCGACGACAACTTCTTCGAGCTGGGAGGCAACTCGCTGCTGGCCGCCCGCCTCTTCGCCCGCATCGAACAGCAGTTTGGCAGGCAGCTCCCGCTTTCACTCTTCTTCCAGGAGCCGACCATCGCAAAACTGACACGGGCCATCGAGGAAGACTGGCAGCAGGAGCATTCATGCACCCCAGTGATCGCCGTGCAACGCGAGGGGAAGCAGCGGCCGCTCTTCTATCTGCATGGCGACTGGACCGGCGGCGCCTTCTACTGCATCGAGCTGGCGAAACGCCTGGGAGCCGATCAGCCCTTCTACGCTGTTGAACCCTATCGCTTCCCCGAGGGAGCACCACCGCCGAGTTTTGAGGCAATGGCAGCCGCCCACATCGAGGCTATCCGCCGGATCCAACCCCAGGGGCCTTATCGCCTGGCTGGCTGGTGCAACGGCGGCCTGGTGGCCTACGAAATGGCGCGCCAGTTGCAAGCGATGGGAGAACAGGTCGAACTGCTGGTCCTGATCGATCCCACCGCTCCCGAGCAAGGGTGGAGTCCCGCCCGCCTGGCCTGCTCTTTCATCAGAGTTTTGGGCAAGCTCCTGGGCTGGAACGAGCAACAACAAGTAGAGACTTTCCGCCGCTGGCGCTACCGCTACAGCCTCTGGCGCTACCACTTGTCCCGCAAGCGGAAAGCGCAGGGGGAGAACGCTCCGGACCTGGACCTGCCCAACGAGGATCACCAGCGCTGGACGAGCACATGTAGCTGGATCTTAACACGCTACCGCTCAGGCCCCTATCGCGGAGACCTGACCTTCTTCTGGGCAGCCGAAGAAAAAAGATGGCGCCGCAAGCCCTGGCTAGACTTCGCCCGGCGCCATCAGCAGGAGGGCCGCGGGCACGTCGACAGCCGGGAGCTGCCGGGGACCCATATCACCAGTCGCACTACCTACCTGGAGGTCTTCGCCACGGAACTCAAGCGCTGCCTAGAGGCGGTCAAGAACAAAGAAGCCCACCCAACGAGTGAGACCGCAGTAGGTCATAGCCAGGGCAACAGGGTGACCATCGGCAATACTCCGTAGTCGATGGGCCTCCTTGGGAGTAGCACTTCTCGCACCAGGAGCAGCCGCTCCAGGAGTCCTATCTTCTTGCAGAGCTTTCGTGGAATTACTATAATGGAGGTGTCAGGCCATACTAGAGGTGGCGTAGACAGAAAACCCAGAGATCTGCCCGGGGCTTAGCTGGGACGCCGCTGGGCGGCTCAGCCGCCCCTGGAGTCAGCGTCTGGGAGAAAAGATCTGGGATCACGGTTGGGGTCTGCGCAGAGGTGGCCCATGCGCAAGCCTCAACCTTTTTTGTTTAGCAACAACCGGCGCGGATGGCACGGCGCCAGCCCCCAGAGAAACGGAGGAAGCCCGGGCAAGGCCAGCGAGTGCACGAAGGGGAAGAAAGGCAGATCGGGCTGAGGAAACGGGCGGTGAGGAAGGGAAGAACCTGGGAACTGTCGACGAGCGGACCAGCGCTGAGGGAAAGAAGTGCGGCGCTCTCTCGCAAGAGCGCCACCCTGACGGCGGGCAAGAGAGAAATAGCGCGGACGATAGGCGAAACGTCTGCTCATGCAAGCTCCTTTTACAGTCGATGCAGTGAAAGCGTTTGACGCGTAAACGAGAGCCGGAGCCACGTCCATGTGTGCGTTGAATCACCAAACACGAAGGGGCCTCACTACAACATACGTTGCATGAGGCCCCTTCGCTCACACAGGTAGCTGGTCTGTTAAGCGACAAAGAAAAAGAAAGCGCTACTCTACTGCTAGAGAGCGAAGTAGCGCCAGGAGCGAGCGAGACTAGCGGCTACAGGCGCAACCGCGCGGTTCGCCGCCGCCGCTGGCCGTTCTGAAGGAATGGCCACAGCTGCAGGTTGTCACCGCGTTGGGATTGTTCACCGTAAAGCCGGCGCCCATCAGGCTATCGACGTAGTCGATCTCGCTCCCGTTAACATAGTCCAGGCTCATCTCATCGATGAGCACCTTGAAGTCGCCCTGAGAAATGACCGTATCGCCTTCCTGCTCCTCATCCAGGGTCATACCATACTGGAGGCCGGAGCAGCCACCGCTGGCTACGAAGATGCGCAAGCCCAGGCTTGGATCGTTTTCCTGCTGCAGAAGCTCGCGAATCTTCTCTGTCGCCAGGGGTGTCAGCGTGACGACGCTGCTTTCGGTCTTTGGCTGCTGCGTCTGCTCGATCATAAGTACCTCTCTCCCAAAGGTTGAACCTGCTTGCTCGCCTCAAGCCCACCAACACGAGCCCCACGCATCGAAGGGACACGTGCAAGGCTCCCTAGGAAGACACTTCAAGCACTCAGTTGCGTTTTATTATATCCCACGAGACCTACAGCGTCAAGGGAAAGGGGCGGGACCGCCCATCCGACCCGACCCTATCCGGAAGCGGAGAGAGCGCTTCAACAGGGGCCGCAGGCTGAGCTGGTCCTAGAGACCAAAGCGCTGCTGGGCACGGATCAAATTGGCGAGCAGGGGCGGTATCTCAGGCGGGGAGCCATAGAGCAAGCTCCCATGCCGCTCGCCGCTGGAGGTCATACGCAACATGGTATTGGCCGCCGACCAGCCCTGAGCCAGAAGATGAGCCGCCAGGCCGCTGACGATGGGAGCGGCGAAAGAGGAGCCAGCCCAATCTGCCCAGCCGGTGGTATTTGGCTCTCCATTGGGGAAAGTGGGCGAGATATAGACTCCTCTGACAGCATCGGGCAGATCGTTGCTATCTTTGACACCCTCAACATCGCCTCCGAACGTGGCCACGCCGCCATTGACCGGGGGCAGCGAGGCAGCATTAGCAAACTGGGATGGCTCGAAGCGACTGTTGACTGAGGTCACACTGACCACGCTGGCATAGCGCGCCGGAGCCCGCGGAGGCCTTCGACGCTTCCCCTGACGGCTTTCCGGCCACGAATCGTTGCCCGCCGCCGCAACCAACAGGGCTCCCTGGGCATAGAGGCTGTCAAAGAGCAGGCGCAGCCCTTCCTCCAGCAGCGTTAAGACGCTCATAGCGCTGACCAACCCCTGGCTGGGCCAACGCCGATCATCAAACCAGACATAAGCCAGGCGGCGCGCATCGGGCAAGGTTGTCAGGCTCAAATTGATGATCAGGCGCCGGATCGCGCCCGTAAACAGCTCCTTCTCCAGCCCGGTCAGAGCGGCAAACAAGCCATAGAGATCGCCACCGCCATAGTCATTGAGGATGCGAATCAGACGAATACGCGCCTGGGGGGCGACATCACGGATGAGGCCGGCCACAAAGAGGCCATGATCTGGCATCGGATAGTATAGGGCCTCGCCATAGCGATCACGCCCGGTGCGAATAGTCTCCCAGAGCGGATAGCGATCGTACTCGATCTGGAACAAGCCATCGCCGTTCCTCAAGTCGGCAGCCAGCCGCTGGAGCAGCCAGTTCCGCCGAAACTCAGGACGCTCAGCCGCCCCCAGGAGACGCTCGGACTGAACCGCCGTGTCCAGCACAGCCACCAGCACGTTGCTGGCCCCCTCGGGATCAAGCAGAAGCCCCTGATCAAGAAAAGAAATATGCCAGCCCAGCGGCGGCTCACTGGTCCCAAGAGCCGGCAGCTCCAGCCGCGGCGCAGGGCGTGGCGGCAAAGCTGGCCCTCCAGCGCTGTAATAAAAAGGGGCGGCAGCCACCAGCCAGTTGGGCATAATAGAGACAAGACGCAAGCCGCGCTCAGCCAGCTCTTCCAGATGCACCTGCAGATATGCTAACGCTAAAGGCATCGGATCGAGGAGGGCTTGCTCCAAATGGCGCACCTGATAGAAGATGGCCACCAGCGGCTGCTGGCGATGGTAGCCAAAGAGAAAGGCGCGCTGGCGAATGGGGGGCCGAGATGGCCTTGTCTCTTCCTGCCAGCGGCCCCCGCTTCCAAACGGCTCCAAGACAAGATGATGCGGCGCCAGAAGAGTATTGAGCTGGCTCCGAACTTGCTCAGCCAGCAATTCTAAGGCATCTTCAGCCGGCCTTCTGGGCAACTGTACCACAACCACCATTTCACCACGTATCCAGTAACAGAGTTCGGTCGGTCTCCCAATGAGGTCAGCAGCTCGAGGAGTCATGCACAGATCCCCTTCTAGCTAGAGCTAGCACACGGCGTGAGTGAGCGCGCGCGGCATAATGAGCCGCGCCTCGCAGGCAGACAGCCGTAGGCCAGCCGCAGCCGGGATGGCAGCGTTGCCCCCTTCTCCGCTCCTTGCCGCCCCTCTCACCCGAGGATGTCCTGGTCCTTCGCTTCCTTCTCTGTCTACCCGCTTCCTGCAAAATGGGACGGAGCGACTGTTTTCTATCATCGGGCATTATAACTGAACCAATAGAAGATGGCAAATGGAATCTCCCTCCAGGACGCTGCTCCCAGGAGGATCAGGCTAACGAAGCAAACGGAGACCAGACGATCTCGGCAGCTCGGGAGCTGCCACCCTTTTCTGAGGCGCGGAATCCCGCTATAATGAGAGAAGCAGCCCTGGGACCAGGCTAGAACGAAGGAAGAGTATCGCTTCGATGAGTGCAGATCGTCTCTACGCCAGCCTGCTCGATCTGGTGGCTTTGCCCTCTACATCCGGCCACGAGGAGCACGTCCGCCAGTACCTTGAAACAACCCTGCAGGCCCAGGGGCTAACGACGAGCGTTGACAGCGCCGGCAACCTGATCGCCTTCCTCCCCGGGCAGGGTCGCCCCCTACTCTTGAACGCGCACATGGATCGTGTTCCACCGGGGCGGGGACAGCGTCCCATCCTGCGGGACGGCGTGCTCTACAGCGACGGCAGCTCTAACCTGGGGGCCGACGATGCCGCCGGCCTGGCCATCATTCTGGAAACGCTCAGGCGTCTGCAGGAGCGCTCCCAGCCTCATCCGCCCATTGTGGCCCTCTTCACCGTTCAGGAGGAAAGCGGCTTGCAGGGTGCCCGCGCCTTCGACCCAACCCCCTGGCAGGTCAGTGACGGCATCGTCTTCGATAATGCCTTCGAGGCCGGCGTCGTCGTCTCGCGCGGCGCTCATTATGAAGCCTTCGACGTGGAGATCACCGGACGCACCGGCCATCCAGGCAAGGACCTCTCGCAGGTCGTCAATGCTGTGGAGATCTTCCGCCGGGCAGCCTACCCCCACGGGTCACTCGCCAACGATCAGACGAGGATTCTCATCGGACGCATCGAAGGGGGGAGCGCGCGCAATGCCGTTCCCGATCGCGTGCTGCTCCAGGGGGAACTGCGCAGCTTCGAGGAGAGCGAGCAGATAGAGGGCTACCGTGAGTGGCTCCGCAGGGCCTTCGACGAGGCGGCTCAGCAGGCTGGAGGCCAGGCCAGGCTGCACTTTGTTCCCCACTGCGGCGCCTACGTCGTCGCCGAAGATGAACCACTTCTGACCCTGTACCGCCAGGTGCTCACCGATCGCGGCGCGCAGCTGCAACTGCGTCCTACCTTTATCGGCAGCGATGCGAGCGCTCTGCGCCCTCGTCTGCGCGTCTTCACCATCTCGACCGGCGTCGTCAACGAGCATTCACCCGCGGAATATGTACCGCTTAGACCGCTGGAGCAACTGGTAGAGGATACGCTAGAAGTATTGCGCCGCTGGTCAGGCTCTGTCTGAAGACCCTCCGAGAAGCAGGAGCAGGTCCAGGCGAACCCGCCAGGCCAGGTGTGTGGACTAGTTTTTGAAAATGATGACAAATGGTGACAAATGGACTCGTTTATGCTACCCTTTGAGGCATGAAATTGAGTCACTATGCCAGGCAGCAAGGAATCAGCTACCGAACGGCGTTCCGCTGGTGGAAAGCCGGGCTGGTTCCTGGCTCTCAAACGGCCACGGGGACCATGATCGTCACTGATCACGAAGCCGAGGCTCGTTCTCCGCGTAAAGTCGCGATCTATGCGCGCGTGTCTTCTGAGGCAGTCTGGCAAGACCCGCGCATGCCCACGCTCTGGAAAGCCGGACGCATCGTCGGCTGGATCGAAGCCCTGTGCGGGAATAGCCCGCAGACCTTCAGGAGCCTGACCACCGAGGAACCGGAACGCAGGACCGTTTCGTAGACGCGCTCAAAGAACGTCTTGACAGACAAGAGGAACGAGCAGCATCGGGCTGCCCGTTCCTCCCACGAGGAGGAGCAGGGCCGTGAGACTGGTGGAACAGCACGTGATTGCGCGTACCGACCCGCGCTTTCAGCGCATCGATGAGGCTGCCTTTGCCAGCAAGAACCTGTGGAACGCGGCCAACTATCTCGTGCGCCAGTCCTTCATCTTCCAGGGTATCTATCTCACCAAGGTGGCGGTCTATCACCAGATCAAGACCCACCAGGCGTATCAAGCCCTGCCCCGCAAAGTCAGTAATCAGGTGCTCCTCCAACTGCATCAAGCCTGGGTCAGCTTCTTTGAGGCGATGCAGGCGTGGCGCGAGCATCCCGAGCAATTCACCAGACGTCCGAAGTTGCCTCGCTACAAACACAAGACGGCGGGGCGCAACCTGCTGGTTTTCGAGATGGGCGCGATCTGGAACAGCGCGCTGAAGTATCGGGAGATCGCCGTCTCTGAGCTGGGCTTCCTCTGCTTCACCAGGCAGGACCCCGCCAGCATCGAGCAGGTCCGTATCGTGCCCAAAGGCGATCATTACGTCATCGAAGTCATCTATCAGACGCAGCCCCAACCTGCCTCGGTCGATCCTCATCTCTTCGTGGCCGCTGATCTGGGTGTCAACGTCCTCGCTGCCCTGACTTCCAACAAACCCGGCTTTGTCCCGCGCCTGGTCAACGGTCGCCCCATCAAGAGCGTCAATCAGTTCTACAACAAACAGCGCGCCCATCTCCAGAGCCCCCTTGCCAAAGCCAACCGACAGACCTCCCGCCAGCGTGATCGCATCACGACGAAGCGCAATCGCCGGGTGCTGCAGTACCTGCACCCGGCCAGCCGTCGCATCATCGCTCTGTTGGTGCAAGAGGGCATCGGCACGCTCATCATTGGCAAGAACCCGCTGTGGAAGCAAGGCGTCGAGATGGGCAAACGGAACAACCAGAGCTTCGTGCAAATCCCGCACGCCCGCTTCATCGAACTGCTCACCTACAAAGCGGAACTGGCTGGCATCCGCGTGATCCTGACGGAGGAGAGCGACACCAGTCAGGCCAGTTTTCTCGACCGTGACCCACTGCCCGTCTACGATCCTGCACGCACCGAAGAACCGCGTTTTAGCGGCAGACGGCTCGGGCGCTGGTATCAGGCCAGCGGCAAGCGCCTGATCCACGCCGATGTCAACGGATCCTACAATATTGGCAGAAAAGGAGTCCCGAACGCCTTTGACGGCCCAGGGATAGGGGCACCGGCAGTTGTGCCTGGACGGCTTGCCGTCTGAACCGACTCATGTTATCAGTTGTCATGAGTTCTTGGTACTGTACTCAAACAGCCTGAAGCGCCATCGGCGCTTCAATCGTATTGGAGGATAGCAACCTACAGGCTAAAGGAGGAGGCTGCAGGTGATACCCTTCCAGGACTTCCCAGGGCCTCGCCGACATCTGCCCTGGGTGACATGGGGTCTGATCCTGATTAACGTGCTGGTTTTTCTCTATGAGCTTTCTCTGGGGAGCCGCGCCGATGAGCTGATCTTCGCCTATGGAGTAGTGCCCGTAGCCCTGGTGCATGGCCTCCCCCAGACAGCGCTCGTGCAAACCCACCTTGCTTTCCAGACTCCCGAGCCGGTTTACTTCACCCTGATTACATCACAGTTTCTGCACGCCGGCTGGCTCCACATTGGCGGCAATATGCTCTTCCTCTACGTTTTCGGCGATAATGTGGAAGATCGTCTGGGGCACTTCCCTTATCTCTGCTTCTATCTGCTCTGCGGGATCGTGGCCGGCGTGGCACAGGCGGTAGCCTTCCCCGACTCAACGATTCCCAGCATCGGGGCCAGCGGCGCCATTGCCGGCGTACTGGCCGCCTACCTGGTACTTTTTCCCCTGGCCGGGGTACGCACCGTCATCTTCATCTTCTTTTTCTTCACTATCGTAACGCTGCCGGCGATTGTTCTCATCGGCCTCTGGTTCCTGCTCCAGCTCTTTGATGGCGTGGCCTCACTGGCCCAGGTCCAGCAAGGTATGGGCGGAGTCGCCTACCTGGCCCACGTCGGCGGTTTCCTCACCGGCCTGATCATCACGCTGCTTCTGCGCCCCTGGCTCAAGCCTCCAGCGCCTATCAGCTACCCTTCTTACCCTTACCATCCCTATTCGCGCGAGAACGACTATCGCCGCTGGTGGTAAGTGGGAGACAGGCAGGCCGAGATCGCCAGGGAGAGTCCGCAGAACGATCTCAGGCCGTTTTCCGCAAGAGCATGCGCTCTGGAGTGACGAACGAGGCTCTGTCTGTGCCCGGCCAGAGCGTATGCTTTGCGGGCCGTGTACCCCCAGGCTTTCATGGCCCGTCAAGAACCTGGCATGCTCTCCTCCCCTTGACGCAGGGACAGCTCCAGGAGCTGCTCCTCTATCTCGCGCCAGGCAGCTTCTTGAGCCTCATAGAGGGACAAAGAGCGACCCGCCGCGCTGGCTTCCTCGACCTTGCGACTGACATGCCTTCTGAAATTGCGCAGATATGGCAATTGTTCGGTGTAGAGAGGCATCAGACGCAACTCGATATCACTGTGACTGTAGAAGGCATCGGGGGTAAAGGTCAGAGACATCAGCTGAGCATAGCGCTCAATCAGCGACTGCTGGGCCTGATTGAAAGCCTGGGGCTGCGTGCTGGAGACAATCAGGCAGCCCCCAACGCGCGTCTGCCAGAGAATAGGGCAGGCCACCGCGCTCTGCTCGTGCTCGACCCAGTGAGCAGGGAAGAGGCTGTACTCCTCGTCGCGGCTAGGAATGGTCACCAAACGGCAATGGGTGACGGCGGCCCCGGCCAATGACTCAGCCCCCAGGAAGATCGTCTGCTGGCTGAGATCGCGAGGCCAGGGGGGGTTTCCTCGCCCGACAATCTCGCGCAGGCTGCGCACCTTCTGTCCCGGGGCAGGCGGTGGCATACAGCGCGCGACCGTTACCGCCAGGCCACGCCGCTCGGGATCAAGCTGCCTGAGCATATGCTGCAACAGAAGATCGAAAAGCGCCTCCGGATAAAGAGAAGGGGGCGTCGTGGCGTACATGCTGAGCGCTCGTACATAGACCTCGATGGGCGGCGCCGGCAGCGCCGCAGGGGCCGAGGTCTCTGCCGGTTGCTCTAACAACCTCGGGAAGTCCCTGGCCAGGAGGCGCAGCAATTCGGGATAAATCTCGCGCGGCACCGCCTTCAGCAGACGCCGCACATTATCCTCCCGCGGCTGCACTACCCCCCGCGCCCAACGCCTGAGAGTGATCGGTTGCACCCCCATTTCCTGCGCAAGTCGTCTCTCTAGCTGAATGTCCTCGATAAGCTGACTCAGCAGTTCTTGCCAGGTTTGCAAGTGTCTTCCCTTCCCAATAGTGTTAGCGAAATATCATTGGAGAACTTTATTAAAGAATCGATTGATCTACGTCTCAACTCCATGAGGAAGTGCTGTTTCGTTACAGCGCTTCTATGATAGCATAACTCTCATTGAACAACAATATCCCATGCACATATTAGAACATATTACTATGTGAAAGGGCATGAACCACCGCGCGCCCGCGTGTTACGCCTGCGCGGCTTCGAGCGTCTCTTTATACGAGCTGAGCAATTCTCAACAGGAGGGGCTATCCCCGGCTCGCGTTGCCGGGGAAAGGACAGGACCAGCTCGAGCCGCCAGAGCAAGGTAGTCCGACAGAGGTCGCCTGCTGGGAGCGTCAGCGTTGGGAAGGTTTTAAGCTGAGCGAGGAGTCCTATGCGCTGGTCACGAGTGTTTGTCGCTCAGGCCAACAGGAGCTGGATCCATCGCAGCCTGCAGGTTTTTCGGGAGACGGAAGCCGCAAGCGAGGAGCCAGAGGAGCGCCAACGGCCCGTCCCGAGCGAGCAGGCGGAGGAAGAAAAGGGGCTCCGGTATTCTGGCCTTGTATCAGAGAAACCCACTTCAGAGAGGCTCAGGGGAGCAGGGGAGACACGCCCGTCAGATGCAGGCGGTTCCCCCGATCCCGACGGCGGCCAGCGGGCGGCCAGTCAGCATCGCCTTCCTGCCCGCTCTCCCTGGCTCACAGCCATCCAACAGGTGCTACCGGTCTACACAGCCACCCACGTGCTCTACTTTCTTTTGAGCTATATCGCCTTTCTCTTTCCAGGAGATTCCAGCAGCACGAAAGGACCCGTTCTTCTGGCCATGATCAATAGCTGGAACCACTGGGACAGCAGCCACTTCATTACCATTGCCATGCATGGCTACAGCAACTGGTGGCGTACAGCCTTCTTTCCTCTCTACCCCCTGCTTATTCGCCTGACCAATTATCTGGCAGATAATCCCGTTCTGGCAGGACTGGTCATCTCCAATCTGGCCGGCTTTGGTGCCCTGGTAATGCTCCACCGCCTGATCGCCGAGGACTTCGACGAGGAGCTAGCCGGCCGCACTGTGCTCTACTACGCTACTTTTCCTATGGCCTTCTTCCTGGCAGCAGCTTATAGCGAATCGCTCTTTATGCTGCTGGCGCTCCTCTGTTTCTACGCTATCCGACAAGGCTATTGGTGGCAGGCCGCGCTCTGGGGTGGTCTGGCCAGCCTTACCCGAGTGACGGCCCTTCCGCTGCTTGTTCCTTTCGTCTACGAATACCTGCGCCAGCATCAGTTTCGCCTGGGTCAGTTCCGCCTCGATGCCCTGGGCATTCTGGGCATTCCCAGCGGCCTTGGCCTGTTTGCCGGCTACTGCTTCCTGCGTTTCCATGACCCGCTGGCCTTTTCTCACGCGGAATCCGTCTGGCAGCGCAGCTTACAGCCCCCCTGGTTCGCTGTTAGCGCGACCCTCGCAGCCCTTGTCCAGGATTCCAGCCATCTCGATTTTATTACCATCCACCGCGTCAGCGACCTGGTCTTGCTGACGGGAATGTTAGTGCTTGTCGCACTTCTCTTTGTCGGTCCCTGGCGTCTGCGCGGATCTATCGCCCTATCTTATACTTCTTACACCGCTGTAGCCTTCATCTTCTTTCTAGTCGTACCAGCTCAGGGACGCTATCCCACGATGTCCTTGCCACGCTACTGCCTGGCTCTCTTCCCGGCCTTCCTGGTGCTGGCCCGCCTTGGCAGGGGCGAAAGCTTTCGCCTCCACTATCTGATCATCTCTGGGGGACTGCTCACCTTCACAGCGCTCCAGTTTCTCATCGGGCAGTGGGCGGGATAGAGCAAGATAGGGTGCAGCAGGGCGGGCCGTGCTCGGGACCGCGAGCCGTCAGTTGGGATCGTCAAGCAAGGCCGTGCAGCGATCTGCCGGCTGAGCAGGCTCAGCATGGCCAGACTCACTGCTCTTTCTCAATCGTAATCCAGCCATGCTTGAGCGCATAGACAACCGCTGCCGTACGGTCATTGACAGCCAGTTTCTTCAGAATCGAAGTAATATGATTCTTGACGGTCTGATCGCTGATCTTGAGTACTTTGGCGATCTCTTTGTTGCTGCGACCGCGGGCAATATGATCGAGTATCTCGATCTCGCGGCTGGAAAGCGGTGACGGCTCCTTCTGAGCGTTGTCCTCTTCTTCCTCTTCTTCATTGAGGGCGCGGAATGAGGCCAGAACACGCGAGGCAATCTGCGGTCTGGAGAGGACGTCATCGTTCATGAGGTATTCGCCACGGCTCACCTTGCGTACAGCCTCCCTAAGCTCATCCAGCCCAATGTCGCGGGTATAATAAGCCGCTGCGCCGACCTTGATTGACTGGAAGAGATCTTCCTCGTTCTCGGCGGGCGTTAGCATAATCATAGCCACCTGCGGAGCGACCCGGCGCATCAGACGAGCGATCTCCAGAGGATCCGCGCAGGTCAGGCCGGTATCGATCAAAGCGACATCCAGCCGGCCCTCGCCGGCGAGGGCCAAAATTTCAGCGGGATCGGTGGTCTCGCCGACAATCTCGCAGTCCCCCATGCGTTCCAGGGTCGCGTGAATACCGATGCGCAGCAGTGGCTGCTCTTCAACAATCAGCACACGTATTGTCTCCATCCAGCTTGCGGCAGTCCTCTCCTTGAGAGGAACGCCCCTCCTCCTTCCGGATCTAGAGCATTGTTGTTGGTTCTCAAGCCTGTCCCTTATCCAGCCCCTCCGGCGAGGCAAGGCCCACTGCTATCAGCGAGCAGTGTGAGGTTGGCCTATGCTTTCCCCCGCCCAACGGTACTATTCTACCCCGGTGGTCTAGTCAAAAGTACTAGTCTCAAGAAGAAAGTACTAGACATGGCCTTCCTACCCTTCTCCTGGCCCATTCCCGCCCACGCTGGGCAGCCCCATGGGGCCCTTTGCGACGCCAGACCGCTCAGAGGACCTCCTTCCCCAGAGAGGGAGAAGAATTCCAGGTCGATGAAATGAAGAGGCCTCCTCCCGCGTTTTTTTCAATAGGCGTAGTATGATGAAGAGGAATGGTAAGGAGGGAGCCTCTCTAAGGCGCTTTAGCCTATCCTATCTAGAGGTGCGATCCACTTCCCCCTCTTTTTCGATGAATCAGATATGACCAGGAAAGAGTATGCAGAAAAAAGAGGAAGGGCAATGAAACGGTCAGCCATACAGGTCCAGGCTTCTTGTTCTCAGCCTCAGAGGCGCCAGGCAAGCAGGTTGCTTGTGGCTATGCTGGCCCTGGTCGCTCTGCTGCTGAGCGCCTGCAGCCCAGATAGCTCCAACGCCCTGGCCAGTGGGCCCAAGACAGTGGCCACTCCGGCCATCTCCCCCACGCTGCAAAACGAAGGGCAAATGGCTCTGCAGACGTTCGAGCAATGGATTAACCTGATGCAGCAAAACGGTGGAGATGTCACAACCTATCGCCAGCAGTATCAGAGCGATCAGCAGGCCCTCCAACAGGCGCAGACGGCCAGCGCCTACAACCAGGCTCTGGCCACGCTGAAGGAGCATATCCGGGCCATCCAGCTTCCGGCCATGAAGGCCGAGAGTAGTCATCTTCAGCAGCAGTTGGCCCAGGAGGTCAGCGCCTGGGGACAGACCCACACCTATCACGATAGCTACAACAATCAGACCTACCCACTAGGTTATGAATATGGCTCCCAGGGCATCGGAGGCAACGACTGGCTTGGAGAAGAGCTGAGCCAGGCTCAGACTCTGGCAGACTATCAGCAGGTAGTTGAGGACCTGCAGATGTGGCTGACGAACTTTGAGGCGATGAAAGCCAACTTTAGCGATAAGACACCCTATAACCAACCACATAAAACCGATCTCGATCTAATGCGTCACTATGGCTACATGGGTGAGCGTGTAGTGGTCGTTTCGCTGAGCGAGCAGGCCCTACGGGCTTACGATCACGGCAAGCTGGTCAAAGCTTTCCTGGTGACTACCGGCCAGCCTGATCTGCCAACTCCTCCCGGCACCTGGTGGATCGAAGGAAAGCAGCATCCGACGATCTTTAAGTCAAGCGAGCCAAAGGGATCGCCGCACTGGTATCCCGATACGAAGATCAACTACGCCATGCAGTACCATAGCAACGGCTACTTCTTGCACGACGCCTGGTGGCGCGCTGATTTCGGTCCGGGAACTAACTTCCCTCACCAGGACCCAACCGGTGATCCCTTTGCCGGCCAGGGATCCCACGGCTGTGTCAACATGTCTACCGATAACGCCGCCTGGCTTTACAACTTTGTGAGCCTGTATACACCGGTGTTGATCTACTAGCTTCCGCCATTCCCCCAGCCGATATCTTCGACCGCCAGGGCTGAGGCGAGGAGGGAGACAGCCAGAAGGAGCTGCTGGTGATCAACGGGAGCACACAAGCTCAGCCTCCAGCCGGAACACAGAGAGGAGAGAAGAGACCAGCCAGCCAGGCCAGGCACGTAGCCCAGCCATGCCTGGGCAACTGGTCTCTTCTCTCCTCCTCATTTTCTCACTCGTGGACCGCTGGTCGATCGGCTCAGTCGTCCCTCACCTTCGGTTCTGGCCTGGCAAGCCCGATCAGAGGGCTAGCGCGGGGTAACGACGGCGCTAAAATCGTTATTAGCGCCCCACATAGCCGAGAACATGCTATAGGTCATGCGCGTGAAGTTGGCCGGCGAGGAGTCGACGGTGTAGACGTACTGGTTGTCCCCTCCGCGGACAACAAAGATATGACCACCGGGGAAGTAGTAGCTATCGCGGATACTGACGATGACCGGTGTGCCGCTATTAGCGATCGCAACGATCTGCTGGAGGGTGCGTGTATGACTCAGACTGGCATTGAAGCCGAAATAGTTGGCAGTCATAGCGATCCCCTCCTCCCTGAGTAAGCCTAGCTGGACATCCCAGACGCCAAGCTGTAACTCGACCTGGAGCACATCGGCGGCGATGAGATGGCGGCCATAGGCGTTCATCACCTCCTCCAGGGCGATCCCCGAGCAGGAGGAGTAAGACCAGACTTGCCATTGGTAGTCGTTATAGTACTGGCTGCGCGAGGCTGAATCGACTCGAACAATGTGCGCGCTGGCCGTATCGGGAGGAGCATGGGGCGCGGTCTGCAGATCCATCGTCGAAGATGCAGAGAAGAAGCTAAATGTAGCGGTCAGGCTGCGAAAGGTATCGCGCACGATTCCACCCTGGCTGGCCAGTGCCAGACAGAGCATCAGCAGAAGCCCCAGGGAGACTAGCATGCGCCAGCGGCGATACCATACCGGGGGGAGGACAAAGCCCGGCAGCGGCTGCGCCTTCTGGAAAGAGACTAGCGCGCCCTCCTGCGTGGGGAGGACGACGCCAACCTGCTGTTCCTCACAGGCCGCCAACAGCGAGTGGCTCTGAGCCGTCCGAGCCTGCCTGTAGCGTCGGAGCTGGCGCATCGCCCAGAGTCCCAGACCAACCAGCACGATGAGCACTCCGCCAAGCACCAGCACCATCACGAGAGAAGAGAGCATATAGCAACCTCACGCTGTACGGAGAATGAGGTTTGATCTTGAGTTTAGTATAGCTCAGCCGGGGACGAAGAGACGACTCTTCTAGGAAAAACAGCCTGATCGTGCTAGTGTCTTTCCTGGCCAGCCGCCACCCGTAGACCGTGATATGCTCTATTCGATCTTGCTAACAGTGACTGATGTGCGGCACCAGACCTTCCTTCGTTTGCGCTCTTGCGCTTTGGGTTAACTATCTTTAGCGAGCCAGGAGCCAGCCCCTCAGACCTGCCCATAAGGCCCCACCAACCGCCCGCCAGCCCGATCAGTGCTGTGGGGAGACTGGCATGGCAGGGCAGGGCAAGAGAGCCAGTCAGAAGGGTTCCAAAGGAAAGGGAAGATTGGCAGTGGGAAAGGCTGCGCCCTGGCCCCGCCGGGCGGCATTGCCCGCAGAGTGAGGCCAGGGCGCAGGATCAGGTCAACGCCAGGTACACCCGCGCCAGAGAGAACATCAACCTACTCGGGCGGGGGGAAGCTGCGCCCCTCCATCTGCTCGAAGGCGCGGCGCAGAGCAGGTGGCAACGGATGCGGGCGTCCAGTGCGATAATCACACCAGACCATCACAGAGCGTCCCGTAGCAAAAATGCGCTCGTGATTGTGAGCGTCCCGAATCTGATGCTCCATAATAAAGCTGGTGCGGCCTACGTGGGAGACACGCACGCCCACCTCAGCGCGGTCTGAGCGGATCAGTGGCAGTTCATAGGTACAGCTGACTTCCTTGACAAGCAGGCCGTAGCGCGCCGCGCGCGGCCCCGTCTGAATGCGGGGATTCTCGGCGCCGGGCCGCTCCTGAGCAGCCTCCTCTCCCGGCCAATCCTTGAGCCAGCGCTCCAGCAGATTCAGATAATAGCTGCGCGCTTCTTCAAAATAGGTAAAGTAGACGGCGTTGTTAACGTGAGCAAGTGGATCAAGGTCACGAAAGCGGATCTGCAGGGGATACCAGCAGGGAAAACGTTCACTCATTGGACTCCTGTCACTGGTCCTTTCGTTGCTAGATAGGGCTATCTTGATCAGGGGTTGTACGCTCTTAAAAGCATAGCGAAAAGGTCTGTCCCGAAACAAGGGCCAGAGAGAAGCCCTCTTTCTACCGCTCCGCCCTGGCGCTCCCCAAACGGGACGCGGGCAACGCTCGCGGTTTTCTGGTCAGCGGGGCAGACAGCAGACAGAGGCAACGGCCATTGTGGAACGGACACGCCTGACCCCGACCGGAACTGGTCCTTCTTGCTAGCATGCGGTATGCTACAGGCAGAGCCGAGATGGCCGATCTGTCAGCCGGAAATCTATCAGGAGTGGAGATCATCGGGGATTGAAAACTATGGACGCACAGGATGCAGCCCGATTACGCGCTGCCATTAATGAGTTTCTCGCTCGCTATGATACGCTGGCGATCGCGACAGAGGACAATGGTCAACCTTACGTGACGCGCGTCTTCTACGTTGAGGAGCCGCTCAGCGAGGAACGAAATAGTCTAACGCTGTACTGTACCTTCATTCTGACATCGCGTAAGCTGGCGAATCTGCGGCGGAATCCGCGGGTGGGAATCTTTATCGGGCCAGGAGAGCCAACAGCCTGGCTGGAGGCCACGGCAGAAGCCCGCTTGATCAACGATGAGCAGGCCAGTGCTACTGTGCGCGAGCGGCTCATCCGGAAATCCCCCGCGGCGGCCTCCTTCATCGCCAGGTTGCCAGTGCAAGCCATCGCGCTAGAGGTCCGCTGGCTGCGCATTACCGACCTGACCGAGCTACCTCGCCAGAGCGAGGCAACTTTCCCCTTAGAGTCGGGTCCTGTAGGACCAACAACTTTCTAGCCAGGCTGGCTCGGCCCCTTCCTCCCAGCAAGCAATCAGGCGAAGAACGGAACCGGCCAGCAGGCGGGTTATTTGTGCGACGAGGAGAGACACCCAGGCCCCGGCCCGGAGCGGCCTGTCAGGTCCCTCCTCCTCGTCGCTTTGGGGCTGGGCGGTCGCCAGCCCTATCCAGCCCTATTCCTGGCGCCCCTTCGGCTTCCTCAGTGCGCGAGGCTATACCCGATCTCGTCGAGCTGCCGCTCAATCTGCTCCAGGGAGATACGCCCCGGATCATAGGAAAGGTGAATGCTCTTGCTAGCGATGTCGACACTTACTCGTTCGATCCCCTGGAGAGCACCCAGCGTGCTTTCAATTGCCCTCTGACAGTGCTCACAGGAGATGTCCGGAGAGATGAGTGTGATCGAGGTGCTTGTGGTGCTCATATGGTTTTCTCGCCTTCTTTCACTCCGTATTCATTCTTCGACAGGAGGTAGCTCCCCTGCCTCCTGGGCCTTCAAATGATTCCCCGCCAGGGTAAAGAGCTGCAGCAGCTCCGCTACAACGGCCTCCTGGCGCCCGCTTTTGATGCCTTCGGGGACGCAGGTGTGGAGATGCCCTTCGAGAATGATGGCTTCGACTTTCTCTAGCGCCCGACGTACGGCATAGCTCTGGCGTAGAATATCGACGCAGTATTTGTCTTCTTCTACCATCTTGGAGATGCCGTCGAGATGCCCCTTGATGTAGGAGAGCCGCTTCAATACGTCGCGACGGCGCTCTTCTTGCACAGTAGCTGGCTCCTTTCTGCCCTTCTCCAGGACTACCTTTATTTCCGCCCTCGAGACTGCCCTCTGTCACTATACCATACCCCCCTGGGTGGGGTCAAGAGAGACAGGTAGCCGGCGTCGAGGGATACCCAGGCCCGTCTACGCACACCATCCTAACCAGCACACGGTCCTGCTATCGGGAATTCTCCCTATTGACCTCAAATGGTATGTTTTTTTGTGTGGAGACAATCGCCAGGTTGCTCTTCGGCACTCATCTTGCAAGCAATCAAGCAAGCAGGAGCTGGGCGGCTTTATCAACGGGCGTGGGAAGACCGCTGGATTTATCCGGGATCCGGGAGATGAGAGCGCCGTTCCTTCTTCAGGCGGCCTGGATGGAATGGATATTGCTGACTTTTGGCACTGTGTGTGCTTTCATGTAAAGCATGAAGCAGAAGCGAGCATACCGCCGGCCGACGAGCAAAAGCATAGTCTTGCTCAGACCTTGAGGTGTATCTGCTTTGTCTACAATTGGGCATTGCCTCAAAAGACCGGTGCCTTCTGCAGAGAGCAGAAGAGACGGCCTTCCTATAAGGACCTGGCAGACCGCTGGTACCCATCCAGCAAACGCTGTTCGCCTGTGGGCATATTCTCGACTTCTTAACGCTTGCTGTCCGTGAAGGGATCTGTCCTGAATGCGGCATCCATCACGACCATGACATCAATGCCGCAAACACTATCCTTGCGGTGGGGCTTACCGTCAATGCCTGTTGAGCGGCTGTAAGACCCGCTGTGGCGAAAACCAACCCTGGCGAGTCTCGACGAAGCAGGAAAGCTCACTCGTGAGAGTGGGAAGCCCCCGCGCTTTAGCCGGGGGAGGATGTCAATCTCTGTCGAACGGCCTGAGAACGGGCGTGTGGAGGAACAATGGCGACTTCGCAGCAGCGTTCGCGAGATGAGCTTGTTGTGCAGGAGCAGGGGCCAGAATCGAGGAAGCCTCGGAGGCGGGGAGCGTATGTGCTTTTGGCCATTGCGCTTATCGCGGTGATCGTGGCCGCCGGTTGGGAGTTCCTCAGCGCCCGTCGCAGCGCGACCGACCCGACGGTGCCAGGGCGCCCGCTCTCGAACCCCGAAACTCATCTGCATACGCTGGCTGTGGGAGACGATGGGCGCAGCCTCTACCTGGGCACCCATTTCGGCCTCTTCATCAGCCGCAATGGGGGAGAGAGCTGGCCTCAAGCCCGCGGGGCGCTGGCCCCGGCGATGGTGACCTCGATCGCGCCCGCCCCTGGTGATCCTAATTTGCTCGCCGTGATCGCTGTACCAAGTGGGATTGGTAGCGAGCAGCCTGGCGTGTATATCAGTCGCGACGGTGGCAATAGCTGGCGTCTGAGCAACCCGCCTCGTCTACCATCCTCGGCCTATCCTTTTTCTGTGCAGGCCGGGAGCGGCCCCGCTGGCCATTTCTACGCCTTCTTTGTTTACGCCGGCTGGTATGAGACGACAGATCTGGGGGTCCACTGGCGCCCTATTACCAGCGGAGCGCTTTCGGCCATGCAGACGCCCCTGTTTTTGACTGATCCACGGAACCCGCGTCATCTCCTGCTGGGAGGCGATCAGGGACTCTTTGAGACCTTCGACGATGGGGTCCACTGGCAACGCCTCCAGGGGATCAACGGCACGGTGCTCAGTCTGACCGCTACGCGAACCCAGCCGCGGCTGATCTTCTGCGCCACCGATGAAGGTTTCTATCGCTGGCAGGATGGGAGCCAGCAGATCACCCACCTGCGCGGTTCCACGCCGAACTCCTCGCTGACGCGCCTGATAAGCTCAGCTGACGGTGCAGCTCTCTATGCCCTGGCCGGGCGCGATCTGTGGTTCTCCGCCGATCAGGGGACAAGCTGGCAAAAACGCTTCACTTTCTCGCGCAGCGACCTCATGGCGCTTCAGCTATCGCCCAGACAGCCTACGCAGCTCTACGCCGCCTTCTTCTATCCCGCCAGCGTGCTTTTCAGCCAGGATGGAGGCCGTTCCTGGCAGGTGCTGACAGACTGAACGAACGCAGAGCTATCGCCGGCAACCGCGCCCTCCTCGCGTCTGGCCGGCGAGGTAGCTCCACCTTCCTTCAACTCCCCGGCATCCATCTTGCCCGCCAGACCGGTACGGCTATCCGCTGGCCTGCGCCAGCCTCCGCTGGCAGATGGTCTGCTGGTGCGAACACCTTACGGTACCCTGATGGAGAGAATAGGGATTCTTCCCAATGGACAGCCGGAGTCTTGCTTCCTATGCTAGGGTCAGAGGCTGCCTGGCTCGAAGCCACTCTTTCTTTTCTCGCCAGAGTCAATCGAGCAGTGGCTCAGCCAGGAGAGGAAGCCAGCAGAGAAGATGAACAAGTGAGGACGCTGACTATGCTCTACTCCAGGTGGCGACCGGTGCGCGCGCTGCAGCTTGGCGGTGCGCTGCTGCTGAGCACATTCTTACTCTTTATTGTCGGTGTAGGCTCCGCCTCGGCTCATGCAAAGGTCATCGATGCCAATCCGAAAATTGGCTCAACGATCAGCCAGGTACCAGCGACCGTGACAGTCTTTACTGCCGAGAATATTAATCCCGATCCCAGCAAGAGCAATCTTTTTGTTTACGGGCCAGGCGGGGAACTGGTCAGCCAGGGGAACGCAACGATTCCTCTGAATAATCCGCGCGAGATGTCAGTACGCATCAAGCCAGACGGCACTGGGGTCTATATTGTGCGCTGGACGACCGTCTCAGCGGAGGACGGCGACCCCGCAGAGGGGGCCTTCATCTTCACAGTAAAGGCCGCCGCGGCAAGCAGCGCGACCCCAACAGCGGTCCCAACAGCAACGGCCAGCGCCTCCAGCTCCTCGACGACCTCTACCTCGAGTGGAGCCAGTAACCTGCCGTTGTGGGTGAGTGTGGCAGGCGTCGCTGGACTACTCGTCGGCGGCGGCGCCGGTCTTGGCCTGGGCCGCAGCCTGGCCCGCAGGTCCGCCAGCTCGTCTGGTCTGGCCCAAATGCGACGTGAGCTTGTTCGCGAAGAGGAGAAGGACACAACCCCGAGAGGGTGAGCGCTCATGCGTGTGCGCCCGATCTTCTGGCTCTTGCTGACCTTTTCTTGCGTCACGGCTCTGACGCTGGCCGCCCTCTGGCCCGTTCAGGTTCCAGCGGTGCTCCACGTGCAGGTGGCGGAACAGCCACCCCTGCGCGTTGGTCCGGCTCAGCTGCAATTACGGCTGACTGATCCCCAGGGAACGCCCATCGAACAGGCTCAGGTGACCTCCTCAGCCTGGATGCCAGATATGGTGATGGGGCCAACCCCGATCCACATACGGCAGGTAGGCCAGGGCAGCTATAGCGTGCAGGTCTTCTTCTCGATGCCGGGAGCCTGGGCGATCAAGATTGAGGCGCGCGCCGCTGGCTTTACGCCGCAGCAGCAAATTCTCCATTTAGAAGTAGCCTGACCTGGTTCGGGTCGGACCAGGCCCCAGACTCGCTTGTCTGGCAACGAGAGAGCGCAAGAGAGCGCAATGGAAGAGCCGCTGCCTGGCTGGCAGCTAGCCAGTTGGCAGAGGCAGAATGGCCTCCACTCGCGTCCCCTGGCCCGGCTGCGAATCGATAGAGAGCCTGCCACCGAGGAGAGCGGCCCTCTCCCGCATGCTGACCAGGCCGAGGCCGGTGCCGCGCTGCTTTGGGTCGTAGCCCGCACCATCATCTTGCACAGAGAGATGAATAGCGGCAGAGACCAGCCGCAGCGAGAGGTGCGCCCGGCTGGCCCGCGCGTGACGAGCTACGTTAGTGAGCGCTTCCTGTGCGATCCGAAAGAGGGTCGTCTCATAAAGGGGGGGTAGGTGCTGCCAGAGGGCCTGTTCCTCTATAGTCAGTTCGACCGGCAGGCAAAAACGCCGACGACTATCCTCTACCAACCAGCGCAGAGCGGCCACCAACCCCAGATCGTCGAGAACAGGCGGGCGCAACCGCTGGGAGAGCAGGCGGAGGGTCTCGAGCGTGCGCTGAGCCAGCTCGCTCAACTGCCGACAGCTGGCTACTAGCTGCTGGCGTGTCTCGCTGGCAATAGCCTCATCGGGCAGGCTCTCGAGCGTGCGCGTGAGAATCTCGCAGTAGACGAGAACGGCGGTCAGATTCTGGCTGCTTTCATCGTGCAGCTCGCGAGAGACGCGCCGCAGCTCCTCCTCTCGCGCTTGCAAAATCAGGGCCGACTGCTGACGGCGCAGTTCTTCCAGGTGGTCCAGCATTGTATTGAAGGCTGCCGCGAGCTGACCGACCTCGGAATCGGCAGGAGCAGGCTCGGCCCGCGCCTCGGTCTTGCCCGCACTGACCTGGCGAATGACTTCCAGCAGGCGGAAGAGCGGCTTGAAGCTGGCCCGAAGCAGGAAGGCGTTGACCGCGATGCTGAGCAGGGTAGCCGCCACCAGAAAGGCCGTATCGATCAGAAAATGATGAGCTTCCAGGGCATGACTGGTGACCCAGAGGGCGATGATTGCTTCCGCGAGCAAGAGCAAACTGTTGGTAAGAATGACCTTTTCAAAGAGAGAGAGCTGCCAGTACCGCAGCCATTCCCAGATAATCCGCATCGTCGCTCTCTTTCTGGCATGCTCTATGAGCAATAGATTTTGTGATTGCGCAGAGCCAGAGATGGGGGAAGATGGACCCGACTGTCGCAGGCGCGCATCGCTGCACCAGTCCAGAGAGCAGCCTTCCCCTGGCCCGGCCCGGCCCAGCCCAGCTCGGCCCGGCCAGGTACTCCAAGGCGAGAGAAGGGACAAGCCAACTTCTCCCCAAGCCGGGTTGGCGATCGCTCTCCCTGGCGTTACACTACCCTAATATAAAACATTCTTGACCAGGAGGAGGCAAGGAGGGAGAGAGCAATGGAGAGTGAGCAGCCAGTAAGCGCCGGTCGGACGGCTGATCGGACGATTAGCCTGGTGTTGGCCGACGATCACGATATTTTGCGCCAGGGCTTGAAACTCTTGTTAACGCTTCAGCCGGAAATTCGCATCGTCGGGGAGGCCAAGACCGGCGTCGGGGCTGTGGAGATGGCGCGGCAACTGCGACCGGACATCGTGGTGATGGACATCACCATGCCCGAAATGGATGGCCTGGAAGCCTGCCGCCGCATCCGCTCCGAGCAGCCAGAGACGCAGGTCCTGATTCTGACCATGCACGATAGCGAGGAGTACTTTCTGGAGGCCCTGCGAGCGGGAGCCAGCGGCTATTTGGTCAAGAAGGCGGCACCTGCCGAGCTGCACAGCGCGGTCCGCGCTCTCGCAGAGAACGGCGTCTTTCTCTATCCTGGCCTGGCTCGCTCGCTGATCCGCGTCTACCTAGAACACTGCGCGGCTCAAGACCAGAGCCGGCCTCGGGCTGCCGACTGCTCTGCCTGCTCCCCGCCAGAAGCCGCTGCAAGAGAGGAGCTGGCCGCAGAACTGCGCGTGCTCAGTCCACGTGAGCTGGAAGTCCTTACCCTGGTCGCCGAGGGCTACACCAGTCAGGAGATCGCTAATCGTCTGGTGTTGAGCGTCAAAACAGTGCAGGCCCACCGCGCCAATATCATGGAGAAGCTCGGGCTGCACGACATCCCCCACCTGGTGCGCTTCGCTATCCGTCATGGCCTGATCTCGCCTGACGATGGCCTTCCCAGCCCACGCCCTCGCCCTTGAGGCGAACGCGCTCTCAGGCAGGTCAGGATTGCGGAGCAGGCGCCTCATTGGCCAGATCCATCAGCAAACGAGCAATGAGAGCGGTCCAGCCCGTCTGATGGCTGGCCCCCAGGCCGCGCCCCGTCTCGCCATCAAAGTACTCGTAAAAGAGAATCAGGTCACGCCAGTGCGGATCAGAAAGGAAGCGCGACTCCTCTCCACACCAGGCGATCTTTCCCCGCTCATCGGGCAAGAAAAGGCGGCACAGACGCCTCGTCAACTCCTGCGCTACCTGCGCCAGGGTGAGCTGTCTACCCGAGCCAGTGGGACACTCGACCAGGAGGCTTGCGCCATAGAAGCGATGGTAACGCTCCAGCGCCTCGATCAACAGATAGTTTAAGGGGAACCAGACAGGTCCGCGCCAGTTGGAGTTGCCTCCAAAGAGAACGCTGCGCGCCTCCGCCGGCTCGTAGTCAATGCTGAGCTGCTGGCCATCAAGGACGACGGTGTAGGGATGATCGCGATAGTAGCGCGATAGCGAGCGAAGGCCGTAGGGAGAGAGAAATTCGTTCTCATCTAGCAGGTAGCGCAGGACACGCAGCAGGCGCTCGCGGGAAGGAATAGCAAGTAGGCGGTGGGTTTCCGAGTGATGCCCCCCTCCCTCTAGATAGGAGATGTGGCGGGCAAGGTCGGGTCGATTCTCCAGAAACCAGCGCAGACGCTTACTGAAGCCGGGCAGGGCGGCCAGACGCTCGTCATCGAGAATGTCGACCGCCAGCAGGGGGATGAGTCCGACCGCCGAGCGCACGCGCAGGGGTAGGCTGCGCCCGTCGATGAGAAGCTGATCATAGTAGAAGCCATCTTCTTCGTCCCACATGCCATTGCCCCCCAAGGCATTCATGGCATCAACGATGGCGATAAAGTGTTCAAAAAACTTCGAGGCCACATCTTCGTAGGCATGATCTTCGTGGGCTAGCTCGAGGGCAATGGCCAGCATGGTCAGGCAATAGAAGGCCATCCAGGCGGTGCCATCGGCCTGCTCAAGCTGCTCGCCACCGGGCAGAGGGCGCGAGCGATCAAAGAGACCAACATTATCGAGTCCCAAAAAGCCGCCGCTGAACAGATGTCTGCCGGCGATATCTTTGCGGTTGACCCACCAGGTGAAATTGATCAGCAGCTTATGAAAGGTGCGGGCCAGAAACTGGAGGTCGCGAGATCCGCGCGCCGCTGTCATCTTGTAGACGCGCCAGCAGGCCCAGGCATGCACCGGCGGATTGGCATCCGAGAAGGCGAATTCATAGGCTGGAAGCTGCCCATTGGGATGCATATACCACTCGCGTAAGAGCAGGATGAGCTGCTGTTTGGCGAAATCGGGATCGAGGGTTGCAAATGACACAGCATGGAAAGCTAGATCCCAGGCAGCATACCAGGGATATTCCCACTTATCAGGGACAGAGAGAATGTCGCGATTAAAGAGATGCTTCCAGTCGTGGTTACGCCCGGAGAGACGGGAAGGTGGGGGAGTCGGCTGGGTCGGATCCCCCTTGAGCCAGGTGGCCACATCGTGGTTGTAAAACTGGCGACTCCACAGCAGGCCGGCGTTGGCCTGGCGGATCACACGCTGGGCCTGCTCTGGGAGTGTAGGCGGAATGCGCGCCGCATAGAAAGCGTTGGCCTCCTGCTGGCGCTGGGCGAAGAGGGCCGCGAAGCTTTCGCCAAAGGGCGTGGCAGGCGCCTCGCTCTCGGCAAAGAGGCGTAGTTGAAGCTGGCACGCTTGAGCTGCAGGCAAGGTAAGCACGTAATAGAAGGCAGCTTTCGTTCCCTCCTGAGCTGGATTGACGGCCTCCTGGCGCCCTTCGATGACGTAGGCATGGAAAGCATCCTTGACATATGGGGAGGCATTGGGAACGCCGAAGAGGCGCTGGAAGTTGGTCTCATTCTCCGTAAAGAGCAGGCACGGCTCTGGCAGGTCCGGCTGACGCTCGGCCAGTAGCCAGAAACGGCCCAGCGAGATATGCTCGGCCAGCAGAGACTGACCATCTGGAGTGCTCAGGCGAGGCCTGGGGCTGTAATCCTCACCCCGTTGACCCCAGCTCCAGGTGTTGCGAAACCAGAGCGTGGGCAGAAGATGGAGCGTGGCCGCTTCCGGGCCGCGGTTGGCCACGGTGAGACGGATCAAGATATCGTTGGGAGAGGCTTTGGCATACTCGACCGTGAGATCAAAGTAGCGGTCTTCGTCAAAGATGCCAGTAGCGAGCAGTTCATACTCCGGCTCGGCCCGAGAGCGTCGGCGATTCTCCTCGACGAGATGGGCGTAGGGATAGGCTCGCTGAGGATACTTGTAGAGGGCACGCAGATAGGCGGAGCTGGGCAGCGCATCGAGATAGAAATAGTATTCTTTGACATCCTCGCCGTGATTACCCTCAGCGTTGGTCAGGCCGAAGAGCCGCTCTTTGAGAATCGGGTCCTGGCCATTCCACAGGGCCACGGCGAAGCAGAGCCGACACTCACGGTCACAGATGCCGAGCAGGCCATCTTCACCCCAGCGATAGGCACGGCTCCGCGCATGATCGTGAGGGAAATAGTCCCAGCAGTTCCCATCGGAGGAATAATCCTCGCGCACCGTCCCCCACTGGCGTTCGGCCAGATAGG
Source organism: Thermogemmatispora sp. (assembly GCF_042408735.1). Taxonomy (GTDB): domain Bacteria; phylum Chloroflexota; class Ktedonobacteria; order Ktedonobacterales; family Ktedonobacteraceae; genus Thermogemmatispora. The sequence goes on from NZ_JBHOQV010000110.1 coordinate 26,682, forward strand.
GGCCCCAGCGCTCCCAATTCCGTTCGTGGCTGGCGGCTTCCTGCAAGCGCCGCTCTTCAGCCTGCGGAAATGTCTCCTCGCCCATACCGAGATGACTCCTTTGCTCCTGTTCTCCTGCAGCCTGCACTCAGGCCAGGCTGACGCTTGTCCGCCTCACTATTGAGGGACCGGCCCCAGACTGGCCGTCTGTTTATAGAACGGCCAACGACTCAGGGCCGCTGCAGAGCACCCCCTTTGGCTTACCGCGGTCGGCCCCTGGCGAGGCCGCGCGCGGCCTCGCTTGCGGTCCCAGGCTGATCAGCGGGAAACCGTCCCGTCCGTGGGCTGAGCCGGGAGAGAGATGATAGACTATATACTACCGACAACCAAACAGATAGGCTGGAGGCATACATGTCCAGAGCATCCGCGCCGCGTAGCCCGCGCGCCGCCATCGTCGGCGTGGCAGAGTCTGACCTGGGCTACACTCCCGACAAGACCGTTCTGCAGCTTCAGGCCCAGGCGGCTCGCGCTGCTCTCGAAGATGCCGGCTTCAGCTTCGACGAGGTCGACGCCCTCTTCTGCGCCGGCAACTGGTCCTGGTCGCCCGCGCTAACCCTGGCTGAGTATCTGGGAGTCAGGCCGCGCTATAGCGACTCCACCAATATCGGTGGCTCCTCGTTCGAGGCCCACATCGAGCACGCGGTGGCCGCCATTGAGGCCGGCCTGATCGAGGTGGCCCTCATCGTCTATGGTAGCACCCAGCGCTCGGACCGCTCCCGCGGGCGAATCAACCCGACTTATCGCCTCACGGAACAGTTCGAGGGACCATTTGGACTGCCCACCCCCGTAGGGGCCTACGCCCTGGCCGCCATGCGCCACATGCACCAGTTCGGCACGACCAGCGAGCAACTGGCCGAAGTGGCTGTGGCGACGCGCAAGTGGGCCATGCTCAATGAGAAGGCCATGATGCGCGACCCCATCACGATCGAGGATGTGCTCACCTCGCGCTGGATCGCCGAGCCTCTGCATTTGCTCGACTGTTGCCTGGTCACTGATGGGGGTGGAGCCGTGGTACTGGCTTCAGCACAACGGGCCCGCCAGGCCCGCAAGTCGCCAGTTTGGGTACTGGGTCACGGCGAAGCCCATACCCATGCGACCATCGCCAACATGCCAGATCTGGCCGTTCATCAGGCGGCCATCGCCTCCGGCCAGGCAGCCTTTGCTATGGCCGGCCTGCGGCCCGAAGACATCGACGTCGTGGAAATCTACGACTCTTTTACCATTACGGTCATCATGACCCTGGAGGCCCTGGGCTTCTGCCAGATCGGAGAAGGAGGCGCCTTCGTGAGCGGCCAGCGCACCGCTCCAGGTGGCCCGTTTCCCATGAATACCAATGGCGGTGGCCTCTCTTACTGCCACCCCGGCATGTACGGCATCTTCCTGCTCATCGAAGCGACACGCCAACTGCGCGGCGAGTGCGGCCAGCGCCAGGTCCCTGGGGCTCGCCTGGCCCTGGCTCACGGCACCGGCGGCGTCCTGTCCTCCGCGGCCACCGTCTTACTTGGCAAGGACTGAACCAAAGAGAGTGAGAGTGCAGCATGAGTGAGGAACCGACCTACGCCCTCCCCCAAAGCGATCCCGAGTCGGCCCCTTACTGGGAAGGCATCCAGCAAGGAGAACTCCGTATCCAGCGGTGCAGAATCTGCCAACGCCATGTCTTTTATCCACGGAGCCTCTGCCCCCACTGCCATAGCGACCAGCTCACCTGGGTCAGGGCCACGGGCCGTGGAACCATCTACTCTTACACCGTTGTCCATCGCGCTTTCGGCCCTTTCGCCGCCGAGGCTCCCTTCATCATCGCCCTTGTCGAGTTGGAGGAAGGCGTGCGCCTGATGAGTCGCCTGATCAACAGCCCGCGCGAGCGCGTGCGCATCGGGGCCGCCGTTCAGGTCAGCTTTGAACGCCTGAGCGGGCGCCCTCCCCTCCCGCTTTTCCAACTGGCCGAATAGCCGCCCTGTCGGCAATACGCCTGTTGCAGTTACTATGCCTTTGCAATGTCGCAGTCCAAAAAGGATGCAGGCAGATGGAGCAAGAGAGAGCCATCACAGCGGAGCGGCTGAAGAAGTTCTTTCACCCGCACAGCCTTGCCATCGTTGGGGCCAGCGACGAAGCGCGCTGGTCCAGCTACCTTGTGCAAAACCTCAAAGAGAGCCACTTTTCCGGCCCCCTTTACCTGATCAATCGACGGCGCTCCCACGTTCACGGACAGGCCACCCTGCCAACGCTAAGCGACCTGCCCGAGACGGTGGACCTGGCCTTTGTCATGGTGCCAACCTCCCAGGTGCTGACGGTTGTGGCCGAGGGAGCCGCTCGCGGGCTGCGCCACTTTGTGGTGCTCACGGCCGGTTTCCGCGAGAGCGGTCCGGAAGGAGCAGAGCGAGAGCGAGAGCTTCTGGCCTATGCCCAGGCCAACGACCTGCTGATCCTGGGGCCAAATGGCAACGGCTTCATAAATGCCACCGCCGGCATCACCCCCTATGGACTCCCTATCAATTTCCCGCTGCGCAGCGGGCCAGTGGCAGTGGTGTTGCAGAGTGGGGCCCTGGCCAGCGCTGTGCTGGCTTATGCCCAGGCCCACGCCATCGGCTTAAGCCTCCTGGTTTCACTGGGCAACGAAGGAATGATTGGCCTCTGCGATGTGCTCGACTACCTGCTTAACGACGCCACCACGCGCGCCGTGGCCATCTTTCTCGAAAGCATTCGTCAGCCGGCAGCGCTGAGGCGGCTGGCGGCCAAAGCCCAATCCCAGGGCTGTGCCCTCGTAGCCCTCAAGGCTGGACGGAGCGAGGCCGGCTCACGCGCCGCGGCAGCTCACACAGGGGCCCTGGTAGGGAATGCCGCTGTCAACGCCGCCGCCCTGCGCCAACTAGGCATCATCGGCGTTCCCTCGCTAGAGGATCTGCTGACGACGGCAGCCCTGGCCGCCTATCATGGCCCGCTACCGGGTCGGCGCCTGGGAGCAGTCACGCCCTCAGGCGGCGCCTGTGACCTGATCGCCGATCGCGCCCAGGACGAGGGATTGCTCTTGCCGGAATTGACGGAGAAGACACGCGAGCGACTGCGGGCCGTGCTGCCACCCTTTGCTACCCCCCACAACCCACTTGATGTAACCGGCTACGTCGTCGTCGACAGCACGCTGCAACAGCAGGCCCTGGGCATTGTACGCGAAGATCCCCAGCTTGACTTTGTGCTCAACGTCGTGAGCATCGACGGCCTGCGCCGTCCCTCTGTGGAGGGCCAGCAAGCTCTTCTCAAGCAGTACGAGCGTCTGGCCGAGCTGGTGCGCACCTCCCCGCGTCCGATCTTGCTCGTCTCCAATACCTGCGTCGATCTCCCAGCGGCCATGCAATCGATCGTCGAAGGTACCGGCCTGCACATCATCGGCGGCCTCGAACACGGCCTGCGCGCCCTGGGCCGGCTACTCTGGTGGTCGGAACAGCTTCGCCAATCACCACCAGGCCAGCCACCAGATCGAGCGGAAGAAGCTTCGGGGCCGCCGCTGGAGTTGAACAGCCTCACGCTGATGGCCCCCTGTGAGGGGACCTGGTCGGAAGCCCAAACGCGCTCCCTGCTGGAGCAAGCCGGGATCCCGCTTGTACCAGGCCAGCTAGCCCGCTCACCAGCCGAAGCTCTGGCCGCAGCTCGGGACTATGGCTTTCCCGTAGCAATGAAAATCCAGTCACCCCACATCTTGCACAAGAGCGACATCGGCGGTGTCGCTCTCAACCTCAGCAGCGAGCAAGCTGTCGAGCGAGCCTTTGAGCAGCTCCTCACAACGGCTCATCAGCATCTCCCGGCCAGCGCTATCGAGGGTGTGCTGGTCAGCCCCATGCGCCAGGACGGCTGCGAGCTGCTGGTCAGCGTCTTCCACGATGCGGTCTGGGATCTCACCCTGACCGTCGGCCTGGGCGGCCTCTGGGCCGAGGTACTCCACGATATTGCCCTGCGCCCGTTCCCCCTGAGCCAGCCGGAGATCCAGGCCATGCTTGAGGAGCTGCGCGGCTTCCCACTCTTGCGTGGCGCCCACCACCAGCGCGGCGTTAGCCTGCAACGCCTCAGCGCCGTCATCTACCAGATCGTCCTGCTGGCCCAAGCTCTGGCTCCACGCCTGGAGCTGCTGGAGATCAATCCCTTGCTGGCCGACGGCGATCGGGTGGAGGTGCTCGATGCCCTGATCATCTGGCGCAGCTCCCAGGACTGAGCCTGCCTCCTCCCCAGCCTGCCGGCTCAGTCCGCCGTTCATCGGCAACAAGCAAGCAAGAAGGAAAAAGGAAAGGAGTGGATAAGGACAGGTATGGCAGCCTCTGAAGAGTTCAAGAGCCAGGTACGCCAGGCCTTCGCAGCCATCCAGCCCGGCCAGCGCTACGTCTTCCGCCGCACCTTCACCGAGGGGGATATGACCCTGTTTTGCGGCCTGACAGGGGACTACAACCCCTACCACCTGGATGAGAGCTTCGCGCAAGCAAGCTGGTACGGGCGGCGCATCCTTCCCGGACTGCTCACCAGCAGCATGATCACCCACATCGGCGGCCTTCTAGGCTTCGTGGCCACCGAAATGCATTTTCGCTATCTCAAGGCCGTTTATCCTGGAGAGACTATCACTTGCACTGTAACCTTCGTCGAGAAAGATGAAGAACAGCGCCTGCTCTCAGCTCAGGCCAGCTTCGTCAACCAGGACGGCGTCGAGGTCCAGCAGGCCTGGTTTAAAGGCTTTCCGACCTTCATTCGTCTCCAGGCCGAGCCGTGACCCACAGAGGCCAGCAAGCCTGGCCCCCGATCCCCAGGCCGCGCTCCGGGGCGGCCCGCCAAGTGGTATATACAACTATCAAAGTAGACCATGGGGGAGCGATCGCGGTTACGGTACCGTGGGCTTCTTTAGGGGAGGGAGCGTCTATGGTCTAGACAATATACCAAGTAGACAGGCCGTGTGGTATACTGTAATCTGTGTTGAGCTGGAGCGTAGTGGCCCGGACAGAGCATTCTGCCGCGAGCGCGGCCCGAGCGGACAACGGAGTGAGTAAGCATAATTTTGCACAGGAACAGCCATGAGTACGATCGTGAGAAAAAGCCCATTGCCACGTTACTATCAACTCAAAGAGATCATGCGCGAAAAGATTCGTAGTGGTGAATGGAAGCCGGGGGACCTGATCCCTTCGGAGCGGGAGTTAGGCGAGCAGTACGGGATCAGCCGCATGACGGCCCGGCAGGCCATCACCGAGCTGGTGAACGAAGGACTGTTCTACCGCGAGCAGGGGAAAGGGACCTTTGTCAGCCGGCGCAAGATTACCCAGCAACTCATTCACCTGACGGGGTTCACCGAGGACATGAAGGCGCGCGGGCAGCAACCTGGCACGCGCGTTCTTTCTGCCGAAATGCGTCCAGCGGACGAAGCTGTAGCCGAGCGGCTGCGGATCAAGCCCGGACTTCAGATCTTCCGTCTTCACCGCCTGCGTCTGGCCGATGGCGAGCCTCTGGCCATCGAGGTCTCTCACATTAGCTTTATCGGCTGTGAGAAACTCCTGGAAGAGGATCTGGAGCACAATTCGCTCTATCGCCTCCTGGAAACCAAATATGGCCTGCCCCTTCTGGAAGCCGACCAGGAGCTAGAGGCCGGTCTCATCGGCAGCGAGGAGGCCCAGTATCTGAAGGTTCCGGTTGGCAGTCCGGCCCTCTTCACGCGCCGCGTCACCTACACCGAGCGCAACCAGCCGATTGAGTACGCCTCTTCCGTTTACTGTGGCAATAAGTACGTTTTCTATACTCATATGAAGCGCGAGCAGCTGCTCTCATAGCCGCGCCGGCGCGGAGCCAGGCAGCCGTGATCACAACAAGCAGGCCATTGCAGAAGCCTCCAGCTCGCCCGCTTAGTGAGGTGGGCCGGGACTGGAAGATTTCCACATTTGAGAGCGAGGAGCAGTCAACATGTCAGCCTCTTTACAGCCCGACCATCCAAGTCAGCCAGTGCTCAGCGAGCTGGTCACCGAGCAAGATAATCCTGCCAGTCGCGACATCGATCGCAAGAGTGCCCTGGAGATCGTTGAGATCATCAACGCTGAGGACGCCCGCGTTGCTGAAGCGGTCAAGCAGGAATTGCCCCAGATTGCGCGCGCCATCGAGGTCATCGCCGCTCGCCTGCGCCGTGGTGGACGCTTAATCTATATGGGGGCTGGCACCTCGGGGCGACTTGGTGCCCTGGACGCCTCGGAGTGTCCTCCGACCTTCAACGTGCCGCCCGAGATGGTTGTTGGCTGGGTCGCTGGCGGGCCTGCGGCCCTCAGCCAGGCCAGCGAGGATGTCGAAGACAGCGCCGAGGCCGGGCGCGACGATGCCCAGCGCCTGCAGGTTAGTTCCGCCGATGTCCTGGTCGCCATCACGGCCAGCGGACGCACGCCCTACGCGCTTGGGGCCGCGCGCTATGCCCGCGAGCAGGGGGCCTTTACTATCGGCCTGGCCTGCAACCGCCGAACTCCTCTTGAAGCCCTTGTCGAGCTGATGATTGCCCCCGTCGTTGGGCCCGAGGTCATCACCGGTTCCACACGTCTGAAGGCCGGAACCGCCCAAAAAATGGTTCTTAACATGCTCAGCACGGGGAGCATGATCTTGCTGGGCAAAACCTACGGCAACCTGATGGTTGACGTTCAGGCCACAAACTACAAGCTACAGCAGCGCGCGCTGCGCATTGTCCAGCTCGTGACCGGCCTGGAGCGCAGCGCCGCTGAGGCTCTGCTGGCTCAGGCCAACGGCGAGGCCAAAACGGCCATTGTCTGCGCACGCAGCGGCCTCGATCCCGAGAGCGCTCGTCGGCGCCTGGCAGAACACGATTTCATTTTACGCGCAACCTTGGATTCGCTGTCATGATGAGAAGCACCTCCCAGAAGCACGCCGCCATCCATGATGAGGATTTCTACCTTGGGGTTGATGGCGGGGGCAGCAAAACGCTGGCGATTGTCGTTGATCGCTACGGACACGAGCGGGGTCGGGCGCTGGCCGGCAGCGCCAACTACGCTTCCGTGGGCCAGGAAGAGGCGGTCCGTCAGGTGCGGCTAGCCGCCGAACGGGCTTTGCAAGCTGCCGGAGCCAGAAGTCAGCCGCGCGCTGCCTGGATCGGTCTGGCTGGATTGGATCGGCCCGCCGACCATGCTGTTCTCTTTCCCCCGCTGGCAACCCTGGCCGATCAGGTCTATCTGACGAACGATGCTGAGCTGCCTTTAGCTGCCCTCGAGCAGGCGATCGGCCTCGTGTTGATCGCTGGGACCGGCTCAATCGCTTTGGGACGCGATGCCCGCGGGCGTCTGCGCCGCGCCGGCGGCTGGGGCTATCTGCTGGGCGACGAAGGAAGCGGCTATGATATCGGCCGTCAGGCTCTGCAGGCCGCCACTCGCGCCGCCGATGGGCGTGGCCCTCATACGAGCCTTCTGCCACGCATCCTGGCCCATTGGGGACTGGAGCGCCCCGAAGACCTGATTGGCCTCGTCTACCACGGCCTGGAAACTGCCGCTATCGCTCGCCTGGCGACCTGTGTATTTGCTGCTGCCCGTGAGGGCGACCTCGTGGCGCGTCGCATCGTGGGCCATGCGGCCACCGAGCTGGCTCTGGCGGCTTTGGTGGTCAGTGACCACTTAGAGTTTCCCGAGAACGTGCTGCCGGTGGCCCTGGCAGGAAGCCTGCTTGTGCGTGAGGCTCCTTTCCGCGCTCAGATCCTGCGGCGGCTCCGGGCCCGGCGCCGCCTCGGCCAGGTGGTCATCGTAGAAGAACCTGCCCTGAGCGCGGCCAAAGCGGCCATTCGGCTGGAGGCTGTGCGCCAGCCGGAGAGCGCCGCTGCTCCTGCTGCCCAGGTGCTACCCGAGCGATGAAGGAAGAGGGAGACGCTGATGCCTTCTCATCGTCCATCACCCCACCAGTCGGCTGAGGAAGCCGTCCCAGGCATGGCCGATCTTCGCCACCAGCTCGGCCAGTTGCTGATGGCCGGCTTCGAAGGCCCCGAACCCTCGCCGGCCATTCTCGATCTCATCGAGAATCACCAGTTAGGCGGGGTCATTCTTTTTTCGCGCAATATCGAAAGTGCGGAGCAGGTTTATCGTCTGACTAGTACCCTCCAGGCCAGGGCCCACGCGGCTGGCCACCGTTACCCGCTGCTGATCGCCATCGATCAGGAGAACGGGATGGTCCAGCGTCTGGGTGAGCACGTCACTTTGTTTCCAGGCAATATGGCCCTGGGAGCCTGCGACTCGCCAGAGCTTGTCACCGCTATCGCCCAGGCGACGGGCCGCGAGCTGCAGGCGCTGGGCATCAATATGAACCTGGCTCCCGTTCTGGATATCAACAATAATCCCGCCAACCCCGTTATCGGCGTTCGCTCCTTCGGCGAAGATCCTGAGCAGGTTGCCCGCCTGGGCCTGGCCGCGGTTCAGGGCTACCGTCGGGCTGGTCTGATCAGTTGCCTGAAACATTTCCCGGGCCACGGCGATACGGCCACCGACTCACATCTTGCCCTTCCTCTGATCCCTCACGATCTGGCCCGCCTGGAGCGCCTGGAGCTGGTCCCCTTTGCACGGGTCCTGCAGGAAGAAGGGGCCGATTGCGTGATGACGGCCCACATCGCCTTCCCCGCCCTGACCGGTGACCCAGGGCTGCCAGCTACGGTCGCCCCAGCGATCATCACCGGCTTGCTCCGGCAGCGTTTGGGCTTCGATGGGCTGGCTATGAGCGACTGTCTGGAGATGGAGGCCACCGCCGCTACTCTGGGCATCGAGGAGGCCACGGTACGAGCCTTAGAGGCCGGCCTCGATCTGATCTTGATCTCCCATCGCTACGACCGCCAGCTTGCCGGGCTGGTCGCCATGCGCACAGCCCTCGACGAGGGACGACTCTCGCCGGCTCGCCTGCAGCAGGCTTTGGGACGCCTGCAACGTCTGAAGGCGCGCTATCTCTCGTGGGAGCGCCTGCCACAGCCCGAGGCGCTGAAGCTGCTCAGGAATCCCGAGCATCTGGCACTGCAGCGAGAGAGCTACGCACGGGCCATCACTCTTCTGCGCAACAGCCTTGGATTGCTCCCTTTGCGACTGACAGGCGAGCAGCGGCTGCTGCTGGTGATTCCCCAGAAAACAGGCGCCAGCCGGGTCGAAGACCAGCGTTACCCTGTCGAGGGATTGATCGCCACTGTGCGACGCTATCATCCCAATACAGAGGCGCGTCTCCTCCCGCTCCCTCTTCCCGAGGGCGAGCGCCAGGCCCTGCGCGAGGCTGTCGAGCAGGCTCAGCTTGTGCTCCTGGTAACGGTCAACGCCTACCTCGACCGGGATCAGAGCGAGTGCCTCAACTGGCTGGCGGCAGAAGCTCCCTGTCCTCTCGTGGCGCTCGCTGTCTATAATCCCTACGATCTCCTGGCCTGCCCTCAGCTCAGCACCTATCTGCTCACCTACGAATATACTCAGCCCGCCATCGAAGCGGCTTGCGCCGTCCTGTTCGGCGCCAGTCGGCCCCAGGGTCGCCTGCCGGTGAGCCTGCCGCCCCTGCACGCGCGCGGCGAAGGGCTGAGCCTCTAAGCCGTCCCAAGCCCAACTGGCGCGGCGGCCGAAGGCGATCGCAAGGCGGTCCCGCTCTCTGCCAGCGGTGTGCTGGCAAGGGCCGGACCGCCTTCTTGTTCTGCTCCGCCTGCACGGGGCCTGGCCCTGGGAAGGAGAACAGACAGACTGACAGGCAGACGAATCAGCCTTTGACCGAACCCGCCAGGATACCGCGCACAAAGTAGCGCTGCAAGGTAAAGAAGATCACCAGGGGGAGGGCCATCGAGATAAAGGCCGCCGCCGTCAGCACTTCCCAGTTGGAGCCGTAGGAATTGACCAGATTGGCGATCGTCACCGTCATAGGCGCGCGATCGGGGTTACCGCCCATAAAGACCAGGGCCACCAGCAGATCGTTCCAGACCCACATGAATTGGAAGATCACCAGCGAAGCCAGCGAGGGCACCGAGAGGGGAAGCAGAATGCGAAAGAAAATGTTGACGTTGGAGGCTCCATCGATACGGGCCGACTCAAAGAGGTCGCTGGGCAGGCCGGCAAAGAAATTGCGTAGCAGGTAGACGGCGAAAGGCAGGCCGAGGGCGGTATGCATCAGCCAGATGCCGAGATAGTTGCCGGTGAGCTGCAAGCCGGTTGCCTGGGCCAGCATCGTATAGAGGCCCAGCACCGGGATCAGGGTCATCTGCACCGGAATAACCATCAGAGCGACTATTGTCAGAAAGATCCAGTCGCGCCCCGGGAACTCCATCCAGGCGAAGGCATAGGCGGCGAAAGCCGCCACCAGGGTTGGGATAATCGTACCCGGAATAGCGATAATCAGGCTATTGAGGAAGGCCTGGCCCAAACCCTGGGTGTGCAAGACATTCTCGTAGTTTTCAATCGTAAAGCTCCAGGGAGGGGCCAGGGCGGTCCACCAGCCAGTGGCATGGATCAGAGCCGGCGGCCGAAAAGAGCTAATGAAGAGGCCCAGAGTAGGAACCGACCAAACAAGAGCGATCAGGATCACAATGACCGAGACCAGACTGTGGTTGACCAGGCTCAGGAGTCGCTGGCGCAGAGGCTGGCGCTCCACTCTGGCCGCCGTCCCCGCCATCGGGAGGGCCGGCGCCTTTTGGGGGGTTACCAGGCTCGACTGGGCCTCCGGATTCATCGTGCTCATCGTTGCGCCTCCTGAACACGGAAACGACGAATGTTGAAGTACATAATGGGGACGATCGCCAGCAAGAGCAAGACCGCCAGAGCGCTGGCCACACCAAAGTTGTTGAAATTGAAGAGTTGCTGGTAATAATCAACAGCAACTACATTTGTGCCATAATTGCCACCAGTCATGACGTAGACGATATCAAAGATCTTCAGGATATTGATGATCATCGTCGTCGCCACGACGGCAATGGTGGGGCTGATCATCGGCACAATGATGCGGAAGAAGATGGTGATCTCGCCAGCCCCATCGCAGCGGGCAGCCTCCAGAATCTCGCTCGGGATCCCCTTAATAGCCGCCGAGAGGATCACCATGCAGAAGCCGGTCCACATCCAGACGTAGACTGCAATCAGGGCGAAGTTATTAAAGCGGCTATCGGTGACCCAGGCTTGCGGCTGACCGCCAAGGGCAGTCAGAAGGGCATTCAGCAGACCAATCTGCGGCTGCCCAGGCGGCTCATACTCGTAGACGAAGCGCCAGATGACGCCGGCTGCCACGAAGGAGAGGGCCATTGGAACAAAGATGGCCGCCTTGGCGAGGCTTTCAAAGCGGACACGATCGACCAGCACAGCGATCAGTAGGCCCAGCACAACCGTTGTTACCGTGGCCAGCACGAGCCAGAGCAGGTTATTGCGCAACACCTCCAACAGTGAAGGATTCGTAAAGATGAGAATATAGTTGCGCAACCCCACAAAGTGCGTGGAAGTAGCATCCTGAAAGCTGAGCCAGATCGTGAAGAACATCGGGTAGAGCAGAAAGATGGCCACAAAGAGGACCGCCAGCCCGATCCAGAGCCAGGGGGTTAGGCCAAAGCGCTTTCTGCGCGTCGTTGGAAGGCTTCGCTGCTCTTCGATGGCTTTGATCATGAACACACATCCCCTGGGAACAATGATGTCCTTGAGACGGTAGCGAGCCTGCCGGCACACCCCTGGCAGGCTGTCCTTATAGACCTGACACCAGTAGCACGTAGAAGAGAGGCAAGAGGCTCCATCTTCCCCGCCAGCCCTGTCCATGAAGGGGAAGATCAGAGCCGGCCACCAGGGCGAAGGAGTCCCTTCTACCTGAAAACGCCACGCTGAGAGAGGCTCACGACCCGCAACCAGCGGGGTAACCAGCGAATCGGACCGGCCTGCCTGCCGGTGCCGGGCAGTGCGCCCAGCCCGAGGGCGAGGAGGGCAGGCCATTCCTCCCTCCTCACCTTCTTCAGCCTGTCCGGCCCCACTCGTCCTTAGCCGCCTCTTTGCCTGGCGAAGTCGCCGGCCCCAAAGCGGGGTGAGGAGCAGACGAGCAAGGGCCGCAGCCTGTCCGCGTCACTACGAGGAGGCGTACGCCTGCTGAGCGGTGGCCTCCAAAGAACTCAGGATGCTATCGAGTTTCGTCGGATCCTTAATGAAGTCAAGCATAGCCTTCCAGTAAGCCGTCTCCATCGCCGGGGGCATCAGGTCATCGGCCCCGAAGCGGAAGATCGTCGCCCCGGTCAGCATCTGGGCCGAAGCGCGGGCTACCTCGTTGGGATAGGCCGATAGGGAAACAGCCTTGCTCGGCGACGTAAAGCCTCCGCGCTTGACCCAGATCTCTTGAGCCTGAGCCGTCTCCAGATACTTCACCAGCTCGCGCACGCCGTTGTTATCTTTGAGGGCCACGATGACATCGGCGCCACCGGTCACAGCCCCCTGATACTGGGCGTTGATAGTTGGGAAGGGGAAGAAGTTAAAGTCTTTGCCAGGCTGAGCGCTCTTGAATTGCGCTGTAATGAAGCCGGCGGTAAAGTCGCCGAGGTAGTAGAGGTAGGCTTCCGGAGGATTCTTGAAGGGGGCATAGCTGGCGTCCTGGAAATTGGTCGCCAGGATCGACTGAGGGGCGCCATTGATGTAATGCTTGCCCGTGACGATCTGAGCGAAGGTCTGGAAAGCCTGCTTGACGCTGCTGTGCGTCCAGGGGATCTTGTGATTGACCCACTGATCGTAGAGATCAGGCCCCGACTGGAGCAGGAAGATCTCATCGACCCAGTCGGCAGCCGGCCAGCCGCTGGCCGAGCCGCTCTCGACGCCCATTGACCAGGGATACTTCCCCTTGCTGGCGATCATGTCGGAGAGCTTGATCAGGTCGTCCCAGGTCTTAGGAACCGTCCCGCCGATGGCCTGCAGCTGCGCAGGATTATACCAGATAGTCCCCTTGTTGGCAGCCTTATAGAAGAGCGCGTAAAGCCGCCCGTTGTAGGAGCCTAGATTGATCCAGGTCGAAGCGTAATCGCTCTTGACCTTGTTCATATCCAGGAAGGAATCGAGGGGGATCAGCTTGCCCTGGCTGGCCAACTGCTGCATCTTGCCGGGGTTGGGCAGCACTGCGATATCCGGTGGGTTGCCGCCACGCAAGCGCGAGGTGAGGACCGCATCCAGATCGCGCGTGGCCTCGATCTTGACAGTGATCTTCGATTGGCTCTCAAAGGGAGTCACTACTGCGTCAAACGACTGCTGCTCCTCGCCGCTCCAGACATTGAGCACATCGACCGAGCTGACAGTGGCCGGCGTACTGGTCCCTCCGGTCGTGCTGGGCGTGCCGCAGGCCGCCAGCACCGAGGCGGCAGCGCTGGCCGACAGTCCAAGAGCCATGGCGCGCTGCAAAAAGACACGCCGCCCGATCCGCTGCTGGCTCAGATCCTCTACGAGCTGGTCCAGCGCCTCGCGCTGCTGTCGATCATAAATAAGCATAAGCTCCTCCTTTGGGCTGATGATGCTCGGCTCATCACAGTTGCTTGCTGCTTGCAACTGTCACAGACAAACAGGGAACGGAGCAGAAGGGTGTCTGCCTAGACAGAGAGAGTGTAGTCAGGTAGCCCTGGGCTGGCAACGTCCTCCCAGGGACAGCAAAGCGTCTCATGGGCGGCTTGCTCCTGCCAGCACTCTCCTTCTCCTTCTTTATCTCCACTCGATAGCCTCCTGGCCGCGCACTCAGCGGCGGAATTGGCCAGCCCGTCCTCTTCTGGCCAGCGCCAGGCCACTCCAGTGAGTGGGCCGCGCGATCGCAGGCGCCGGCACAGTAGCTTTTCTAGCGTTCCGCCATGGCGGAGGCAGACGTGTCCGATTCCTTGTCAGATTTTTGGCGGCTCTCCTGTCATACAGTATAGGCACAGGGACAACAAGCGCAGAAAGGATACAGCCGTGAGCAAGGCCAGGAACAGGAAAATGCCAGCCAATGACCGGCTTCGCAGCGAGCGACTGCGCCGGGGCTGGTCGCGCGAGTACGTGGCGGCCCAGATTGGTGTGGCTGATCCCAAAACGATCGGTCGCTGGGAGCGGGGAGATGCCACCCCCAGCGCCTACTTCCGACAGAAGCTCTGCAGTTTCTTTGGCCTGTCGGCTCAGGAGCTGGGTCTCTATCAGGAGTCGGCCCACGCCGTCGCGCCGGCCAGCGAGTCGTTCGCATCTGCAACAGGACAAGCAGTTCGAGAAAGCGACCATGAGCAGTCGGAGATCACCAGAGGTATTCTCGATCCGGCCATGCCGCTTGCGACCCCCGAGAGCCTTGCACCGATCGGGAGAGACCAGCTCTTAGCACAGCTTAAAGCCCAGTTGATGCGCGAGCAGAGCAGCAACACTGTGGCTCTCTATGGTTTGCCTGGGGTCGGCAAGACAACGCTGGCGTTGGCCATCGTCCATGATCCGGAGGTGCAGGCCCACTTTCACGAAGGCATCCTTTGGGGCCGGCTCGGCAGCGAGCCTGACCTGCCAGCTCTCCTGCGCCACTGGGCGGCCCTGCTGGAGATCCCTCCCCACATTCAGCTTCGCCTGGAAAGCCTTGAAAGCTGGGTGCAGGCTCTACGCGCCGCTATCCACCGCCGACGGATGTTGTTCGTCATCGATGACGCCTGGTCCTACGCTGAGGCCTTGCTATTGATGGTGGGAGGGCCTCGCTGCGCGTATCTGCTGACAACCCGCTTGCCGGTGGTGGCCTTGCATTTCGCCAATGAGCGGGCTTTGCGCGTCCCCGAGCTAGAGGAAGACGAGGCCCTGGCCCTACTGGGACGCTTTGCTCCCCTGGCCACCCGCCTGGAACCCGAAGCCTGCCGCGCCCTGGTGAGGGCGGTGGGAGGTCTGCCCCTGGCTCTGACGCTCATGGGGCGCTACCTGCAGGCTCAGACCTATAGCGGCCATCTCCGCCGTCTGCGCACGGCCTTGGGGCGCCTTCAGAATCCTCTGTCGCGCCTCTCTCTGGAGGGCTGCGACGCCACTCTGGAGCCTCAGCACTACCATGCCCAGGCAGCCCCTCCCTCGCTGGCGGCAGCCCTGGACGCCAGCTACCGCCGCTTGAGCCGGGAGGCCCGCCAGGGCCTGACGCACCTGGCTACCCTGCCCCCAAAGCCTCAGACCTTTCATGAAAGGTCCCTGGGCAGCCAGGTCTCACTCCAGACGCTCGATGAGTTGCTGGACGCCGGCCTGCTGGAAAGCGCCGGCCCTGACAGCTATACGCTGCATCCGGTAGTCGCCGAGTATGCCCGGAGCCACGCCTGCCTCCACAACCAGGGAATTCGTCAATCCGCGGCAACGCCCGTCAACGGGTCGGCCTCCCCGATAGAGCGCCCTCGCGTCACAAGCTTCGGGATATCCGACCGTCTTGCTCGTTGCACGGATTCGAGGCCGATGGTGTATCATGAAGGGGAGAGATCGCAGCCACCGCTGCCTGCCCTTCAGTATCAGGATCACCAGCAGCCGGCTCATGCCGATCCCCTGGCGCTCTCTCCATGAGCGCCGCGAGATCTGAGCTGTGTGTGGCTTTGCTCTCTGAAGTCTCCGCTTGCCTGCTTGAGCAGGAGCGGTCAAGATGGGGCAGGCCCAGAGGGGACGCCGGGGTCTCTCTGCAATTGTCTTCGGCAGCTCGTTAAGGAACCTCACCTATGGCTTACAGGATAGAGGATACCTCTTCATCGGGGACGAATGGCTCGCTCGATGAGCCGGCCCTTGTGCAACGAGCGCAACGCGGCGACCAGGCTGCCTTTGATACACTGTTCGAGCGTCACGAGCATCGGATCGCTCGCTATCTGAAACACATGGTCGGCAACGACGGGGTGAGCTGCGATCTAACCCAGGAGACGTTTTTCCGCGCCTGGCAGGGGCTGCCCGGCTTGCGCGATCCGCAGCGCTTCGCGAGCTGGCTCTATCGCATCGCCACCAACGTCGCCCACACCTATTTGGAGCAGGCCAGGCGCATGCAATACGTTCCCTGGGAAGACAGCCACGCGGAGAGCAGCGAGCTGAGCGCGCCGCGCATGGAAGAGCATATTGAAGAGCGTGAGCTGACCCAGATTGCTCTTGCGCAGGTCTCGCCGACCTATCGCTCTTGTCTCATTCTGTACGTGATTGAAGGGCTGCCACAGCGCAAGGTAGCCGAGCTGCTGGGCATGAAGGAATCCTGCGTCAGTAAATACGTCAGCCGAGGCAAAGAGGAAATGCGCCAGATCTACCAGCGCCTGCAGAGCGAAGGTCTGCCCGGCAGGCGGAGAGGAGGCAAGGGGAAATGAGACAGCAACCGTTGCGTCCTCCCTGCCCGAACTGGGCGGAGAAGCTGGCTCTGCGTCTGGAGGACCTGTCACCCGCTGATCGCGAGGCGCTCCAGGCTCATCTGCAGCAATGCCCGGTCTGCGCAGCAGCACGGGCAGACTATGAGCTGATTGACGCCCGCTTGCGCGCGCTGCCCGATCCGGTGCTGAAGCCTGTGCCACGCCTGGCCGCTCTCCTGAGCAAATTTGAGGGCGAGCAAGGGCAGGGGTCAGGTGAGCTGTCTCGCCTGGCCGGGCAGGCCCACTTCGCTCCTTCTCCGACCCGCTCGCAGCGCCAGCGTCTGTGGACAGCTATAGCGGCCCTGATCGCGGCCTGCTTCATTCTGGCTCTGGGTCTGCCGCTGCTGCCTCAGCTCCTGGGGAGCGCCAGCTCCCGACCGGGGACGCTGCTGGTGACCTACCGCGGCCATAGCAGCGCCATCAGCGCCCTGGCCTGGTCCCCCGATGGGGACTCGCTGGCTTCCAGCGATCTCAAGGGTACCATCGAGGTCTGGAATGCCCTCACCGGCAGCCTGCGCTATCGCTATGAGACCAGCGCCGGTATTGCCTACGCTGTGGCCTGGTCCCCCAACGGGCGCTATCTGGCCGCGGCCTTTGAGAACCATAGCGTTGAGGTCTGGAACACCGAAACGGGTCAGCGCCTCTATCGCTTTACGCGCCACACAGATATTGTCTACGCGCTGGCCTGGTCACCAGACAGTCGGCGGCTGGCCTCTGGCGGCGGAGACAACCGCGTCTGGGTCTGGGATGCCACTACCGGAGCCAACGCCGTCGTCTACAGCGGCATCTTTCCCGTCACTACCCTGGCCTGGTCACCCGACGGCAACTACCTGGCAGCGGGAGACGCTGGCAATATCGTGCGCATCTGGAACGTCCACACCAGCAACCCGGAGACGCCTCTGCTCTCTTACACAGCTCACAGCGATGCCATTACTTGCTTGAGCTGGTCACCCGACGGGCGCTACCTGGCCTCGGCCAGCAAAGATGGCACGGTACGCGTTTGGAATGCCCGAAACGGTAGCACCCTGCGCGTCTACACGGGTCACCGCGGCAGCGTTGATGCCGTCGCCTGGTCGCACGATGGGCGCTTCATCGCCTCGGCAGGCGCTGACAGCACAGTGCAGATCTGGAATCCTTTCAGCGGCGAGGTGGCCCTGATCTACCGACAGCACAGCGACGAAGTCACTGCCGTCGCCTGGTCGCCCAACGACCATTATCTGGCCTCCGCTGGCTGGGACCACACGGTACAGGTCTGGCGCGCCCCTTGATTCCACCAGCGCCGAGTGCCTTGAGAGGGCCTGTCGTTTCCCGACTTTCTGTTGCAGGAGGCAGCTCTCCCCCCGCCGAAAGCGGGGGAGCTGCCTGGCCGGCTCGGGTATCCTCTCTTCTGATCTGGTCAGGTATGTCCCTCGCTTCTGATCAGATACTGTCGTCCTCGCGACCTCCAAGAGAGCAAAAACATTTCAGGTCTTTCAGCCTGTATCTGTCAGCCTGACGCCTCTCGGACAGGTAGCATATTGCACAG
The DNA here is from genome assembly GCF_042408735.1 of Thermogemmatispora sp. GTDB lineage: Bacteria > Chloroflexota > Ktedonobacteria > Ktedonobacterales > Ktedonobacteraceae > Thermogemmatispora. The sequence continues at coordinate 44,525 of NZ_JBHOQV010000110.1, forward strand.
ACGGCGCCCAAGAACTATACTGTGGAGTGGTTAATTTACGCACGCCCCTTATCGCTGGAAGCTCAGTGCGCTGTGAGCCTGGGAGGAACGCATGCCACGCATGCCCGCGCCACACCATCGTCACCAAGGGCGCGCTGAACAGCCGGGCTGGCAGGCTCAGCATCAGCGGAAGCAGCGCAAGCAGGGGCGCCTCCATCGTCGCGTCTTCTTGCAGCGTGCTGTCTCCTTGGGCTTGAGCGCCCCCTCCGCCCTTGCCCTATTGGCAGCCTGCGACAGCCAGTCTGCTTCGGTCGACGTCTTGACCGTCTGGAGCAGCGAGGAACAGGACTCTTTTCGGGCAGTGGTTGCTCCTTTCGAGCGGCAGACCCAGATCAAGGTCCAGGTCGTCTCTACCCGCGATCAAGACACGCTCCTGACCACCCTGCTGCGCGCCAATACCCCCCCCGGGGTGGCGATCCTGCCCAACCCGGGCGGCATGCAGCAACTGGCCGCCCAGGGGAAGCTGCTTCCCCTGGACAGCTTCCTGGACATGACGACCGTCAGGCGCGATTACAGCCGTACCTGGATCGATCTTGGAAGCTACAAGGGGGCGCTCTATGCCCTCTTCTACAAGGCGGCCAACAAGGGGATCATCTGGTATGACCCCGAGCACTTGCAGGCTCTGGGCCTCAGCGTACCCCATACCTGGGAGGAGCTGATCGCGGTCTCTAATGCGATCGCGGCCCGGGGACGCTATCCCTGGTCGTTAGGGGTCGAAAGCGCAGCCTCCAGCGGCTGGCCAGCCGCCGATTGGATCGCCGAGCTGTACCTGAAGGAATGGGGTCCCGAGATGTACCAGCGCTGGGTCAACCATGCGATTGCCTGGACGGACCCGACTATCAAGCAGACCTTCCGCCGCTTCGGCGCCATTGTCAGTGGCAAGCATTATATCCAAAATGCGCCCACGTCGATCCTATTGACAAACTTTCAGGACGCCAGCTATGCCCCCTTCGAAGAACCGCCAGGCGCCTACTTTTACTACTCAGGCGACTTTGTGCTCGGCTTCGTCACAAGCCGCTTTCCCACGATTGTGCCCGGCAGGGAGATCAACTTCTTTCCTTTTCCAGAGATCGATCCGCGCTACGCTGGGGCTGTTACTGGGGGGGCCGATGCTGTGGTCGCTCTGCAGGATACGGCAGAGGTACGGGCCCTGGTGCAGTATCTGGCCAGCGCGCAGGCTCAGGAGATCTGGGTTCGGCGCGGCGGCTTTACCTCGGTCAATCAGTCGGTTCCTATGAGCGCCTACCCCAACCCTGTGGCACGGGCCTCGGCTCTGATGCTGAGACAGGCGCCGCGCTTCTGCTTCGGGGCCGGCGATCTGATGCCGCCCGTCGTGCAGCATGCCTTCTGGAAAGGCATGCTCGCCTTTATCCAGGAGCCGGATCAACTCGACGCCATTCTGGCCGCTATCGAGATGGTCGCCCGACGCAGCTACCCCGGCTCGCCAGTCGCGACGACCGGATCCTGAGCAGGAACGCATCAGACCACTCGCTCCCTCCCCGCCTGGTTCCGGCCCAGGCTGCTGCTGACAGGAAATGTCGACCCGCCGTTGGACTCCCAGATAACCGCGGCAGCATCCAGTGCGTCAGTCGCGTCCCGTCCGTCCGCAGGCAGACCGGACTCCCCAGTCGAGGCCCCCTTGTGGAAGAGAGCGGCGACGTTGTAAGCTATGACAGAGAGCGAGCCAGGCAACAAACAAACACAACAAGGGCATCGGCAGAACAAATTGGGAAAGGTGTGACGAGCTGATCGGGCTGGCGATGGGAGCCAACGACCAGCGCTCTCCGGCAGGCAGGAGTCGGGGAACCAATCTGGGTCAGTCAGCCCACAGCCAGACCGCCTTCTCTCGGAAGCGATTGTAGCTAAGGAGCACCATGGTGCCTGAACAGAACAACCCTAATAATCAGCGCAATCTTCGCTCATCCAATGGGAAGCCTCTGATTCTGGGCCAGTCTCGCGGCCTTTCTGACCAGGAGGCAGCCCTGATTCAGCGCATGATTCGCGAGGAACAGCATTCTTCGCGCGCCCTGGAGATTCCCAAGGAAGATCTGGCTCAGGAAGCTACTACTCGCATGCGGCCAGAGGTCGCTGAGGTGGTAGCCGCCAGCCGGGTACGCGAGATTCTGCAGATGTTTAATCGTGACTACCTCTACGGCCAGGGACGCTTCGATGAGTACGAGAGCGGCCTGCTGCTGAAATGGGGAGATGGCTACTCGCGCAAGCACATCTGGGTAAGCGTGGAAAATGGGAATCTGCTCTTTGAGACGAGCCATATGCGCAAGTGCAGCAAGCCCTACTGCACGGGCACCCACCACGTGCTTAGCCGCGAGCAGTACACGAACATCGATGTGATCAATGAGGAGCTGGCCGAGCTGTTCCGCCGACCGGTTCAGGAGCCAACCGATGACTGAGGCCAGGCGGCCATTATCACCGTCCCGCAGGCGGACTGAACAGGCAGCGACCACAACTCCAACCTGATCAGAGCTGACAGTGAGTCAGCAGGAGTGCCCGTTTGTGTCACAATCAGTGCTGGCTTTGGAGCGAGATCTCTTCTTTGCGGTAAAGATCCGCGATACACTGCGCCACCTGGCGCTGGAAACCATCGTTGTGCGCGACCTGGCGGCCTTCTCGCGGGCGCTGGCGGGCCAGAATGCGCCGGCTGCTCCGCCAGCCCTGGCCATTGTCGATATTTCGACTCCAGGGGTAGCCTGGGACGAGGCAATCCGCCAGGCCCGTCAGCACGGACTGCCCGTCTTGGCCTTTGGTCCCCATGTTGATGTCGAGGCGCGGGCCAGAGCTTTGGCAGCGGGTGCCCAGCGCGTGGTCTCCAACGCCAGGCTGAGTAGCTCGCTAGCGAGCCTGGTGCAGGCTCTGCTGACCTCGCCGGAGACAGCTGATCTCGCCACCGAAGATGAGGAGCAGGAATGAAAGCGGCTCAGCTCCCTTCAGAACAAGGCTGGGCTTGACAATCTCCCCTAACGATATGCTATAATGACTCTGACCCGTAGAGGGGCACCCTGAAGCCTATCTCAGGCGACAGCCTTCGATAGGTCAAGCCCAGAAAGGAGGCGGTACCTATGCTGAAGTTGCCTGTTCGCTTACTAGGGATGGTGTTTCAGGTGGACAGAGCTGGCCCGTAAGGGCCGCTTCAAGAGGATACGTGTAGAGAGGTCGAACCGGCAACGGTTCGGCCTTCTTTTTTGTTTACCCTCCTCACTCCCCCTCCTTCGTTGCCTCTCTCCCTTTTTTGTGCTATAATAACTTGAACAAATTTTCGAATTTCCTACCCTGACCTCAGTAAGCAGCGCCTGAAGCGGGCAGCGGTCGCTCTTTAGGGCGTTGCCGCCTGGAGAACGGGCAGACGGAAAGAGAAAGTGAGCTTTCGCGCTTGCCAGTAAGCATGGCCAAGGTCACGAGTAAGAAGAGAGGAAAGTCGAATCACATCGACAGGGAGCAGTAACATGCATCAGAATCAGATTCTCAAGCTTACGCAGACCATCCAGGTGCTGCCGAGTCGGACAGGATATCAGCGCCGCGCGGCGCAGCAGCCGATGCTCCCTGGGCTAGAGCCGGAACCAGCAGAAGAGCGGCGACCGGTCCGCAGCAATCGTCAGCTTGCCGAGGTGCTGGCCAGCGTGGCCGACCTGCTTGAGCTGCAACACGGCAATCCTTACCGCATCCAGGCTTATCGCAACGCGGCGCGGGCGATCCTCTCTCTACGGGAGCCAGTTGCAGAGCTTGCGGCGCGGGGCGAGCCGTTGCCCATCACGGGCCTGGGACGTCGCATGCAGGCCCACATTGCCGAGCTGCTGCAGCGCGGAACCTTGACCTTCTCGCACGATCTTCTGCCTCAGAGCCTGCCCGCAGGGGCGCGCCGCCTCCTGGCTATCGAACACATCGGCCCGCGCACGGCTCTGCGGCTCTACGAGGACCTGGGTATCGACTCGGCAGAGAAGCTGCGACAGGCCGCCAACGAGCAGCGCCTGCGCCGGCTCCCCGGTTTTGGCCCCCGCAGCGAGCTGCGCCTGAAGGAAGCCGCCGAGCGCTATCTCGACCAGCAGCGCGAGCCTGATCCGCCGGCCAGCCTGGGCGGTGCCGCCTGAGAGGTCGCTCCCTGCCAGGAGTCACCGGCACGTCATCCGGCGTCACTTCTAGAAACGGCCCTGCTCTACCAGGGCGATAAAGCGCTGCTCCAGCTCCCAGGTACGCGGACCCGGCTGGCCATTGCCAATCACCAGATCGTCAATCTGGACCACCGGCATGATCTCCTTCGAGGAGGCAGTCAGAAAAGCCTCATCGACTGAAGACAGCTCGGAGAGGGCGATTGGCCGCTCTTCGATCGCGAAACGCTCGCGGGCCAGCTCCAGAACCACGGTGCGCGTCACTCCTGGCAGAATGCCTTCGCGCGGCGTCACCAGGGTATCGCCCCGGAAGACAAAGAAATTGCTGCGTGTCCCCTCCAGGACCTGCCCCCGCTCGTTCACAAAAAGGGCATCGGCGGCTCCTCGCCGCGCCGCCTCCTTGAGGGCCTGGACCGCCGCAATGTAGCTGGTCGTTTTGGCTTCCGGGGCCTCTCTCTGCAGACGACAGGTAATCAGGCGCAGCCCGCGCCTGAAAGCTTCCAAGTCCCGCTCGGGCAAGGGCGTAATCAAGACCGCCAGGAGCGGTTTTCCGGAGGGGAGAATGCCGTCTTCGCTCGTACCCCCAGTCACTAGAATGCGCAAGGAGGCGTGGCGAAAGGCATTGCGTCGAATGGTCTCCTCGAGAACGGCCCGAATCTCTTCCCGTGTATAGGGAATTGCGAGGTCGATCAGCTCTGCTGAGTGATAGAGCCGGTCAAGATGATCATCGAGACGAAACGGACGACGATCGTAGGTACGTAGGGATTCGAAGACGCTATAGCCCCGTAAGACGGCCACATCGCTGAGCGGGACGGTGGCTTCATCTGGATGAACCCATCTCCCTCCAACGTACCAGAGAGCCTGTTGCTCCATAGCTATCCCTGTTCCTCCTCTTCTGTGGGATCAAGCAAACCCTGCTCGCGCAGCCAGCGCAGAAAGTGCTCAGGTACAGCCATGACAGAGAGGCGCGGCTGGCGTAGCAGACTCCAGTCGGAAAATAGCCCGCTCTCCTTGATCTCGCGCAGAGTCAGTGGGCGTGCCAGGCGACGCACAAATTCGATGTCGATGACCTGACTACGGGGCTCAGCGGGATCGGGACGCGGCCAGGAAACTACGCGGGCCAGCCCTACCAGTGCCGCCTGAGACCCACTATGATAGATCAGAAGCCGGTCGCCAGGACGCATCTGGGCAATACAGCGCACCGCCTGGGGATTGCGTACCCCATCCCAGACAGTGCGCCGCTCTCGCTCGAGATCGTCTAATCCATAGTCTGCAGGCTCCGTCTTCACCAGAAAATAGGCCATCTGCTTCTGCTCCTCTCTTCCCCCTTGATTGCCCTTCAGGCAACCAGCCTGCATTTGCCGAGGCTCGCCTCCAGAGAGGCGCCGGAACGGGGCGCCAGCCGGAGAGCGCCCAGAACAGCATAGCACGGCAGACAACGCCTGTAAACATCGTTCGGCGCGGGCACCGTTGTCTTATCCACCACCGCACCTCTCTTGCTCTAACTGTCATGGCAAAACTATGCAAGGTACGATAGGTCAGGCTTGATCACATGAATATGGCCATGCTATAATGCTGATGCTATCTTGTACTTCTGGCGCCCATAATTATACAAGATGCCTTCGGCGATCAAGCCACAGATGCCGCACAGAATCAAGACAGGAAAGGAACTGCTGGAGGGGTAGCCGGGAGCAACAAGTGGCCGGAGAAGGTGAGAGGAACCTCCCTCGCGCCCAGCCACAGCCACATGGCAGCAGTCGCTCAGATCAGGTCAGGTCAGGTCACAGGCCAGGGAAGAGGAGAACAGCTCTCTGTCCTGCCTCCTCCTACTGACTGAGAGAGCTGCCACCGCCGAGAGGGTTGGCGCTCAGCTGAGATCATGGCTAGCCTGTCTGTGCGTCTGCCTGTCCGTCTGCCTGACTGCCTGGCCAGAAAGAGCGCGGCCAGCTCCGCGGGTCCAGCCTGCAATCGACAGTAAGAGGCATTCAATGAAAGGAGGAGCGCCCTTTGACAACCATCCCACAGCTGCGGCCTCGCAAACCGCTGACGGCATTTGCTATTGCCGGTTCTACCATGGCGCAGATTGCTCCGGCCTTTTCTTTTTATTTGGGCATGGCGGTCATTGCTCAGGGGGCAGGGCTGGGAGCACCGTTTACCATCTTGCTGGCAGCGATCGCCATGTTCATCGTGGGGTTGAGCGTGGCCGCCTTTGCCCAGCGCCATCCCTCAAATGGTTCCCTGGTCACCTTCCTGGGGCTGACCTTCGGTGGCGTCATCGGGACAACCACCGCCGTCCTGTTTAGCAGCGCTTATATCCTGCTCCTGGCTTCGGTCATGCTGGCTATCGGCGGCTGGGTCAGCTTCTCCCTCCAAACCTTCTACAGCCTGAGCATCTCTTGGATTCCCTTGACCATCGCTCTGGCGGCAATATGCTGGCTCCTGACTTTGAGCGGCATCAATCGCTCGACAGCTGTGGCCACTGCATCGATGCTGATCGAAGTAGCGATATTACTGGCGGTCTCGCTGCTGGCTTTCCTGAACCCACCAGCCCCCGCTTCGCTCGGCCCCCTGCTTCCCACGGCCCTCCAGAACGGGCTGACCGGTCTGGGACAAGCCTTCCCGCTGGCGGTTTTTCTCTTTATCGGCTTTGAAAACGCCGTGGCCCTGGCCGAGGAGAGCGAGCAGCCCCGAAGGAACATCCCGCGGGCCGTGATGCTCAGCCTGGGCCTGATGGCGGCCCTCTATCTGATCGTGAGCTATGCAACGGTGACCGGCTTTGGCAACAGCGCCCGCCGCCTGACGCAGAGCACGATCCCCTTTATAGACCTGGCCCAGCGCTACCTTGGTCCCCTGGCCATTCTTGCCGCCCTGGCCGGATTCACCAGTGTCGCCGGTACCATGCTCGCTGGCACCAACAACCTGTCACGCGTTATCTTCAACTCGGCCCGCGAAAGGCTTTTTCCTTACGCCCTGGCCCAGGTCTCTCGCCGCTTCGGCACTCCAACCCTGGCGCTGACCCTGCCTTTCGCGCTCGCCCTGGTACTGGCCCTGGTCGTTGGTCTAATCAGTGGGGACTGGCTTGTCGCCTTCGGCTACCTCTCGACGCTGGGCACCATTCCGCTCATCCTGATCTACGGAGCCGTCAACGTGGCCGTTATTTTCAACCACGGCCTGGGTCTCTCGCCCCTGCGGCGCTACCTGCTCCCGCTGCTCGGCACAGTCAGCATCGCGCTCCCTCTCTGGGCCTTGCTTCAGCCTGGTCAGCAGCCTCCTTACAGCTTCTTCCCCTGGATTACTCTGGCCCTGCTGATCATCGCCCTGCTTTACTCCTGGTGGCGCGTACGCACCGACCCCGCTCTACCGGCGCGCATCGGCGCCTTCGGGCCAGAGCACCTGGCGACTCCGAGCAGCTCCGAGGCCAGCTACGAGGCTGCAACCATCTCCCCAGGGGAAACAATTGAGGCCCCGGCGGTCGATGATCCAGAACCGCAAGTCTAGGCCCGGCCATGGCAGCAGACGGCACTCCAGAGAAGGCGACTCCTTGCTCCCAACGCCGGGAGAAGGAGAGCCAAAGAGCAGATCTGCACTCTGCGCTCTTTTATCGATCATCACAGATGCACTCAGGGAGATAGACCGATGCAGCTTGAGAAATCTCGAATCGGGAAAGAACTGCGCGAAGAAGACACCTATACCATCCGTGAAACGCTTCTGCGCAGCGAGCCAACTGTCGATCTCTATATCCGCGAGAAATGGATCGCGGGGGGCGATACCAAGCTCCCGGTGGTGCTGCTGCACGGGGCCGGCATGGATAGCAGCGGCTACGATGTCCCAGTAGCAAACGCCTCGCTGGTCAATGCCCTGGCCCAGAACGGCTCGCACACCTTCGCCT
>NZ_JBHOQV010000111.1:0-18922 GCF_042408735.1 Thermogemmatispora sp.
GCCCCCGGCATCGACGCCGACACCTTCCTCTTCCTCGCTCCTTTCACTCCTGCCCACCGCCCCCCCTGGCGTGCCTCCCCCTAACCCTCTCCCCCCGGGTCAGTACCGGGGGGAGAGAACCGGCGCGCATCGGCTCCTCTCCTCAGCAGATACAGATCACCCTCTCATCCCAAGCGTTAGCACTCCTGTATCCTGGCCACCACGCCACCGCGACCATACCTCCGGCGAGGGAAGCGTGGCCAGTCTGGCATGGGGACTACACCGCGCTCCAGGCCCAACCACACCATCCCGGACCCGACCAACCTCTCCCCTCAACCAGCCAATCGCCAGCCAGCGACAGCACAGACTCCCTCACCACCTTTCTCTTCCTTCCCCTGCTCCCTCCTCCCCCGCCAGCTTCCTCAATATCTACCCGCTCTCCATCCGTCACCTATATCGACTTATATCAGCCTATAGACTATAATCAGTCTAGTCATCACAAACCCTTACCCTTTCCTCTTCCAGAGGAGCGTTCCACGGCTGAGAACAAGCAAAGCCGCTACCCACCCTTCCTCCCCAGCGGAGAGGAGGTACATCACGCGTGATTCTCTGCAGAGCAACAAGCCAGCCGATCAGATCGTCTATTCTCCCTCCCTAAGGAAGCGCTGCGCAGGCGCTGGGTACAGAATTCGCTCTCTTTGCCACGGGCGAGATGCAGCCAGCGGGCTGGGGTCCTGAGCTGTCGGGACGCCTCCTAGAGGTGGCGCAGATCAGCAAGCAGATCACCAGCCGAATCGCCAGGCGCCAACCTCAGGCCGCGAGCCCAAGGACTGCAGCCAGAACCTGGCGACCCAGCCCTCAAAGGCGGGCCGTCGGCGGAGCCTCCATGACCTTCCCACAAACAACCAGCCGGGTCAGGAAAGCCTTGCGCCAGGAGCAGCAGGAAAGCCCGAGACCGGCCCAGATCTTCCCGCTGCTCCCCGCCTGGCCTCTCCGACCCGGCATTGCAGCACCAACTCACCTTTAGCGGGCCTGCGCCTGCGCCGCCGATGGAAGCTCCTTCAGAGCCTCGTGCAGCGTCTCCTCCACCACCGTAGCCAGCGCAGCGATAAAGCGCGGTTCCACATTCAACGACTCGATGCGTGCAAAGTGCAATCCTGCCTGCTCCGCTTGCTCCCTCGCTCCCACATCGATATCGTAGAGGATCTCCAGATGATCGGCCAGAAACTGCACCGGCGCCATCAAGACGTGTGTATGGCCAGCCGCCCGCAACTCCGGCATCACATCGGCAAAATCCGGCTTCAGCCACTCCTCCGGCGTATGGCCGGCGCTCTGATAACAGAAGAGCCAGCGCTCAGATGGCAAACCCAGCCGCCCGGCGATCGCCGCCGCCGTCTCCTTAAGGGCCGCAATATAGCCCGGCTCCCCATCCACCACGCGCTTCGGCATACTATGGGCAGTAAAAAGCACCGGCACCTGCGCGCGCACCTCCGGAGGGAAACGATCCAGCGCCTGACGCACTCTCCCCGCCAGGGCCCCAATAAAATCGGGCTGCAGATGCCAATCCTCAGCCACCCTTACCAGCAGATCCGCGCGCCCCAAGCGGGCCGCGCCCTCCTGCAGAGCCTTGACGTAACCGCCCATAATGATCGGCGAATACTGCGGCGACATAATCAGGCCGATCAGCGCCTGAGCTTCCTGAGCTGCCTCGGGCACCACATCGGCCACAAACGGCGGCGAGAAGCGCATCCCCGCCACAACCCGAAAGCGCGGCCCAGTCGGGTAACGCCGATTCAGCTCCTCCTCGAGCGCGGCGGCCTGCCGCTGAGTGATCGCGATCAGCGGCGAGCCACCGATCAGCTCGTAGCGGCGCCGGAACTCCTCAACCAGCTCCGGCTCAGGCTTGCGCCCACCGCGGACATTCGTCATATAGGTCTCAACGTCATCGAGAGTGGCCGGCGAACCATAGGTCATCAAGACCACGCCGACACGCTTGACGCTCTCCATCGAAGTCTATCCCTCTCTTCTCTTGAGATAAGAGATTTCACTCAGCTCTCTCGCTTGTTGCTGCTTATACTGTTCCTGCTACAAAAACTAAAGGCAGGAAGCGCGGAGTCCCTGATCTGAGCGGCAGGACCCAGCAGCGGCTGATGAATCCTGAACGCGCACCCGGGAAGCGAAGAAATCAAGGCATGCGAACGTCGCCTTGACGCGTCGCCCTCTCATCCCTGGTGGCGGCGCGTCTCCTCATGCACAAAGTCAACCAGACGGCGCAGCACCGCCGGATCGGCCTCGGCAGGCACCCCATGTCCCAGATTGAAGATATGGCCGGGTCGGCCTCCGGCGCGGCGCAGCACATCGCGCGCCCCCTCTTCGAGGATCTCCCAGGGGGCCAGAAGCAAGACCGGATCCAGATTGCCCTGAATACCGCGCCCGTAGCCAATGCGCTCCCAGGCGGCATCGAGATTGACGCGCCAGTCCACGCTGATGACATCGCCCCCCGCCTCAGCGAGCAGCTCCAACAAGGCAGCGTTACCCGTGCCGAAATGGATGCTCGGCGTGCCCGTCTGCTTGACCGCCGTAAAGATGCGCTGACTATAGGGGAGCACATAGCGACGGTAGGCCTCCGGCCCAATGGCTCCGATCCAGCTATCGAAGAGCTGGACGGCCGTCACCCCAGCGCGGATCTGCCCCAGCAGATAGCGCGTCACCACCTCGGTCAGCTTCTCCATGAGAGCATGCCAGAGGGCTGGCTGCCCATACATCACCGCCTTGGCCTGGGTGTAGTCACGCGACGGACGCCCCTCGATCAAATAGCAGGCCAGCGTAAAAGGAGCCCCGGAGAAGCCAATGACAGCCTTCTTCCCCTCCAGTTCGCCCCGCACCAGGCGGATAGCCTCCAGCACAAAGGGTGTGGCCTCCTCCGGCTCGCGTACCTGCAGGGCCGCCACATCGCTCATCGTGCGGATTGGGTGGTGGATAATAGGGCCAATCTCAGGCTGGATCTCCAGCGAGACCCCCATGCCCTCTATTGGAAGCATAATGTCGGCATAGAGAACTGCCGCATCGACCCCGAGCTGCTCGACTGGCATGAGGGTCACCTGGGCACACAGCTCAGGCGTCTTGGCCATCGTGAGGATGTCGTAGCGCTTGCGTAGCTCACGGTATTCGGCGAGGCAGCGTCCGGCCTGGCGCATAAACCAGACCGGCGTGGCGTCGGGCTGCTGCCCACGGCAGGCAGCCAGGAAACGCGCCAGCCCCGTAGAGGCCGCCGGCCCCGCGCCTTCCACCTGCGAGTGATGCTCTTGTTCAGTCTGCATAGAATAAGACGATCCCGGAAAACGGAGTCCTTTCTTATGAGGATCAGGCGAGGAGGTCTGGAGGTCCTCGCCCCTTGCCATGTCATATGATAGCGTGGAAGCCAGGGCGGCGGCAAATTTTGCAAAAATCTCGACCACTTTCTACTAGATTGTGAGATTTTTGTAACTCCGCGGCAGACGGCCAGAGCTGACAGCATGCGGCTTCCCTGCCCGGATCGACTGACCAGCATCGCCATGTCCCTTTCCATGCCCCCGGCCAGGCGGGTCAGGTCGACCGTGGCGCTGTCCACCAGCACCCGCCGAAGAAGGCGAGGGCGCCGGTGACTGGCCGCCGGTCTGGCGCGTGGTCCCCACCGGAGCCGTCGGCGTAGGGACCGGCGTCGTAGCCGCCGACGGGAGCGAGCCAGAGGAAGCCGGAGGCGTGGCCGAGGCCGGCGGGCGCGCCGTGACAGTAACAGGCGTACCCGAACTCGACTGCCTTCCCCCTCCTGTCGTGGGGGGAGCCGAAGCGTAAGAACTGAGAATGAGGGCACAAGAGAAGGTAGCCAGCGCCAGCAGTAGTCCCAAAGCCAGCAGCCGCCGCTCGCGACCAGCTCCCTCGGCAGAGAGCGGAGTCAGGGCGGCAGCCGGCTGCCGCCCCGGCACAACTTCCAGACGCAAGGTCTCCTCAAGAGCCAGGCCGGCCAGAGCCTGCTCGTAAGCCCGGGCCAGAGCCTGGGCCGAGGGAAAGCGGCGAGCCGGGTCCTTCTCCAAGGCCCTGAGCACGACCGCCGCCACCGACGGCGGAATAGCTGGATTGAGCCTCTCCAACGAGGGCGGGGGGGCATGCAGATGCTGCCAGAGCGTGGCCAGAGGCGTAGGTCCCTTAAAGGGAACCGCCCCCGTAAGCATCTCGTAGAGCACCACGCCCAGGGCATAGACATCGCTGGTCACCGCCGGGGCCTGCTCCGCCAGCTCAGGTGCCAGATAATCGGGCGTTCCTATCAGACAACCACTGGCCGTCAGGCGCTCGTTCAAGTGACCGGCCTCGTCGGTGGGACCCACGAGGCCGAAATCGGCCAGATAGGTATGAAGGGCCGGCGTCGGCTCCTCCCCCTCCGACCCTGCCGCCCCTCCAGTCCTGGCAAGCAAGATATTGCCCGGCTTGATGTCACGATGAAGCAGTCCCCGTTCATGCAAATACTGCAAGGCGGAAGCCACCTGAGCGAGAATCAGCCCCGCCTCTTCCACGCTTAGCTGACCGCGAGCCGCCAGATAATCCCGCAAACTGCCCTCCCTTATATAGGGCATCACAATATAACAGTAGCTTTCGGAACATCCATAATCAATAACAGATAGAATATGTGGATGGTGTAGCCTGCTCAAAGCAGCAACTTCCCGCTGAAAGCGGGCACGATACTCGGCCTGGTGAGCATCAACAAGCTTGAGCGCCACCTCGCAGGCGTGCTCCTGATCCCAGGCCAGATAGACCTCTGACATGCCGCCCCGCCCTAAGAGCGACAGCAGCTGATAGCGACCGGCAATCCTTGCAGGTGGTACGGACATCGGCCTCCTCTGCTTTCTGGCGCTGAACGCACAGGGTCTCGTGCTCCTCCTCGTGAAGCGCAGCGCGCTCCCCTCTTCCATAAAGACAGGCCGCTGGGGATCCCTGGCTTCGGCCAGGGGAGGAAGGCGGCCCCCTCGCTCCGGGCGCTCCGCATGGAGTCGACACCGCCGTCTCTCTGGCGGTATCCCGCTCCCCATGCGGCCAACGGCACTGACCAGCGGGCAGCAACGGCTTCGCCTCACCTCGCACAGGGGAAAGCGGGTCGACCCGGCCAGGGCTGCTCGACTGTCCTCCGGTACGGGGCAGTGGGCTGCGGCCAACCAGCCCGGAAGCCCGGGCCGATCAGACTGTGGGCACGCTCCTGGCTTGAGCCGGGAGTCGTCGACCCCACCTCCTCGTATGCTAACACCGCGAGCGCGCCCAAAGCGTTTCAGCGCCTGATCGCCAGTCCAATCCAGTCCAGTTCAGACCCCTCAGCCCTCGGCGCAGCAAGGCTGGCCCCAGGTGATCGTGCTCACCACCTCGAAGCTGAGCAGACCATCCCGGGCAAAGGGCGTCAGCAAGGCCCGCATCTCCCGCTCAAAGCTGGCCGCCTGGGCCGCCTCCATCGCCGCCAGCGAGCTATAGGCATATTGGGCGGCAATGAAATCCTCGATCGTCTGCTGCATCAGACTCGGCGCGCTGCGGTGCTCGCCGCGCAGGCGAAAGAGTCCCCGCCGCTCCAGCTCAGCGACCAGATTCAGCCGCGGCCCAGGCGCCTCATGGGCGAAGCGCTGGCGGATCCGGAGAAACGCCTGCTGCCAGGGGCCAGACTGCTGCACATTGAGAATAGCCAGCAGGCCCCGCGGCGTCAGGACACGCGCGAGGCGGGGCAGAACCTGCTCCCAATGCATCCAGTGGAGAGACATGCCCGCCGTCACCAGAGCATAGGGAGGCGTCAAGATCACATCCTCAGCCCGGCCATGAATCCAGCGAATCCCCGGCGCCTCGCCCCCGGGCAGCTCCCTGGCACGCTCCAGCATCGGCAGCGAGACATCGACCGCATCAACGCGCTCAACGAGGGCAGCCAGCGGACGAGCAATAGTGCCGATTCCGCAGCCCAGGTCAAGCACCACGCGCGGCTCATCCACGATCAACTCGTTGAGGACGAGAAAGGTCTCTGGCGGGTAGGAGGGGCGCAAATGGTAGCGCCTGACCAGAGCGGGATCTTGAAAGCGCCTCAGGCGCGCCAGGTCTGGAGCAAATGGATCACTCATCAAAGCAGCTCCTGCAACAGATCCAGGCTTACCTTTCACTGTACGGTTGACGATGGCAGGTCAGAGGCCCGCGGGTGGCAGAACGCGCTCCAGCAAGCGTAGCCAGTTGCCCCCCATAATACGCACAATATCTTCTTGGGCATAGCCAGCCGCCGCCAGAGCCTCCGCCAGGCGTGGAAAATCGGCCACCGTCTCCAGCTCCACGGGCGTCTCATCGCGTCCGAAGCCTCCATCGAGATCGCTGCCGATCCCCACGTGGTTAGCGCTTCCCGTTAGCTGACAGATATGATCGATGTGCTCCACCACGCGACGCAGCGAGACCGGGAAAGGCTGGCTGCGCTTCCAGTCAGCGTAGAGAAAAGGATTGATCGGCGCGATCCCAATGACGCCGCCGCGCTCAGCAATGGCGCGGATCATAGCATCGCTCAGGTGGCGAGGACTATCGACCAGAGCCCGACAGTTGCTATGGCTGGCCACGACTGTGCCGCCAAAATGCTGCAGGGCCTGCCAGAAACTCTCTTCGGCCAGGTGACTGGTATCGAGCACCAGGCCAAGACGCTCCATATGACGCAAGAGGCTCAGCCCCTCCGCGGTCAGAGGGCCAGGCCGCCCATTGCCGCCGCAGTAGCGGGAGCCATGGGCCCAGGCCAGCCCCAGAAAGCGCAAACCCGCCGCAAACCACTCTTCCGCCTCCTCGGGTCGGCGCACGGCATCGGCCCCCTCCATCAGGGGTACCAGGCCAAAGGGGCGCTGCGGATCAGCCGCATTGCTCTGCGACCAGGCCCCGATGAAGCGCGCCAGATCCTCCTGAGTCAGCAGCAAGCAGACACCAGCCTCCTGCGCCAGCCGACGATAGTAGTCCAACTGTCCCCACGCCACTCGCCAGGCCCCATCTGGCTCGCGATAGGCCTGGGTCAGCCGATAGCGGGCATTGACGCCCTTCCCCACACCCACCAGGAGGGGATAGGCAAAAAGCGTGCCGAAGACAATGGCCACGTCCCCGCGGCGCAGCTCCGGCAGCCCCACCATGCAGATGCCCCCCTGGGCATCCTCACGACAGTAATCAGGGTGCTCGCGGGCCTCCAGCTCTCGCGTCTCGGCCACCGACCGGCGGACATCACGTCCCCACTCCAGGGCATTGTAGGCAATGTCTTGATGGGCATCAACAATGAACATCACTGGTTTTCGCTCCCTCTCTCCAGTTCAGCAACCCGGCCAGGCAGCCCGCGCCCAGCCCCCCTGGCGAAGGAGCCGCAGCGCCGCCCCTGGCCCCGGCCACAACTTCATGATATGCCACACCCTCTGACCGTGTCGAGAAGCGAGCAAGACAGCCCGCAAGACAGGCCGACGGCCAGTCCACCAGGCGGCCCGCGAGAGAGGGCGGAGTTCGTTCACCGCCCTCCGATGCGGCTTTTCTCCCTCCTGCGCTCGCTTCTCCTGCTACGGCCTCCACTTGTTGAGACACTATCTCATTGACAGCGCTCTATTCCTGTGGTATGCTCCTCAGCAAGAGAGATAGCGTCTCAATAACGCCGCAAGCTCGGAGAGGGCTTGTGGTCAGGAGAGGAGCAAGCGGCATGCAGCACAAGAAGCGCCATGGGGCACGCCTCTGGCTTATCCTTGGGACATTGCTGTTCAGCCTGCTCGGGAGCGCCTGCAGCGCGGGTGGTCTGAGTGCTGGCGGCAGCGGAGAGAGCGCGGGGAAGCTGGCCATCGTAGCGGCGGAGAACTTCTACGGTGACCTGGCGCGCCAACTGGGCGGTGATCGGGTTTCCGTCACCAGCATCCTGAGCGATCCCAACATCGACCCTCACGAATACGAAAGCAACGTCCAGAACGCCGCCGCCGTAGCCGAGGCCAGGCTAGTCATTGCCAATGGTGGCGGCTATGATAGCTGGATCGACCGTCTACTGGCGGCAGCGCCCCAAGAAGGGCGCATTGTTCTCAAGGGGTACGACCTGGCCCCTGTCAAGCTAGAAGACAACGAGCACATCTGGTACAGTCCCACCGACATGGCCGCCATTGCCAGGGCCATTACCCAGGCCCTTCAGAAGCTCGACCCGGCCCATGCCAGCGGCTATAACCAGAACCTGCAGCGCTTCCTCAGCTCACTAGAGCAGATCAACAGCAAGCTGGCCGAGATCAAAGCGCGCTACAGCGGCACGCCAGTTGGCCTGACCGAGACCCTCTTTCTCTACCAGAGCACGCTGATGGGGCTGAAGGTCCTCACTCCCTTCGACTTCCAGAAAGCCATTGCTGAGGGAAACGACCCCCCGGCCAGCAGCGTAGTCACCGTTGAGAGCCAGATCCAGCAGCAGCGCATCAAAGTTTTGATTTATAATGAGCAGACTGCCACGGCCATCACCAGCAAGCTGCGCAGCGAAGCCCAGGCGCATCACATACCCTTGGTAGCCGTCAGCGAGACCATGCCCCCGGGCAAAAGCTATCAGACCTGGATGCTTGAGCAACTCAACGCCCTGGAGAGCGCCCTACAGAGCGCTCAAACGGCCTGAGCGAGAGAGAGGTCAGTCACCAGTCGGCGAGCCAGTCAGTCAGCCAGTAATCAGGAAGAGAGCCTGAGCCGGGCCGAGAGAGGGAGACAGGCCCCGCTCAGGCCCAGCCCTTGGGAGTGAGAGCAGTCGATTAGCGTAGGACAGGAAGAGCAGGAAAGGAGCGTAGACAGTGAGCACCCAGCACGACCAGCGCCTCAGCCTTCCCGGTCTGGGGCCACTCGCCCCCACCTCAACGGAAGAGGAGCAGCCAGCTCATCCAGCAGGACCAGTGATCGAGCTAGAGAGGGTCAGCGTCTGCCTGGGAGGGCGGAGCATCCTCCAGGATGTGACCTTTACCATCGGTCCGGGCGAATTCATCGCCGTGTTGGGGCCGAACGGCGCCGGCAAGAGCACTCTCCTTAAGGTGCTGCTCGGCCTGATTCGACCCAGCGCAGGCCAGGTGCGTATCTTCGGGCAGGCGCCGCGGCGTGGCAACCGACTCATCGGTTACGCCCCTCAGCATCGCCTTCTGGAAGGGGCCATCAGCCTGCGCGCGCGCGACCTGGTCGGCTTCGGCCTCGATGGCCACCGCTGGGGGCCGGGCTGGCTCAGAGCCGGCGGGCGGCGCCAGGCATTGATCGAGCAAGCCCTGACTGAGGTCGACGCGCTGGCCCTGGCCGACATGCCCGTCAATCAGCTCTCGGGAGGCGAACAGCAGCGTCTCCTCATCGCTCAGGCCCTCCTCAGCCAGCCTCGCCTGCTCCTGCTCGACGAGCCGCTTTCCAACCTTGACATCAGCCACGAACAAGAGATCATCGCCCTCATCGCCCGCCTTTCTCGCACCCGTGGCATGACCGTCTTACTGGTCACCCACGACGTCAACCCCCTGCTGCCGGTCGTCGACCGTGTCCTCTATCTGGCCCGCGGACACGCCGCCATCGGCAAGCCGGAACAGGTGATCACCAGCGCCACCCTGAGCGCCCTCTACGGGGCGCCGGTCGAGGTCGTTGAGGCCCTGGGACGACTCTTCGTAGTAGGCGTTGACATTTAGGGCGGGCAGCCACCAGCCAGCAAGGGGAGAGAAAAGGAGCGAAAGCACCATGTTAGGTCTTTTGAGCTATCCATTTATCCAAAACGCCTTTTTAGCCGGGACCTGCATTGCCATCGTAGCCGCCGTGACAGGCTATTTCCTGCTGCTGCGTGGCTTGACCTTTGCCGGCCATGCCCTACCCAACATTGGCTTTGCGGGGGCGGCCGGCGCCGTGCTGCTCGGTCTCGACCCCATCTTTGGGCTGCTGGTCTTCACCATCGGGGCAGCGGTTGGCATCGGCCTGCTTGGGCGCGACCTGCGCGAAAGGGACCTGGCCATTGGCATCCTCATGACCTTTGCCCTGGCCCTTGGCCTGCTCTTCCTCTCCCTCTACAGCGGCTACGCCGAGCGTGTCTACAGCATCCTCTTCGGCACCATTTTGGGGATCAGCCATCTTGACGTCCTGCTCAGCCTTGGCGTCAGCCTGCTCATCCTCCTCAGCATCCTGGCCCTTTTCCGCCCTCTCCTCTTCAGCTCCTACGATCCCGAAGTTGCCGAGGCGCGCGGCGTCCCCGTGCGCCTGTTGTCCATCGCCTTCCTCATCCTGGTCGCTCTGACCATCGCCATCGCCGTACAGATCGTTGGCGCCCTGCTGGTTTTCACCCTGCTCGTGGGGCCGGCGGCCACCGCTGGGCGGCTGGCCCTGCGTCCGTGGGCAGTCATCCTGTTGGCGATTGTCCTGGGACTGCTCTACACCTGGCTGGGGCTGCTGCTGGCGGTCCTCAGCGGCACCATTCCTGTCAGCTTCTTCATCGCCTTCCTTTCCTTTAGCGTCTACCTGCCCGTGCGTTTGCTGGCACCGGGCAGGCAGCGGAGGCGACGGCCCGCTGGTCCGGCCTGGGCGGCGGCCAGCGGCGAGGGACGCCCACAGCCCGTCAGTTCCAGAGCCAGCAACGACATCCCAGAGAGGAGCATCCGGCCATGAACATCGGCACCCTTTGGCAGCACGAATTTATCCAGAACGCCTTCCTGGCCGGTGGCTGTGTGGCCATCGCAGCCGCCTTAGTCGGCTATTTTCTCGTCCTTCGCGCCCAGACCTTCGCCGGTGAAGCCCTGACCGACATCGGCTTCAGCGGAGCCACGGGAGCCGCCCTGCTGGGCCTCAGTCCCTTACCAGGCATGCTTCTCCTCAGCCTGCTGGCCGCCCTGGCCATTGGTCTGCTTGGAGAGCGCCTGAGGGGGCGCGACATCGAGATCGGCATGGTGCTCTCCTTCGCCCTTGGGCTAGGCGTCCTCTTTCTGAGTCTCTACGCCGCCAGCAGCGGCAGCCACGCCAGCGCCGGCGTCGGCATTCTCTTCGGCTCCATTCTCAGCGTCAGCCGTGGGGACGTCTGGCTGAGCCTGGGCTGCGCCCTGGGCTGCAGCCTGGTCCTGCTCATCCTCTACCGACCGCTGCTCTTCGCCTCCATTGATCCCGAGGTTGCCGAAGCGCGCGGCGTGCCGGTGCGCCTCCTCTCGGTCCTTTTTCTCCTGCTGCTGGCCCTTGCCACCGCCATCAGCGTCCTCGTCATCGGCGTCCTGCTTGTCTTCGCTCTCCTCGTTGCCCCAGCGGCAGCCGCCCAACGGCTCAGCGCCTCGCCGGCGGGCGCCCTCCTGCTGGCCATCCTGCTGGGCCTTGGCAGCACCTGGGGCGGACTCCTCATCGCCTTCCTGGGGCCAGGCCAGCACCTGCCCGCCAGCTTCTGCATCGCCACCCTGGCCACGCTCTGCTACGCAGGTGCCTCTCTCGGCGCCCATCTGCGTCAACGCCGATCGCCGCCGGCTCCACCCCCGCCGGCCCACCCCTGTAAAGGGCGACGCACCGCCGCCTGAGCGCCATCCCCGCCGAGCGGGGCAGGTCCACGCCTCCCGCAAGGAGCACCAGCACACCCCAGCCGGACAAGCAAGAAACCAAGAAAGGAAGAGAAGCCCAGCATGCCAGATCGTCTCGTCTACAGCACCGACGGCGGACGAGTAACCCATTGTCCCGTCTGCCACCAGCCCTATCGCCACTGCCGCTGCCAGAGCGAGGGCAGCCAGCCGAGCCAGGCACAAGCAAGCGCCGCCAGGGCCGCCGGAGGGGGAAGCGTGCGCGTCAGCCGCGAGCGCGCCCAGCGCGGCGGCAAGACGGTCACCGTGATTCGCGGTCTGCCCATCGGCCAGGTCGAGCTGGAGGCCCTGGCGCGCCACCTCAAGCGCCTCTGCGGAGCGGGAGGAACCGTCAAGGAAGGGACCATTGAGATCCAGGGCGACCACTGCGACAAGATCCTGGCCTACCTGCAGGAACAGGGCTACCGGGCCAGGCGAGCCGGAGGCTAACCCGCTCGCTCCCCCATCTCTCCTCGTGCTCTCGCAGCCTCTTCCCAGCAGCGGGCAGCAGGCGGAAGTCCCCCGACAGCCCTGCCTGCATAGCGCGGGGCTTCCGCCTGGCAGGCCGCGTTCCTGAGAGTGGATTCCGCTTTTGCGTTGGCCAGAGAGAAAGACAGAGTAAGCGAGGTGGCCTGCGCTCCCCTGCCCAGGCCAGGCGCCCAAGCCAAGGGGCCAGGTCGCCTCAGCAAGGAGCCAGAGCGCGCCATTGGCGAACGAGTACGCTGCAAAGAGGAAGGGGAAGCGCACACCATGAACATTCACGAACAGCTGGAGAGTTTGCTGGCCAACCTGGGAGTCAGTATGGAACAGCAGCAACCGGAGCCTTATGAAGAGCACGAAGGGATAGAGAACGAGGCGCCCGAAGTCTCCATCTTCCAGGCATCGCGCGACCACTACGGCGTCTTCTATCGCCTCGACATCATCGAGCACGAGCCGCAGCTGCGCATCATCGTTCCCATCGAATACGGCGCCCTGAAGATGGAAGTCTACCTGGTGCGCCTGAGCGAGCGGACGGGCATCAACAACTGGTTCCGCAGCCTCGCCAGCTACCACGGCAGCGCCCCCTTTGAGCGCAGCCGCGAGGTCAGCCTGCAGCACCTCCTCTACGCCGTCGCCGAGATCATGAAGCAGCTCTTCTGGGCCGGCGACCTTGACCAGATGCGGTTCCCACCGGAGATCGAGGTGACACGCCTGGTATAGGCCCTGCAGGCTCCCAGAGAGCGCGCGGCGCGCTGACCGGCCACCAGGAAGCCTCCCAGCCTGGCCCAGCCAGGCCCGGCCAGGCCACAAGAGCCGAGGGCCGGCCAGCAGGCAAGCAGACAGACAAATAAGTCAAGAGAAGAAAGAGTCGCCCACTCGCCTGTGCATGCGGCCTCCCTGGTCAGGCGAGTGGGATTTTTTGCTGTCTGCGCCCCAGAGAAGATGCCAGGCATATTGATCTATGGTACACTGGCAATATTCGAAAAGAGGTCCGCGAAGGTAAGTACTATGATCGAGAACCTGGAGAGCCTTGGTCAAGAAGCGCTCGACTATCTCAACCAGAAAAACACCGCACGTGAGCAGGCCCTGCCGCGTGCACGCACCTTGATCCGCTACTGCGCCAACAGCATCCGGGCGGCCCATCGACGAGAGTTTGCCGCCGCCGAGGAGCTGCTCGCGAAGGCGGCAGAACTGCTGGCCCAGATTGGGGCCGACCTGCGCGAGCAGCCGGATGTTTTCTATGCCGGCTTCGTTCAGGACGCCCAGAAAGAATACGCCGAGGCGGCGGCCTTTCTGGCGCTGATCCAGGGGAGGGCCTTGCCCCATCCACAAAGTCTCAAGGTTGATTGGGCGCCCTACCTCAACGGCCTGGGGGAGGCCGTTGGCGAGCTGCGGCGTTACGTCCTCGACCGCCTGCGCCACGGCTGGCTGGCCGAGTGCGAGCAGCTCCTGCAGCATATGGACGACATCTACGCCTTGCTGATCACCATCGACTTCCCCGATGCCATCACCGGCGGCCTGCGCCGCACAACCGACACAACACGGGCAATCCTCGAGAAGACGCGCGGCGACCTCACCGTTGCCGTCCGACAAGCCCAGCTCGAGGAAAAGATCAGCGAGCTGCTGGGCGCGCTCCACAGGAAGGATGCGGCGTCTTCGTGATGTGCTGATTGGCTGGCAGGTTGTATACTAACAGTGACGAAGGCGTTACCTGCTCAGCTTGCAGGCTCTTTTAGGGTCTGCGGTCCGTGGGCAGTGCAATCAGAGCAGTTATCTTCTATTACATTTATCACAATTCTTATCGTCTAACGTCTCTCTGTCTTCTCGCCATCAGGGAGAGACCTGGTGGTGCGCCGCCGGAGCCAGCGGCAAGTGCGCAGCAAAAGGGGGGCATATGTCGCAGCAAGAGCTTACGAACAAAGAGCAGCCAGCAAAAGAGTTAGAGCATACAGAACCTGGCGATACGATCAGCAATGGGAAAGGGAAGCAGCGCCAGAACGACATCAAAGCCAGCTCACAGATTGTGACCGCCGAGTCTGTCCAGGCGGAAGAGGTTCCCACCATTCCCCTTGGATCGCTGCAGACCCTCAGCACCCTGCAGCCCGAGGTCTCGGTGCACTCGGTAGCGGCCGGAGAAGCGGTCAGCACACCGACCCCGTTGGTTGCCCAGCCGGCGGAGTACCGGCGCAGCGCCAGCGAGTGGTTGCGCATCTGGTGGGAAGGCATGCGGCCGCGCTACCTTGTCTTGAGCGCCATGCCGTTCCTCCTGGGGAGCGTCCTCGCCCTGGCGCAGGTCCTGAACGTGCGTGGACTGTTGGGCCTGGGACAGTGGCATCCCCAGCGTTTTCTGGTGGGGCTGCTAGCCGTCCTCCTTCTGCAGCTTGGGGCCAATCTCATTAACGACTACTACGACTACCTCCGCGGGATCGACACCAGCAACACCCTGGGACCGGGCAAGCTCATCCAGCAAGGCCTGATCAAGCCGACGCGCGTCCTGACCCTTGGCATGGTTCTTCTGGCCGGCGGCTCGCTGCTCGGCCTGCTGCTCGCCCTGGCCTCCGGTTGGCCGCTGCTCCTCTTCGGCCTGCTCGGTCTATTGGCGGCCTACTTCTATAGCGCTACACGGCGGGCACTCTCCTCGCTCATGCTCGGCCTGCCGGTCGCTTTCTGCATCTACGGACCGCTGATCACTCTGGGAGCCTACTACCTGCAGCGTTCTCAGCTTGACGGACAGGTCTGGCTCTACAGCCTGATGCCGGGCCTACTGGCGACCGCTTTCGTCCACGTCAACGACATGCGGGACGTCGAGGACGATGCGCAGGCCGGCAAGCGTACCCTGGCCAACACTCTGGGTCTGGGTCTCAACCGGATCCTCTTCCTGCTCCTTCTGGGAGGCGCCTACCTTGTCCTGCTTCTGATCGGCCTGCCGCACAACGCGCCGCACCTGGTGTTGATCGCCCTCTGGACCCTGCCGACCCTGGTGGTGGTGGTGAGTGGTATCGTGCGCACCGACCTCGCCTCGGGTCTGCACCTGGTCATGCGCGAGATGCTCAAGCTGGAGGCCTGGTTTATCGCCCTGCTCGCCGTGGGCCTCCTGCTCTCGGCCATCCTGCCCATCCTGCCCCAGGTGCCTTCCCTGGCCTTGCCCTGAGCCAGCCCGCTCCGACTCGCCGCATCCCTGGCGCCGGGCCTCCTCAAGAAGGCGACGCACCCGGCGCCAACTTTCTTCTCTTCCTGTCCTTCTTCCCCCCTCGTCTCTCCGCTTCCGCCGGCCTGGTCCGCCGCCTCTCTGGCTATCCATCCTCGTCCACTGTCATCTATCCACATCTGCTTCCCAGGACCAGATAGATGAATTGGGGCCCGGGTCTGGCGGTGGCAAGAGCAGCCTGTCGCGCCAGCAGCCGCAGTCGGAGAAAGAGCCTCAACAAGAAGCAGGCTTCGCCCGGGCGATTCAGGCGAGTGTCTCAGCCCATTCGACCCATTTACAGGGATGGTACACTGTGCTACACTTTGGGTGTGTCAAGGACGTCCTGGCGGTTATTTCAGAAGGAGGTGCCTCATGGCTGGCTGGGAACAGGAACTAGCCGAGCTACTGCGTGAGCTGGGGGTAACGCTCGAAGGCGAAGCACCTGACTCCCATACTCACCTCCAGGCCAAACAGCGTGCGAGCTACAGCGATGTCAGGCAGGACAACGGAGAGAGCACGACCTTGCCGGTCCCCGCATGGGAGGACGATGCCTCCCCACCCGCCGAAGCCGAAGAGGATGCCTGGTTAACAGAACTCCGCCTGATGCGCCGCGAAGTCGACTCAATTGTGGCTCAGGTGATCCGCCTGATGCAAAACGGCGATCTCGATGCTTCCCTCAAGGAAGACGTCATGGTTGTGCTGCGCGCCTTACGCCGCCGTGCAACACCTGGCCCAAGTGCCACTTCCAGCGATGAGACCTATCTGGAGTTCGCCGCTGCCATGCTCCATTTCTGCCGCCTGGTCCTGCGCCTGAGCGAGACAGCCATCGAAGATTAGGCCGAAGGGAAGCAAGGAAGATAGAAGGAGAGGAGATGGCAGGCAGGTGAGATGACGCTCTGTCTCAGCGGCCAGACCTCGCTCTCCGCCCTTCTCTGATGAGCGCCTTCCTGACCCAGGGCCTCGATCAATCGAATCGCCTTTCACCATAGCTTCGGCAGCGCTCGCAATCAATCACAAGGCAAACAGCGGTCAGCCGGCTAGCCGGCGTCAACACAGGAGCCAGCGACCCCCATCAAGAAGCAGCTTCTGTTACCGACGGAAGCCACCGGGCTGACGTTCCGCGCATCTGGCCCTCCGCCCCACCAGCCAGCACGACAGTTGACGCAGCTTTTTCGTACACAAGACAGCTCAGTGATCGCCGCCCTGCGACCTGCACCGGCCTCATTCCCCACCGCTTGCCACCTTGGACCCACGCGGCCCAGGCCCTTATTGGTCACCGACCATGCGACCCTTCTGGCCCGCCAGAGAGAGCAGCAGGGGGGGCAGCCGCCGTTCATTCGCCCGGAACAGAGCCACGGCAGCTCTTTCCGAGGAGCACAAGTACGGCGCCAGACCAGACCCCACTACAACGGGTCTCTTGCGACCCATCAGTCGCGCGGGGGTCAGAACAGTGCCGGACGGCCTTCTTGCTTTTTCTTGTGGTCGTGATTGACCCGCTGATCCACCTACGCCACTTACATGGAGCACCTTCCTCCTGACCACTATCGCCCGTCGCCACTTCTTCCATCAGCGCGAGAGCCTCACGGCTGAGCCGGAGGAACCAGACCGGCTCAGGCCAGCAGCCTGCCTGCCGCGCCGCCGTGGAAGCTCAGGGGTGCGCTCTGGCTTTCGCGCCCCCCACCATCATCAGATCAGCCAACCCGCGGGGAGAAGCCCCACTCAGGGCAGGCGATACTGCTCCGGCAAATCTTCCTGGTCGAAGCCCTCATTGACAAAGCCGCGCTTGACCAGATAGCGCAAGAACTCCAGACGGCGCTGTTGCACGAGAGTCATCGGAGAAGGCTCACCCGGCTCGCCGGTCTGCTCCTCCGATGAGGCTGGGGCTTCCATAGGCAGCAGGAAATCGCTTCCACCCATCCAGGGCAGGCGCTCGCTCAGGGATGAGTTGGGGTCGGCCACAGGACCCGGGAACCCCTGGAAACCGTGACTGAGGAAGGACAGGCTGCCGAGCGCTCCAGGTGGAGGAGGGAGCTTCGGCGGCACAAAGAGATCCTGGCAATCAGTCGAGAGCGAGAGCCGAGAAGCGGGGCCGGCTTGTGAGGCCAGGCCACTGGCCGGCGTAGAAGGAGAAGTGGAGGTGGGCATGCCCGGCAGAGGACGCTGCTGCGGCGCCAGCACGGGAGCGCTGGAGGCTCCACTCGCCTCCGCCGCCACCGCCTGGGAGCGCCGCTTTCTCCCGGGCCACCATGCGAACAATCGAGCCAGCCATTGAGAGAGTGTTCGCGCGATCATGGGAGTGCCCTCTATTCATCTCAGGGCGCTGGCCGCGCCCAGCTAACCAACCAGCAAAGACGCGCCTGATAGCTACTGAGTTGCCTGCTAACCTTGCGAAAACGCACGAAAAATAAATGAAGCCCAAGAGACATAGTAGCATATCGTCATGAAGACGTCAAACCACCTTGCAATTTTCGCGCCTGCATGCCATAATCAAAAAGGCCAGGCGGCCAGAAGGACAGACCTGGCCTGCAGACGGGAAAGGCACGCCTGCCTATACGCACGCACTCCGCTCCCGTGAGGGGGCCAGGCTCAAAAAGCACACAGCCAAGCCGACAGCCGTGCGCCATCGCACCCTGGCCCACGCTGCTACCGGGTGATTGTGACCTTTGAAGCAGAAAGAAAGGCATGTGTCGGTCATGCAGGAAGACATCCTTGGCACCAGAAGGACTGCTATATCGGATACATATGTCAACTGCTCCAGGTGCAATAAGGCAACACGTCTGCGCTACGCGCGCATCATCCAGAGCGACGTCCTCTCAGAGAGCCATTCAGAGTACGAATATCTCTGCCCGGAGTGTCAGAAGGCGCTGGCCAGCGGCGAAAAAGATCTTCCTCTGCTATAAGCACATATAGCGTCCACGGGGTTCACGGGGCTTCGCATGCACTTGCCTCCCCTCTTCTCCATTTCTCTCGCCCAAGACACAACCGCAGAGCAGAGCAGAGCAAAGCAAAGCAAAGCAACGAAGACAGATCGCAGCGACCAGCGGTTGGACTGCCGGGGGAGCCTGGGGGAACCCGTCCACTGTCTTAGAGAGGGAGGAGCGAGCAGGCAGGAGCCGGGAGCAGGCTTGTTGTGTTGGAGCGCGGAGGCAGGCAGAGCCGACAGGCAGGCAGACGGGCAGACAGACAGATAGGAAAGTAGTTGGGGCTGGCCTGGCATGCGGGATCCTGGTCTATCATCCTCTTATTATTAAGAGATGGTACGTGTACGAGCCAGGCCTGGACCTGGGTAGACTGGGGGACGGGCCATTGCCTCGCCCGCGATGCCAGCCGGCTAGCTGTCCACCGGTGGACAGCGGCGGTCTCCCTCCCGCCGGTTTTTGGCTGTGCTGTGGGCCGCCGCTGGCCTGTGCAGTTCGCTCCTTCTTTTCAGCAGGCCAGCGACCGGCGAGCTTAGAGCGCAGGGAGAGGGAGCTACCAGATCAGCCAGGGAGTCAGTCAAGCCGGTCGGGCGCTCACACCCGGAGGGAGCCAGGCTGAGGCCGGCAGGCAGATCACCAGTCAGACGAGCACGGAAGCTGCACGCAGGTCACGCCTCACGATCCGTTTGAGGAGAGTGAAACGAGGTA
Organism: Thermogemmatispora sp.; assembly: GCF_042408735.1. Taxonomy (GTDB): domain Bacteria; phylum Chloroflexota; class Ktedonobacteria; order Ktedonobacterales; family Ktedonobacteraceae; genus Thermogemmatispora. Next base: position 18,825 of record NZ_JBHOQV010000111.1, read on the forward strand.
AACCAGTATGCGGATGCGCTACCGCTATGTGACCTATCGCTATATCGATGGGTCGGGGCAACAACTGCAACGCCACTACCGTCAGTTGTTGCAGGAGG
>NZ_JBHOQV010000112.1:0-4767 GCF_042408735.1 Thermogemmatispora sp.
TTCCCTTGCTGCTTCTGCTCGGGGAAGTGGTAGAATATGATGAGGAAAAGAAGATCTTTCTCGTGAAGCAAGATATTTACTGAAAGAGAGACCGATGCCCGTCGGTTCCGCTCTCGCCACTTTTTCGTGACAAGGAGGCCAACGGCCTCCTTGTTTTCACTGGTGTGGAAAGCCTCCCCTTGAAGGAAGAGTGCCCCAAAGGAGGGGCGTGGGGTGATGGCTGCAATCATTTGCTGTTCCAGGTCATAGTACAACCCCTGCGGCTCTAAGAGCTGGATCACCCATTCTCGCCGCTCCTCGGTCGTGGCCCGCTCCCAGAGGTGCCGTATCTGGGGAAGCTGCGCAGCGGCCTGCTGGATCTCTTCCCAGCTGATCCCGACCAGGACAGGCTGCTCGAGCTGATAGAGGGCCAGGTCGACGGCAGCCACCTCCGCCTCAAAGTCGCGCTCGCTCAGGTAGCCCTCGGAATAGAGCTTCACCAGCCGTGCTCTCTTTCCCAGCAGCCGCTCTTTCTCTTGCTCCGGCGCCCGGCGTCCAGCTTCTTCCAAGGCCAGGGTGGTCAACTGCTTTCTGATCTCGTCCTGCCAGTTCTCAGGCAGACGAATGGAATCGAGCAGTTGGCCAAATTGTTGCTGCACCACCTCGGCCTTGACCATGCGGTGGCCTCCGAGTGGGCAAGGCAGCTGCCGCAATTTGGCTGGATCGCGATAGTAGCTGCTGGTAGGACGGGCTCCAGGCTTGCTCCGCAGGGGCAAGCCACAGTGTGCACAGACAATGTAGCCAGCAAATTCGTAGACGCGCCTTGCCAAGCGGGCACGACCCGGGGCGCGCTGCATCGAGGCGGTGATGGTCCGGATCTGCTGCCACTCCTCATACGTGAAGGTGGCCTGGTGCTGGCCACGGAACCGCCGGCCCTTGTAGCGGATGGTCCCCCGATCATCGCCGGGGGCAAAGGCCGCATAGAATTCGTTCCGCAGGATAGCATTCACGGTATCTCGCGTAAAGAGACGCTGCCCGAACCGTTTACTCCCTGTGCGGTAGCCGGCTCCGTTCAATGCATCCGCAATTTCTTCGCTTGTCCTCCCTTGCATGCGCAGCTCCCCGATCATCCGCAGGCCCGGATGGGTTTCAGGGTCAACCTCGGGAGGGTTCTTTGGCCCTCCTGAGCGATAGCCAAAGGGAATATCTCCATTCGGCAATCCCTGCGCGGCCCGCTCAGCCTTTCCCTTGCTGGTGTGCTTCGCCAGGGTATCCGAAAAATACGCCGCGAAGGCTGAGAGAATCGTCAACTGGAGCATCCCCTCGGGAGTGCCATAGTCGATCTGCTCCTGCACCGCAATGAACGCCACTCGCTGGCTCGCAAGCAGGCGAAAACTCTGCAGCGTGAGCGCCACATTGCGTGACCACCGATCCAGGGAATGGACCATCACCACCTGGATCTTCCCCTCACTGATATCATCCAGCAACTGGGCAAATGCCGGTCGCTTGGAAATCTGATCGCTTCTGGCGCTCTTCTGATCGTCGATATACCAGCGTGGTTCAGGCAGGCCGCGCTGACGGCAGGCCTCCTCGATGGCTCGCTGCTGAGCAGCCAGGCTGAAATTGTCGCGCTGCATCTCACTGGAGCGACGCACGTACCCTGCGACCTGCAGCTTGGGTGGCTGACCAGGGAGTTTGGAGAGGAAAGAAGACAGCCTGCTCATTGCTCCACCTTGTGACGAGGAAGTTGGAACGGGAGCCTGTGCCTTCCCTCTCTTCCCGAGAGATCCTCGGTCGTAGCTGGGCGAGCGAGTGTCTCTGTCGGCTCCCTTTGCAGACGAACATCCCCTTGCCCAGCTCTCATCCCTGCTCCGACTTCTTGCGTCGACGAGGCCTGCTGCTCCTGGAGTGTGCGGAGAAGAATCCGTGCCAGCAGCCGGCAAAAGGCCCGTACATCTTCTCCTGCAGAGGATCTTTGCTGCACATGGGCTTCTTCTTGCTTCCAGACTGATGGCCGTCTGGGGATCTGCCCTTGCTGGATCTGCGTCCCTGTTTGAATGAATTGATGTCGTTCCATCAATGAATCGGCCCCACTGGTCGCGATTGATGGACTCGGGCAGCAGAACAAGCATCTCTGGCAGCGGACCACTGCTCTGCGTCGATGGGAAGGATGAGAGCGATACAAGGGAAGAGATATTCCGATCGTAGCAGAGACAAAGATGTTTGTCAAGACGGCAAGGTAAAACACTCACTTTCGGTCGAGAAGTGCGGCTGCACGGATGCCGTACCGATCCATCTGTCTGTTCCAGAAGCGGGTCCTGCCATCCGGGATGACTGCCAGCTTACATTGATCGGGATCGCTGGCTTACCTGCTCGTTCCACACCACTGCCCTTCTCGTTTGCCCTTCTCGTTTCAGAAGCAAGGCGCTACCCTCTCTGTGCAGACTCGGTGCAACGGAAGAGCAAAGCGCCTCCGGAGCGGAAGCGGGAACGGAGGCGAAGGGAGCTGATCGAGAGCGATCTGCCTGAGATGCAAGGGGAAGAACGGGGGGTCATCTCCTGACCCCTCTCACTGCTTCCAATCGGAAGCGCTAGGAACGTCTTTGCCAGAGCTGAGGGAGGATGATGTGCGTGCGTCAGGAAGATGCTTCCCTTCCTTCGCGCTGACCAGAGAGAAGGATCAGGAGGGGCGTGCGCCGTGAGTGATCCTCATGGGTCAAGGAAAGCGACCTGACCCCGACCTGGAGGAGGCAGAATCTGGCGCCAGAGCGGAGCATGGAGCACGGAGGTTCCTGCACGCTGCACCTGCTCCCACTCGGCGAGTCGAACGACAAGATACTCAGCGGGCTGGTGGGCAGTGGCCTGCTGGATCACGTGGCTCATGCGCGACTGTGCCCCATCCGGACAGACCAGATAGAGGGAGAGTCTGCGAGCCTGTCGCTGGCTCAACGCCAGGTAGCGGTGCCACTTCGCATGATACTGCGGTAGCTTGAGCGTCCCGCGGTCTACCTCAATCCAGGCGAGCACGTTTCGCTGGGCGTCTCGATAGGCGAACAGCAGATCGGGGATGACCGTGAGGCGGTCATCCTCGTGACGGGTGTGAGGAGCCAAGTCCCACCAGATCGCTCGCTGCTGTGCCGCCTGGATCAGCTGCAGGAGGAGACGATGGAGCTGCTGGGTATGCTCCCACTGACGCCACAGCCCGCGTACCGCCCGCTGTCCCCACTGCTCCCCTGGCCAGGCATCCGAGCGAGATGCCAGCGCAGAGAGGGGCAGGCCTGTCACTGCTGCAAGCAACTGCAGCCCTCGTTCCGTCAGTCTCCAGTGGGGACTGCCGCCGCGAGGTTGGGGCCGGGGAGCAGGAGGCTCGATGGGGCGCACACAGCCCAGCCGGCGCAGCTCGGCCAACAGATGCGCGAGGGTGGCCTGGGTGCGTGCAGGCTGTGCAAAGACGCTTGCCAGTTCGTCGGTGGTGGCCAGGGGAAGTGTGAACACGTGACGAAGCACCTGCAGATGGCGCGCTCCCAGCCGGGTGCTGAGGGAAGCCAGCTCAGGGAGATGGGCCTGCTGCGTGGGGGAAGGGTTGAGGGACGCCACGAACCAGCGGGTGTGTCTTTGGCTGAGCGGCCAGAAGGAGCAGGGGCGCTCAGCCCAGAGGGCGTGCCAGGTGAGGGAGTGCCAGGCCAGGCGTGGGCCTGGAGGGATGCAGGCCGCCAGGATCAGCGGGGCCTGCTGCTCTGCGAGGCCAGAGAGGCCAAGCTGCTGACAAGCGCGTTCCGCGGCCTGCCGCCAGAGCTGGAGCCGGCGGGGCGGAGCAGCAGGCCCTGAGCCGGTTGGCAGGAGCAAGAGTACTGGCCCCACCCGCGGACACGGCTCGCGCTGGGCATGAGCCTGGAGGGCCAACCAGCCGATCACCTGCTGGCAGAGTCGCTGCACTTCGTCAGCGAGAGGCAGGCCTGGATCGAGCAGCAGCGGGAGGTGCACGCTGCAGAGGCTGCTGGCTTGCTGCTCTTCCGTGGTGGTGTCCCGTCTGCCCTCCGCTCCCACTGACAGATCCTGGACGCCGAGCCAGAAGAGCGCTGTCGCTTGCAGGGGCCAGCGCTGCTGACCAAGCAGGAACGCGCTCCGGTAGTCCCGTAGCCAGGTCCAGAGCCAGCGGACCTGCCCGTGTGCGGCACTGATCTGCAGCGGGGCCGGCAGTCGCGCCGTCAGCTGAGTGGGCGCGCGGCGGAGCACCTCGCAAGAGCTGCTGGCAGAGGCTCCAGTCAGCCAGGCGCGGCAGACACTGGAGCAGTTGCGCTCTGGTGTAGCCGTGCTGCGCAGCCAGTGCGCCAGGATCACACTGCAGCATCCTGGCCACCAGGATCACTCCTCTGGGGCTGGCGACATACCAGTCCCAGCGCTAGGGCCGGGTCCGCTGCGTCGGGCAGCAACAACTGGAGCGAGCAGGTGATGCGTTCTCCTGCGACGGGTAACCGGGCATAGCGGTGATGGCGCGGGAGGCTCTGCACATCCTCCGCCGTGATTCCCAATTCGGGAGCGAGCGTCTGAGCATCGTCCGCGCTGCCGGCAAACGCCAGGATGCTTTGGACATTCGCCAGGATTTGGGCCAGCACCTTGTGCTCCTGCGCTTCTTGCCGGAAGAACGCTAAGGACTGCGTTGCCAGGGCGAAGTGCGCGCCGAATTTCCTGAGCTCCGCGAGCATCCGCCAGCGTACTCCCAGAAACCACTGAAACTCGTCCACAATCACCAGCGTTCGCGTCCGGCCAGGGGGCTGTTCCTGGAAG
>NZ_JBHOQV010000122.1:0-42659 GCF_042408735.1 Thermogemmatispora sp.
GGAGTAGATGGCCATGCCGGGGCCGATGCTGGCCTGGGCGAGGTCGACGGGGGAGATGCCGCCGCGCTGCAGGTGGCGGACGGCCTGGGGGAGCTGGGAGCGCAGCTCGCGGAGGAACTCTTTGCGGGTGGCGATGGGGGCGTTCTCGGGGCGCGGGCGGCAGACCAGCACGATCGAGGAGGCCAGGGCATTTACACCTTTCTTGAGATTGGTAATTAGTTCCGTGCGCATGGGCCAGGTGCCGGTGATGGTGAAGCCGGCCTCGATGAGGCTCTGGAGCATGGTTTCCCAGCCGGTGGAGGCCACCAGGGGAGCGTGGCCGTTGGGTCGGCCTGCGCCGTTGGTGCCGGAGCGGCGTCGGGGGCTACTGGAGGCGGGCTGCGGCTCGGCCTGTGAAGCAGACTCGTCTGGCTCGTCGGCGGTCTCGTCGGAGTCGAGCTCGGCCTGTTTGGAGGCGTAGGAGATGGTGAGGGGGTAGTCGGGATGGGCGGTGGCGCGCAGGCGAAGGAAGACCTGGTGCAGGCCCTCCTCGAAGAAGCGGCGTGCCTGGTCTTTGTTCCCCGCGAAGCGGTGGGGAGCGGCGATCAGCTCGTGCTGTTTGGGGGTGAGGAGGGTGGAGAACAGGTCGGGGTAGATGGGAGCCAGCATGCGCCGAAGCCAGAGGTAGAAGAAGTCGGAGAGGTCGGCGTAGCCGACGTTGTCGTAGTAGGGGGGGTCGGTGGAGATGAGCGGTTGGGAAAGGCCAGTGAAGGGGCTGAGGGCGTCGCGCTGGCGGGCCTGGCCGGCGGGTCCGGCCGGCAGGGCCTCGACGACCTCGGCCACCCACTCGACGGCACCCTGGAAGTTGCCGCTGGAGGCGCTGAAGGGGTTGGCCTCGGCGAAGTCCCAGGTCATTGGTATCGCTTGACGAGCGAATAGTTGTTGAACGGTTTCTCTAGTGATATCCCAGAAGCATATGTTAGATCCTCGATTGGCTAACCGATCGACAGCGAGGGCCAGGTAGGTGGCCACGGCGTCGGCATAGGCGCGGGGGCCGCGTCCGCCGGCCTGCAGGGGCAGATCATCGGCGGGCAGGCCAGCGGCGCGCGCATCGGCCTCCACGCGCGCGTGAGCCTCCTGCACCAGGGCGCTGAAGGTCGTCAGGGCCACGAGCTGGCGCGGCGTGAACAGATCGCCGTAGCGCGTCAGACCATAGAGTTGGACCCGGAAGCCCAAAGCGGCCTCCGGTAATCTGGCCGCGGGCATCTCCTCCGGCTCAACGCTGGTGGCCATCTGAGCCTGCTCCTCATCGGCTGACAGATAAACGCGGCCCCGGCTCCCTTCTGCCACGATCGCCAGCAGCTGTGCTCCCATCCGTCCGGCGCGCCCTTCAGCGCGAATATAGGCCAAATCCACGGGGTGAGTGCAGGCGATGCAGTGCGCGCCCTGTCGACTCACCGTCCCGGCGGGTGGCTGGCCCTTGCCGGTGCGCACCACAAAGCGCACGAGGGGGCCAGCCGGGCTCAGCTCGACCTGCGGCTCGATCCAGGCCTCGCGTCCTGGTCTCTTCGAAAGCCACCACTTGCTCACCAGCGGCATCCTGGCGCGGCAGGCCGGATTGGGGCAGGTCACCGTCCGCGCCCACAGCCAGGCGATCACCGTGGCCTGCCCGCCCTCCTCCTCGGGCAGGCGCGCCGGCGGATAGAGGTGGCCGATGCGGCGCTGGGCCTCCTCTCGCAGCCAGTTGCCGTAAGCACGCAGGTCGGCGGCCAGCCCGTGAGCGCCCTGCCACTGGCTCGGGAGCAGCTCTGCGCGCGCCTGTGGATGAACCGGAGCCTGGCCGGCGAAGCGGGGAGGAATCTCGATGAGGGCCATATTGATGAGGACCGCCACTGGGTTGAGGTCGCCAGCGAAAGCGGTCAGGCTCAGGCGCTGGGCCTCCAGCGGGATGGAGCCGCCGCCGGCGAAGGGGTCGAGCAGCGGCGGGGGCGTGCCGCCCGTGGAGGCCAGGATCTCTGCTCGTGCGGCCTCCCACAGTTGCTGATTGTTCAGATTATCCCACTGGACCAGCTCGCTCAGCAGCGTGAAAAGCCGCTCGCGCTCGCGCTGCTGGCTGGCCTCATCGGGGAAGCGCTCCGGATGGGCCGAGGGATCGTCGACCAGGGAAGCGAAGAGGACCGCTCGGGCGGTTGCCAGTGGTTTGCGCGACCACCACAGATGCAGCGTCGAGGGGTGGCCGTGGCGCAGAGACTTTTCCTTGGCCGAGGCCGCATTGATCGCCTCCAGAGGCAGGGCCACCTCAATGAGCTTCTTCGGCTTCGTCATCGCAGACGCTCCCCCCGTTGCAGCAACTTATCGATATCCGAAATCAGCCCGCTAGTAGCAAAGTCCAGCTCCTGCTGAAAAGGGCGCTTCACGTACCAGACCTCACAATCCTGCTCATCCACCAGCACCAGAGCCAGGATAAAAGACTCCGGCTTGTTCAACGCGGTCAGCACCTCGTTGCGTGTCGTAAACACCTTCTTTGCCCCCCGTCTGCGTCCTTTCACCTCAATAAAGAGCAACCTCTCCTCATTCGGAACCCGCGACTCAATATCGTAGCCCCGCTTCTCCGCGCTCACATCGCGCGGCTCATGGCCCTGGGACCGCTCACAGGCCATGACTGCCTCCATTGCCCGCCGCTCCACCGTCGGATCACGTTCCAGCCCCAGATCCTCTGCCTCAGCCGCTGCCGTCTCCTCCGCTGGCGGACCGGCCAGTCCCTTCGCCCGTCGGTACTCTTCCAGCAGCCCGGCTGGCACCACCAGCGCTATCCCCACCACCTGAGGCGGCAGGGGCTTCAACTGTCGCTCTTCTTCCAGCTCTCGCATCCTTTGTTCCAGTCGCTGATGCAGATCATCAGATCGCTGCTTTGCCTGATTAGCATTCAAGCTAGCATTCACCTTCCCCTGGCGTTCCGCCTCTTGTAGCTGGACCGCTCGCTGATCCCAATAAATAATCTCGTGTGACAGGCGCTCATGTACCGCCTGGCGCACCCGTTCAACCTGCTCTTCACGACGCTTGCGCAGCTCATCCCACAGGCGCGGCAGAAGCTTCTCAATGGCGTACGAGCGTGCCTCTCCGATCACATCCTCCTGCAGCCAGGGAGCCGAGAGCACATCGCGCAGCAGCTTGCTCTCCTCCTCGGTAGGGGCCTCATAATCCAGGAACGGAGCATAACCGGCATCGCGCAGCAGCCCCTGAGCCGTCCGCTCCACAAACACAAGCTGGCGTCCCACCACGCGAGGCTGTCCGCTCTCATCCTTGCGCCCATCCTGCACCGCGTACTCCATCAAAAACAACAGGCGTGGCTCCTGGCCCCCATCTGCGCGATCGATCAGCAGCGTGCCCTGTCTCAGCAGAGCCTGCTCCTCCAGCACCAAATCCAGCATTACCTCCAGCAAGGGGTGGCCCGGGCAAATCAACTCAGCCGGCGGCTTCCCCGGCACCATCACCAGCTCCTTCTCGAACGTAATCCGCTCATAGCGCGGCAGAATCGTCGCGCGACTATTGCCCCGTGGATGGCGCGAGCGCAATTCCAAAGGCACATGGCGCAGCTCATAGCGGTGCGGCTCGCGCTCATACCAGCGACCCTTCAGCCGACCGAAGACCTCCCAGAAGAAAGAGGCAATAAAGTGGGGCTGCAGGCGGCGAGCCTGGGCCCGCTCCATCTCCTCGCGCACCTGGAACACCCGCGCCTGATCCATCACCTCGTGGACCAGGGCGCGCTCTTGCAGCAACCGCTCCAGATGCCGGCGATCGAGAGCCTGCTCCACCACCTGCTCCAGGCGCGCGCGCACCTCCGGCTGATCCCCATAGCGGATCGCCTCTATAATCAGCTCCCGCAGCGGGCGCTGCTCGAACTGCAGCTTCCCCAAGACATCGAAGACCTGACCCCCCAGAGCCTTGCGAGCCGCCTCCAGCTTCCTCAACAAGCGATAATAGACCTCACCCTCGCGGGTATCCTCGGCCACCAGGTTCCACAGATAGCAAGTCTCGCGCTGGCCGATACGGTGGATGCGCCCGAAGCGCTGCTCCAGACGATTCGGATTCCAGGGCAAATCGTAATTCACCATCAAGTGGGCGCGTTGCAAATTAATACCCTCGCCGGCCGCATCAGTTGCCAGCAGAATCAGCACCTTAGGATCCTGCGAAAAAGCCTCCTGGGCCCGCAGCCGCTCCGTACGATTCATCCCCCCATAGATCGTCACAACCGCCTCGGAGCTGCCCAGCAGCGTCGTAATCCGCTTCTGCAGATAGAGCAGCGTATCGCGATGCTCCGTAAAGATCACCAGCTTCTGGGGACGGCCATCGGCGCTAAAGATCGCCTTTTCCTTCTGGAACAGGCTGGCCAGCTCCTCCCACTTCCGATCGGTGCCGCTATGCAGCACCCTTTGAGCCAGCTCCTCCAGCCCGCGCAGGCGGGCAATCTCGCGCTCCAACTCAGCCATCGTACGGGCTGCCGTCGCCTGATCGACCACCTGCTCCTCCAGTCCTTCCACCTCCGCCCCTGGGGCCTCGTCCTCCAGCTCCTGCAGAGCCTCTGCCGACAGCAGCGGTACCCCCGCGTCCAACGGCAGCTCCTGGGCCGCCGCACTCCTCTGCCGTTCCCGGTGCAGCGTCTGCAAGCGCCTCTCCAGGCGCTCACGGCGACGGCGCAGCGACTCGTAGATCGCCTGCGGAGACGAGGCCAGGCGGCGCTGCAGGATTGTCAGCGCGAAACCCACCGTCCCTTTGCGGTCCCCCTCCAGCGCATCGGCCCGATTGAACTCCTCGCGCACGTAGGCTGTCACCTCCTCGTAGAGCTGCTGCTCCAGGGGAGAGAGCTTATAAGGCACCGTCATCGCGAAGCGCTCGGGGAAGAGAGGTTTTCCCTCAAAGGTATAAAGCTGCTCCTTCAACAGGTGGCGCATGAGATCCGAGACCTCGACGCGTGGCGTACCCGTGCGGAAGCGGCCCTCGAAGCGATCGGGATCGAGCAGGCGCAAGAAGAGCTGAAACTCCTCCTCTTTTCCATTATGAGGGGTGGCCGTCAAGAAGAGCACATGGTAAGCGTGCCGAATCACCAGCTCGCCCAGGCGGTAGCGTTTCGTATACTTCACCTCATCGCCGAAAAAGCTGGCCGACAGCTTGTGGGCCTCATCGAAGACCGCCAGATCCCAGTAGACGTCTTCCAGCAGCCCCTGCAAGTTCTCGTCGCGGGCCAGCTTATCGAGGCGAGCGATCAGGAGAGGCTTCTCCTGGAACGGATTGCCCGAGAGAGAAGTAGCGATGCCCTCGTTAGTCAGAATCTCGAAATGCAGCTGGAACTTGGTCTTCAGCTCATCCTGCCACTGCTCCACCAGGTTGCCGGGCGCCACCACCAGGCAGCGCCGGAGGGCCCCGCGCATCTGCAGCTCCTTAATCAGCAGGCCCGTCATAATCGTCTTCCCGGCACCGGGGTCATCGGCCAGCACATAGCGCAGCGGCTGGCGCGTCAGCAACGTCTCATAGACCGCCGTGATCTGGTGGGGGAGCGGCTCAATGAGCGAAGTATGGACGGCCAGCAGCGGATCAAACAGGTAAGCCAGCCTGATGCGATAGGCCTCGGCCACCAGACGGAAGCGAGCGCTATCGGCCTCGAAGCGCCAGGTGACGGACCCGGCGGGGAGCACCTGCAGACTGTCCAGGCGATCGCCGAAGAGCAGCTCGCTTTGGACCGCGCCGGCCTCATCCTGATAGACCACCTCAGCCACCTCTGAGCCATGCCACTGCACCTTCAGCAGCTCCACCGTCTGATCGGGCAACAAACCCCGCACACGCACATTCGGAACGAGGGAGTCGCGCGAAATCATAAGCGGAAAGGCCTCTTTCCAACCTTGGCAGATAACAAAAGAAAGCAAGAAAAACAGCAGCCCGCTGGCACAGCGACCGGCCCGGAGCCTGGCGCATTCCCCGCTTTCCAGGCGGAGGACCGTTGGGGGCCCTGGCGCCGTCTGCCAGAAGACCTCAAGCCGGGCAGCGCGCCCGGCGCGGGCAGGCTCCGTCAGGAGGCGATCCTTGCTTCCTCAACACGGCCTGGCGTGCATGGGCAGACCTGGCCGCATCAGCTGCTCATCAGAAGCGGGGTCAGGCGACAGAAGCGCGGACAGATTCGCTGCTAGCGCGCAATTCAGATGATAAGGCATGGAGGCCGCCACGGCAAGAAGGAAATTCTGTCATCAATGGTGATAATTCCTCAACTGGCAGATCACGCCACCATCGCCCAGAAAGGCCATTGGCCCTTTCGAAAACCAACAAGAGAAGGACCAGAGCAGGGCCGCCGGACACCCGACGGCGGCCCGCCCTGGTCCCCGTACCAGCAGACCAACCGAGCTAACAGAGGAAAGATCAGGAAGGAAGCAAAGTCTGCGAATCGCCTCTATGAGCCAACTGGGTCTCCAGCCAGGCCACCACCGCATCCAGGCCCTCGCCGCCGCGCAGATTCGTAAACACAAAGGGTCGCTCCCCGCGCTGGCGCCGCGCATCGCGCTCCATCACCTCCAGCGACGCCCCCACATAAGGAGCCAGATCGATCTTATTGATCAGCAGCAGATCCGAACGCATAATCCCCGGGCCGCCCTTGCGCGGCATCTTCTCCCCCTCGGCCACATCGATCACATAGATCCAGACATCCACCAGATCGGGGCTAAAGGAGGCCGCCAGATTGTCCCCGCCGCTCTCGATCAAGACCAGCTCCAGGCCAGGCAGACTGGCCTCCAGATCGGCGATCGCCTCCTCATTCATCGAGACATCGTCGCGGATCGCCGTATGAGGACAACAGCCCGTCTCCACACCTCGCACGCGCTCAGCCGGCAGCGTTCCCTGCCGCAGCAAGAACTCCGCATCCTCGCGCGTATAAATATCGTTAGTCACCACCGCCAGATTATAGCGCTCGCGCAGGCGCCGACTCAGACAATCCACCAGGGCAGTCTTGCCGCTCCCCACCGGCCCGGCGATCCCCACGCGAAAAGCCCGTTTCCTGTCTTCCCGCAGCTCCGTCATAGCCGTTTCCCCCTTTCCGGTCAGGCCAGGCAAGCAGGCTGCCTGGTCCGCCTATGCTGCTCTGTTGCCTTTTTCCTTTTGCCTTGGGGGCCGACCGCGCACAAAGCCAGCGATCGGCGCTAGAACAAAAAGTAGCGCTGAGCCAGAGGCAAGACCTGGGCCGGCTCGCAGGTCAGCAACCTCCCGTCGGCGCGCACCTCGTAGGTCTCCGGGTCCACCTCGATCTGCGGCGTCGCCGTATTGTGCACCATATCCCGCTTCGTGAGCCTGCGGCAGCCCTCGACGGCCACCGCCTGTTTGCGCAGGCCCAGGCGCTGGGGCAGCCCATCCTCCAGGGCTGCCTGTGACACGAAAGTCAGGCTCGTTGTAGCCACCGCCAGCCCGAAAGAAGCAAACATCGGGCGATAGAGAGCCGGCTGAGGGGTCGGAATCGAAGCGTTCGGATCGCCCATCACGCTCCAGGCGATGAAGCCCCCCTTGATCACCATCTCGGGCCGCACCCCGAAGAAGGCCGGCTTCCATAGCACCAGATCGGCCAGCTTCCCCGGCTCGATCGACCCGACCTCCCGTGCGATCCCGTGCGTAATTGCCGGATTGATCGTATACTTCGCCAGATAGCGCTTCACGCGGAAATTATCATGGCGCATCGAATCCTCGGGCAATGGGCCGCGCTGCACCTTCATCTTATGGGCCGTCTGCCAGGTACGCAGGACCACCTCTCCGACGCGGCCCATCGCCTGCGAATCGCTGGACATCATACTGATCGCCCCCAGATCGTGCAGAATATCCTCTGCCGCGATCGTCTCGGGGCGAATCCGGCTCTCGGCGAAGGCCACATCCTCCGGAACCTGGGGATTGAGATGGTGGCAGACCATCAGCATATCCAGATGCTCGGCCAGCGTATTGACCGTGTAGGGGCGTGTCGGGTTAGTGGAAGACGGCAGGATATTGGGCAGGCCGGCCACGCGCATAATATCGGGGGCATGGCCGCCGCCGGCCCCTTCCGTATGGTAGGTATGGATCGTCCGCCCAGCGATCGCCGCGATCGTCTCCTCCACAAAGCCGCTTTCATTCATCGTATCCGTATGGATAGCCACCTGCACATCGCAGCGCTCCGCCACCCGCAGGCAGGCATCGATGGCCGCCGGCGTACTGCCCCAATCCTCATGCAGCTTCAGCCCGCAGGCGCCAGCGCGGATCTGCTCCAGCAGCGGCCCCTCGGAGGCCGCATTGCCCTTGCCCAGGAAGCCGAAATTCAGCGGCCAATGCTCCGCCGCCTGCAGCATGCGTGCCAGATACCAGGCTCCCGGCGTACAGGTCGTCGCATTGGTTCCGGTAGCCGGTCCCGTTCCGCCGCCGATCATCGTCGTGATCCCATTGGCCAGGGCCTCATAGACCTGCTGAGGCGAAATAAAATGAATATGGCTATCGATGCCGCCGGGCGTCGCGATCAAATGCTCGCCGGCAATCACCTCAGTGCTGGCTCCGATCACCAGCTCGGGATCGACGCCCTCCATCGTATCGGGATTGCCCGCCTTGCCCACCTTCACAATTCGCCCATCCCTGATGCCGATATCGCCCTTGACGATCCCCCAATGATCGAGCACAATGGCATTCGTAATCACCAGATCCAGGGCCCTCTCCTGATCCCTGTCCCCGTCGCGCAGAGCCTGGCTACACTGTCCCATCCCATCGCGGATCACCTTCCCGCCGCCGAAAGTCACCTCATCGCCGTAGACCGTATAATCTCGCTCAATCTCGATAATCAGAGCCGTATCGGCCAGGCGCAGGCGATCGCCGACCGTTGGCCCATAGAGATCCGCATACGTCCGGCGTGGCAGAGACAGACTCATGCCTGACCCTCCTCTCCCTGCGCCATCTCTGGCCTTTCCCTCACCTCTTTCCCTGTAGAAGCGGAAGCAGAGGGAGCAGCCTTCTCCGCTCCCTGTTGGAGTGGAGCCAGCGCCCCATTGACCAGGCCCCGATGGCCATAGATCGCCCGTCGGCCGCCGAAGGCCACCAGCGTGACCTCCTTCTCCTCGCCCGGTTCAAAGCGCACCGCCGTCCCGGCGGCGATATTGAGGCGCATGCCATAGGCCAGAGAGCGCTCAAACTCCAGCGCCGGATTGACCTCGAAAAAGTGATAATGGCTCCCAACCTGGATCGGGCGATCGCCGCGGTTGCGCACCAGCAAGCGCACCGTCGGTCGACCGGTGTTGAGCGGCAGATCGCCTGCGGTTAGCAGGTAGGCCCCGGGCGGCAGGCCCTGCAGGCTGGCTGTTGCCTCTGGCTCCTCAGCCGTTTCCATGATGGCACCTCCTTTCTCCTGGGGCTGTGCGGGACCCTTCGGCTAGCGGATCGGATCGTGGACCGTCACCAGCTTGGTTCCATCGGGAAACGTGGCCTCGATCTGCACCTCCTGGATCATCTCGGGCACGCCCTCCATCACATCCTCGCGCGTCAAAATCGTCGTCCCCAGCGTCATGATCTCGGCCACGCTGCGCCCATCGCGGGCCGCCTCCATCATCTCGGCGGCCAGCAGAGCCACCGCCTCTGGATAGTTCAACTTCAACCCGCGCGCGCGTCGCTTGCGTGCCAGCTCAGCGGCCACCACGATCAGCAGCTTCTCCTGCTCACGTAGCGTCAAATACATCGCGAGACCAACCTCCTTTCTCCTCTTCTGGCAGAGACAGACAGAGGCAGCCACTCATCAGTAGATCTTGCGCGGCAGCGGCACCGTTCTCCCATAGAGACGGAGCCGCGCCAGGCGCCAGAATATCGGCAGGCCCTGGCTGAGCGGCAGACTCTCCAGAGCGAGGCCGCGCACCAGCAGTCCATCTGCCGCCAGCCTGCTCACGCCCCACAGGCAGCAGCCGGGCTGGCTCAGCTCCTGGGCCAGAGCCATCAGCTCCTCCTCCAGCGCCGGCCAGCGCTGGGGAGGGAGGCCCGTGTGGCAGACGTAGAGGCTTGCACAGTAGCGAAACGGTCCCAGGCGAGCCAGCGCGCGAGGTGGGCGCCGGCTCGGTTCCAGGCGAAAGCGCTCGCAGGCCAGCGGACCCCGAGGTGCGACGATCTTGAAGGTCAGCTCCAACAGATCGTAAGCGAAGCACTCTCCGCGCGCCAGACGGCCCGGCGCCAGCAAGTCCCACCACAGCAGGCCGGCCCCCTCATCCAGAGCGATCGAGACCTGCTGACGATAGCGAGCCCCCGCAAAAGGGATCAAAGCGTCGGGCAGATGCTCCAGCAAGGCTCCGCTGCCGACGTGCACCCGCCAGCGCTGCTCGGCGGGCTGATCCCGGCTATGGGCGCGATAGAGGCGCGTCGCCCCTGTCGAAGTCAGCATCACGCGCGTCGCCGCCCCGACCTCGACCTCAACCTCATAGAGATCGCCGCCCAGCACCCCGCCCGACAGATTGTGCACATGCACCAGTGCCCCGCCGTCCGCCGTCGCGAAGGCCCGCACCACCTGCAGCGGTGGCCGCTGCACCTGCTCGCGGAGCCGCGTCCGCCGGGCCGCCGCATCGTAGCAAAAGCCCAGGCGCAGCAACCCCACCACCGGCTGGCGATATCCCCCGCTGCCAGTGGCTGCCGGCTCCTCCTCTCTCATGGGACGGCGGTCCGGCGCAGCCTCGGCTGCCTCACGACCTTGCCCAGAGCTTAGCGCCTGCATCCAGATCCTTGCTCCTTCCTTGCCTGCAAGCTCCTCTTTTCTACGCCTACCTGTCTGTCCACCTGCCTGCTCGGTTCGCGCGCTCCCGGTCCCCAGCGGACGCTATCTGTTTGTTTGCCCACTGGCTAACTGATAAAGAGGCGGGTCTCCAGGACCGGATGGCGCAAGCTGCCCATTTCCACCAGCGGCGTAAACTGCCACGGCTCCTCGCCGCGCTCCAGGCCGCGCAGAACCTGTTCCGTTACCCTCAGCAGCTCCGGCTTCACCTGCCAGAGCAAGAGCATGGCGCGTCGCTGGCCCAGAGGCAACAGGCGCTGGCAGGCAGCCAGCAAGGAGGCCGTTTGCTGGTGGAGGAAGGCCGCCAGAGCCGGGCCTTCCTCGATCGCCAACAGGCCACAGAGCAGGCCCGCTGCCGGCGCATAGTGGCTCAAGCCATCCTCGCGCATAACCAGGCGCAGCAGGGCCGCCAGGCGCGCGTCGCCCAGCCAATCCTGCACCAGATGCAGCAGGCGTCGCCCCAGCATCACACTCGCCTGGCGACTCTCCCGCGCCGGCTTCAGCGCGCTCAGCTCAACGTTCAGCGTTCGCCAGGCTGGCAGGAACTCCTCCAGACCTGGCACCGCAGCCAGGCGCCGCCCGCGCACGAAAAAGCTGCCCTCCAGCAGGCCCGTCTCCTCCAAATACGCCTGCAGGAACCCCTCCAGAGAATCCACCGTCAGCAGCTCCTCGGCCACCAGGGTCTCCAGGCCAAAAGAGTGGGCGCTGCTCCCCACAGGCAGCGCGCTATCGCAGAGCTGCAGTAGTTGCAGCACCTGCATTATTTCCAGGGGGAGCGAGTTTTCTCGAGATACTGGCCCTGATGCCGCTGGTGGTCTCTCATTCCACAAAGCGGCCATTGGACGGATACCCCCTTTCTTGTGGCAGCGCCACAGGAAAGCCATTCAGGCCAGCCTGAGCCTGGCGGCCAGCAAAAGGAGAGGCGGGGCGCGGTCGGAGCATGCCATAGGGGAGGAGTGGGCAGGTCAGTTCAGCGCGGTTCATCACGCGGCCTCACAGCAAATGCACCCCGCCTCTCTTCTATGCTACGCCAGTCCCCCAAAAACCGCCTGACCGCGAGCCTGTCCCAGGCTTCCCCGCCCGCGCGGCAACCAGGCTAGGCCGTTGCCTTACACAGATCATGACAACCCTTTTCCAGGGTGCAGCAAAGCGAACAGATTGTCCCCTCATGGTAGGGGCAGAAAGTCGTATCGGGCGCCTCATAGTCATCGGCGCAGACCGTGCACTGTAGCACCGGTAGCGCCTGGCCCTCTGCCACCTGAACAGAGCGATTCTCGCGAGCAATGTAGTACTTTCCGCGTGTCAGGACCGCCAGCAGGGGAGACAAGACAAAGGCGATCAGCAGGGCCAGGAACGGTGAGAAAGCCTGAGCCACCGGTCCGAAGAGGCCGAAGAAGGCCAGCACCGATAGCACCGAAGCCACCAGCGTCGACCCAAAGCCCACCGGATTAATCGTATACAGGTGGGCGCGCTTAAACTCGATATAAGGGGGACTCAGCTTCAGCAGCGGCTTATTGATCACCAGGTCCGCCACCACCGCGCCGATCCAGGCGATCGCCACATTCGAGTAGAAGCCCAGGATGGTATTCAAGAAGGCGAACATATTCAGCTCCATCAGCAAGAGGGCGATGCCCACGTTGAGAAAGAGCCAGACCACGCGCCCCGGATGGCGATGCAAGATGCGCGAAAAGAAATTCGACCACGACAGCGAGCCGGAATAAGCGTTAGTCACATTGATCTTCACCTGCGACAGCAGCACGAAGAAGGTTGCCAGTGAGAGTGCCACGAACGGCTGAGGGATCAAGACACTGAAGCCCTTCAGCAACTGCTGGATCGGCTGATCGGCGAGCTGAGCACCCACCGTGGCGAAGATATAGAAAGCCAGGAAAGCGCCCGCCAACTGCTTCAGCGCCCCCAGGATCACCCAGCCCGGACCGGCGGCCAGCACGGCCAACCACCAGCGGCGGCTATTCTCGCGCGTCTTATCGGGCATAAAGCGCAGATAATCGGCCTGCTCCCCGATCTGAGCGATCAGCGAAAGCGCCACGCCCGCGCCGGCCCCCACCTCCAGAGGGACCAGGCTGGCGCCCGTTGGCGACAGACCGCCGAAGTGCGTCCAGGCGACGAAGGCGCCAGGGTCCTTCCAGAGAATCGCCAGGAACGGCAGCACGTAGAGAACCAGCCACAGCGGCTGCGTCCAGGTCTGCAGCTTCGCCAGCAGCGTCATCCCGAAGACCACCAGCGGAATAATCAAGAGCGCGCAGACCAGATAGGCCCAGGGCAAAGGCAGGCCCGTGTACAGGTGGAGGGCCTGGGCCATAATCGAGCCTTCCAGGGCGAAGAAGATAAAAGTGAAGCTCGCATAGATCAGCGAGGTCAGCGTCGAGCCGAGGTAGCCGAAGCCAGCCCCGCGCGTCAGCAGATCCATATCGATGTTATAGCGAGCCGAGTAGTAAGCGATCGGAATGCCCGTCAGAAAAATCACCAGCGCGGCCAGCAAAATAGCGGCCAATGCGTTGCTAAAGCCGTGGGCGATAATGATATCGGCCCCGATGGCGAAGTCGGCCAGATAAGCGATCCCGCCCAGGGCTGCGCTGGCCACCGCCAGCGTTCCCCATCGGCGGAACGACCGCGGCGCATAGCGCAGCGAATAATCCTCGAGCACGGGATTATTCACTAACAGGTTGAAGCGGCGTTTCGGCTGGCCAGAGAGCGAAGGAGCGCCAGCCGTAACCGGCGTCATTTCCTTTTCAAGCATGCGCAAAAGCCTCCTCATCTGCAGGCAGATGACGCAACGGGTCAGCGCAGCGGCGAACACGTAGCCAACAGCCAGCCGGAGCAATAGGACTGGCTGACAGCCCAGACATCCGCAGCGCGCGCAGTGCAGCGCACGGCCCGCGGCCTTGCAGGTGCCGGAGAAGCGGCGGCCAACAGCAGCGACCTCGCCGATGAGAGAAGCCTCAGCGCAACAGATCAGCTCGCTTCATCCCTGGTGACAGCGAGCCACTGGATGAGAAGCGCTTCACCTGGTCTCATACAAAATGCACAGAGAGCGCACCCTCGCGTTCTCTGTAAAGCAGTATAGGGTCAAATTGCGGGGGAAACTATAGCCAAATTAACGCATAAGGGATCAGGGGTTTTGTGCAGGATGTATGAAAGCCGTTGGGGGAGGGGAGAAAGAGAGAGGAGCCGGGGGCGCTAGAGTAGGTGGAGTCGGCTCTTTCCCCCGGTCTGATGGCGGGTGGGTCTGCTTCCTCCTATGAGGGACCTGGCTTGCGTCCCACCGTCACGTGGAACTGGAAGGCAGTCTGATGGGTGGCCCACTCAGCCGGCAGGGCCTCGATCATCCGGCGCCACTCCTCGCCGGAGATAAGAGAGGCCATGCGCTCGCTCAGGGCCTGAAGAAGGGCCAGCAGATCCTTCTGCAAAAGGCGTCCGCCCTGGCCGCCACCTTCGCCCAGGACAACGCTGTAGACATACTTCTCGATCTCGACCGCCCCGGCCTGCTGAAGATACATCGGTAAATGCTCGGCGATGTAAGGATCGAAGCCCCAGCGTTCAAAGGCGCGATCGAGCAGGCCGCTGACTCGTAGCGAGAGGGGGCCTGGCCGGTGGTAGTATCCACCTGTCTCCGTGAGCTGGAGCCAGCCGCCTGGCCTGGTCACGCGCACTAACTCGCGCACTACTGCCGACCACGAGCGAGAGGGGATCGCCGAGATCAGCAGGCGCTGGTGCACCAGATCAAACGAGTTGTCCTCGAAGGGCAGCCCCTTGAGTACATCACTATAGAGAAATTGCACGTTGACGGGCGTTGTGGGCAGGCGCTCCGGCGGCTCCACATCCACTCCCACGACGCGACAGGAGGGAAGGCGATGGCCGACTTCACGCGCCCAGAGGCCGGTGCCACAGCCAACATCGAGAATCGCTCGCGGATAGCTTTCCAGGGGAGCAACGATGTGGACCTTCTGGACGCTCATCAGGGCATAGTGCTGAAAGTTGAGACGATCGATCTCTGCCTCATCCTTGGGCAGCAGGTAGGGGACGTCATCCAGGTAGCGGCGCTGGAGCCGGCCAGGGCGCTCCTGCTCCGACGACGGCTCTCGCTGCGCCTGGGAGGCGGGCGCCGGCGCGCCGGGCCGCTTGCGACGTAGTAGACCCCAAAATGGCATCATGGCCTCCTTTGTTCGATCGAGTGATCTCCCATTCGATGAATCGCTGTGCTGACTCGCTGGTCTCTCCCGGTGGTCAACTGCCTGACTGGTCTCTCCGCCAGCGAGACGCTCAAGAAGAGCGGCGGCTCTTCGCTCAGCAGAGAGTATAGCGCAAGGCGCTACTGAATGGAAGAGATCGCGCAGAGCTGGCATATGACACTTCTTGCACATCTGATCTTTTGTCTCAGAAAAGCCTCTTTTTGGGGTAGTAAAACTTGGAGGGAGAAGGGGGCCTGCAGTTGGGCCGGAGTGGGTTGGGAGGGGTCTGGCGAGAGCGGCCTTGTCCGGGGAAGGGGAAAAAGAATAAGGGAGAGACGGGGTGCCAGCTCGTCTCCCCCTTATTACCCAGGAGCTTCTGCTACCGGGAGATCCCTGAAAGGGCGGGTGCAACCTCATGGGGAGAAGGCTGCACAGGAATCGGGTAGCGCTACAAGCTGCTCGTCGAGGTGGATCTGCTTGCTCGCGGCCACCCCCGCTTCCTTTCGGGTCTATATATAGAACGAACGAGGACCCCGTTTGATATCACTTTGAGGTCGGGAATTTCCCGCTTTGCCGTCCAGGCTGCAGAAAATAGTCTAGAGGGGCCAGGGGAGCGGCAGAGTCTGAGCGCCTTGGGGATGAGAATGGGAGTGGAGATGGTCTGGCTGGGCCTGTCCAGCCGAGGCTGGCGCGGAAGCCGGCAGGAAGGGGGGGGGCCGAGTCCGAGGGATGTAGACGAAGCTCCTGCCAGAGCCGCTCAACCTCCTGGGCCCCCGCTCCGGGGATGTGCAGAGTAACACTCTGCAGGCCATCCGTGTTCCCAATCCGAACGCTGGCCAGGTGCATGCTTTTCGAGCCTGGCGTCTTGCTGGTACCTCTTCCGATCCGGTCTGGCTACGTCAAGTCGCCTGGCAACCCTTGTCTGACGATGCGTGAATTCCTGGCACATCTTTCAGCGATCTCTTAAAAAGAGTCTACCTCTCAATCTGGCTCCACAACTGATCTGAAGCCATTAAGGCTACTCTGGCCGCTGTGCTACAATATAGTGCAGAGTAAACATCTGTTCGGAGCTGAGCAAACGCCCCAAGGAGTGTCTTCCTGGTGCCTCGATGCTGGCAGATCCGGGCCGGCTCGGCTCCCTACTGGTGATCCTCCCACTTGCTGGGACGGGAGCATTGATCGGACCCTTTAACAAAGATGCAGTAGACGGCCAGTGCAGTAACGAAAGGCAGAGTGCCCCATGCTCAAGCGACCGCTCGAGGCCTCTCGACAGCTACCCCTTCCCGCTCAGGCGTTGGCCCTGCCGGCCAATGGCCCCTTTGCCTTTCTCTTTGCCCAGGAGCGCCATTTTCTCCTTGCTGGCGGCGAGGGGGACGGAGGCGAAGAAGAAGACGAGAGCCAGGACGGAAAATCTGCGGGATCGATCACTTTCTACCATACCACCGGTCATGATTCCTCGTCGCCCAATCCTCTGCACAACGAGGACTTTGACATGGAGTACGACGACTGACAATGGAATCCTATGTCCTTATTCTGAGCTACCCGGGAGACAGCAGTGCCCGGCGTGTGCTGCACGCCCTGCAGCGTAACGGCTGCCCGGCCCTGCTGCTCGACACGGCTTCTTTTCCCCAGGCCGTGACCCTGGCGGCCCTGCTGCGGGAAGCGAGCTGGACAGGTCACCTTTGCTATCAGGGCAAGCGCTATGATCTGGAAGCCATACGCAGCATCTACGTGCGCCGTCCCCATCACTATCAGGTGCGAGAGGACTTTCCCGAGCTGATTCAACTCTTCTTAGAGAACGAGGCTTATCGTGGCTTTGGGGGAGTCCTGCGCAGTCTCGACTGCCTGTGGGTCAACTCGCTGGATGCCCAGCGGCGCGCCAGCTTCAAGCCTCTCCAGCTCAAAGTTGCTCAGGAGGTGGGGCTGCGCACGCCTGTCACTCTCGTCACCAACGACCCTGCCGCCGTACGCAGCTTCTTCTTTGAGGTCTGTCACGAGCAGATGATCTACAAGACGCTGCACGGGAATTGTCTGCCCGGCGGAGGGGAGCGCTACCATCTGATCTTCACCAGTCGTGTCGGGCGCGAGCGGCTGAGCGAACTAGAGCAGGTCCGTCTCACGGCCCACCTTTTCCAGCCGCTCATCCAGAAAGCCTACGAGCTACGCGTCACCGTCGTTGGCTCCAACGTCCTGCCTGTGCGTATCGACTCACAGGAGCTAGAGGAGGCGCGCCTCGACTGGCGGGCGGCCTGCTACCGGGTTCGCTATCGTCCCCACGTGCTGCCGGAAGCCATCGCCAGGCGCTGCGTTGAAGTCGTTCGGCGCCTGGGCCTGGTCTTTGGCGCCCTCGACCTGATCGTCACCCCGGACGACGACTATGTCTTTCTGGAGTGCAACCCAGGCGGGCAATGGGAGTGGCTGGAGGTCGAGACGGGCCTGCCCTTTGCGGCCACGATCGCTCAGGTCCTCAGCGCCGGCAGGGCAGGGCTGGCCGCCTCTGCCTAGGTGGTACGGCCTGCGGTGAGGTGAGGGGAGACGACCTGCCCAAAGAAGGCGAGCGGGCCAATGGAAGCCTATGGATATGGATGGAAGGAGTATGTGGTTGGAACACTTTCTTGACAGCGAAACGGACAAGACAGAGCGCCAGGAGCTGGTCAACAGCATCGAAGAGGCGCGCGGCTATCCACTGGCCCCAGCCGTGCGCCGCGCGTTGCTGCAGGTCTCGCGGGCCCACTTCGTGCCCTATTACTGTCGCCAAGAGCAGCCAGGGACCTGGGTGAGGCAGGAGGCGCGCTCCGTTGTCTATCGCGACCTGGCCCTGGTCACCAAGGTCAGCGAGCGGGGGCAGCCGATCTCCTCCTCCAGCATGCCGTCGATCATGGCGGCCATGCTGGAGGCCCTGGCCGTGCAGCCAGGCATGCGCGTGCTGGAGATCGGCACCGGCACCGGCTACAACGCCGCCCTGCTGGCCGAACTAGTGGCCCCTGGTGGCCAGGTTGTGACGCTCGACATCGATGAGGAACTGACTGCCCTGGCCGCCGAGCGTCTGCGCCTGGCAGGCTACAGCGAGCGTGTGCGGGTGGTGACCGCCGACGGCCTGCAGGGCTACGCGCCGGCTGCCCCTTATGAGCGCATTATCGCCACGGGCAGCTATCCGCGCATTCCGCCGGCCTGGCGCGAGCAATTGCTCCCCCAGGGGATAGTGGTGGGCGACCTCGTCCGTCCGCTGACGACGCCGCTCTTCCGCCTGGTCAAAGTGGCTCCAACGCGTCTGGAGGGCCGTCTGCTGCGCACACCAGCCTTCTTCATGGAGCTGCGAGAGAGAGAGCCGTTGTCGCCGCTCCCGCCCTCTCGGGCCAGGGAGCTGAAGCACTGGCGGCAGCGGCCTCCTCGCGAAGAGACGGAGACCGATCTGGAGAGCTACGAGCTGCTCTACGAACCGGCCTTCGCTCTCTGGCTGGAGCAGCATCTTCCGGGCCTAGAGCGCCGGCTCTATCCGCTGCCCGGGTCTGGCGAGAGCCGGCGCATGGCCACCGCTTTGCACTGGCAGGAAAGCCTGCTCCTCTTGTCTCCTGAAGCCGAAGGCCCGCGCCCGCAGCGCTGGCGCGTCGAAGTCTATGGAGAGCAGGCTCTCTGGTCGGAGGTGCAGCGACTACGCGAGCGCTGGCTCGCTGCCGGCTCGCCCTCTCTGGAAGCCTATGCAGTCACCGTCGAGGCCGATGGAACCTGCCTCCTGCATCTGGTCGGCTGAGGCGAACCCGCGCTTTCCTTCGCCTGCCAGGTAGAGCGAGCTGGCGTAGCGAGCCTGAGTAGAAACGCCTGGACCTGGCGCTCGCGTTCCTTCTCCGCGGGCGGCCTTATCCTCCTCGCTGGGGATGGAGAGCCTCGCGCAGGGCGCGGTCGCGGCTCGCTGCAAACTGCTGAGCCAGACGCGAGGCGGGGGCGATGCCATCCCAGGCGTGGTAAGCGCGTGGATAGACCTGCAGCTCTACGGGGACGCCAGCATGGGCCAGACGTAGGGCGTAGTCGACATCCTCATCGAGAAAGATCTCTGCGGCTCCGACAGCCACGAAGGCCGGAGGCAGGCCGCGCAGGTCCTCGGCTCTGGCCGCCGCCGCGTATGGAGAAACGTTCGGACCGCCGGCAGCCTCGCCGAGGTAGGCGCGCCAGCCGCGGCGATTGTCTTCTCGATTCCAGATCGGAGCCTCGGCAAAGATCTCCGTTGAGCGCGTCGCATCGCGATCATCGAGCATCGGATAGATCAGTAGCTGAAAAATCAGCGGCACCTCGCCGCGGTCGCGGGTCAGCAGGGCCAGGGCCGCGGTCAGGCCGCCGCCAGCGCTGGCTCCGCCGATCGCCAGGCGTGTCCGATCCAGGCCCAGCTCATCGGCATGGGTGGCCATCCACTTGAGGGCCGCATAGCAGTCCTCGACTGCGGCCGGAAAAGGGTGCTCGGGGGCCAGCCGGTAGTCAACCGAGACCACCAGGCACTCGACGCTGTCGACCAGGTGTTGGGCGAGCAGATCATCCTGCTCGATATTGCCAAGGACGTAGCCGCCTCCATGAATCCAGAGCAGTCCCGGCAAGGGACCGTGAACCTGGCTTGGGCGATACAGGCGCACGGGGACATCTGGGGCACCTGCTGGCCCCGGCATCTGGCGATCTTCCTTGTGAACCGTAGGCGAAGCGGGAAAGGTGGTCAGCAGTTGGCGCTGAAGCTCCAGGCCCTGCTGGCGCGTTCCCGGCAGGTCGTCCCAGTTCAAAGGCGGTTGAGCCAGAACCATCTCCAGAGGGGGAAGCAGTTCGGGGTCGTAGACACGAGCTATATCCATCTTGCGTCTCCATACGCTTGCTGCCTTCACTCTGCCAGCCGGCCAGCCAGCTAGCTTTACAATCGGCCGGAGCGTTCTCCGTCTGCGCCTGTCTTGTCACCTGGCTCCCTCCTGCGGGTAGGTGTTCTTCCTTCCTACCTGCAGGCAAGGACGGAGGACCCGTCTAGCCTGGCCCGGGCTGAGAGAGGGAAGAATGGCCGCGGCCCAGCAGAGGGCCGGCAATCGCTATTGCTATTGTACACGATGGCCGGGCTGGCTCAGCCGGGCTGCGTGCCGAGAATGGTGGTCGAGTGATACTGCAGAATGCCGCCGTTGCCGCTTACCAGAATCAGGTCGTGTTTGGGGACCTGGCGCTCCCCCGCCTGACCGCGGGCCTGAATGATGGCCTCCGAGAGGGGTGTGAAGCCCCACATGTAGTAGCCCGAGAGCTGGCCGCCGCCCGTATTGGTCGGCAGCGAGCCGCCGGGACCCAGCTTGCCATCGGCCACAAAGGCCCCACCCTCGCCCTTGGCGCAGAATCCGTAGTCCTCCAGCGTTACCAGCACCGTATACGTGTAGCAATCGTAGATTTCGCAGACGTCGATATCCTGCAGCTCGATGCCGGCCATACGCAAGGCCATCTCGCCCGACTGCTTTGCTCCCGTGTAGATGCCAGGCTCGCGATCGCTGCGCTCGTTGCCGCCGGGCGCGGCCTGGCCCAGGCCCAGAATATAGACCGGTGGCTGACGCAGATGGCGGGCGCGCTCAGCGGAAGTGATCACCACCGCAATTCCGCCGTTGGAAACCAGGCAGCAGTCGTAGAGGCGCAATGGCTCGACGACGTAGCGCGACGCCAGATACTCCTCCATAGTAAGCGGTGTGCGCATCTGGGCTGCCGGGTTCAGCTGGGCCCAGCGTCGTTGCGCAATAGCGATCGCCCCGAGCTGCTCGCTGGTCGTTCCGAACAGATGCATATGGCGACGGGCAGCCAGGGCATAGCCAGGGATGGGACCGAAGACCCCGTAGGCTGCCAGCAGGCCCTCCATGCCTCGCAGCGATAGCAGGTCGGCCCCATAGGCGGCGCCGGCCCCGCGGGCCGGTTTGAGCGGGGCGTCGGCAAAGACCAGCACGACCACATTGGCCAGGCCGTGGATGATGGCCATCGTGGCATACTGAATCATTGTGCCCGCTGTTGCCCCGTACGCGTTCATCACATTCAGCAGGCGCAGATTCTCCAGGCCCAGCGCGCTCTGCAACCCAAGGTGCATCTCGCGCGAGAGATTGGCATTGATCAGCAGGCCATCGACCTCCGCCTTTGTCAGGCCAGCATCCTGCAGAGCCAGCTCAACGGCCTCGACGGCGAAGTCGCTGGCGCTGCGCCCGTAGATCTTCCCCATCGCCGTCATGCCCAGGCCAACAATGGCGCATTTGCCTTTGATGCTCATGAAGAGAGTACGCTCCTTTGTCTTCGCATTGCTTGCCCGCGACCGTGCCCCACCGACGCGCCCGATCCTGGCCCCTCCCCCAGCAGGGGAGGAGCCGGACTGCCGCCGGGCATCGGCTCAGGTCAGGTCAGGTCAAGCCATCAGCCGAAGGAACAATCTCATCAGCGCCCTTTCCACTGAGGCTTGCGTTTCTCCACGAAGGCGCGAGGACCTTCGCGGAAGTCCTCAGATGCCAACAGGATTCGCAAGCGCTCCTGATCGGCGGCCATCGCCTCCTCGATAGGTCGTCCCAGACCTGCTAGCACGGACTCCTTGGTCAGGCGCACGCTCAAAGGGGAGCATTCCAGGATCTCGCTGGCCCAGCGCTCAGCCGTCTCGCGCAGGCGTTCCAGGGGCACCACCTCGTTCACCAGACCATAGCGGGCGGCTTCTTGAGCCGAGAGCCACTTGCCGGTGAGCAGCAGGCCCATCGCGATCTTGAGCGGGAGCTGTTGCGGCAGACGGTGCATCCCGCCGGCAGCGGCGATCAGGCCGACCCGTGGCTCCGGCAGAGCGAAACGGGCCTGCTCGGCGGCGATGATCAGGTCGCAGGCCAGCGCCAGCTCAAAGCCGCCGCCGGCGGCCACCCCGTTGACTGCCGCAATGATCGGCTTCGGGCACTGCAGGCCGATCAACCCGCCGAAATAGACTGCCTGGCCATCAGGGCCGCCCCGAGACGCCACCGGCGGCTCACCACGGGCGGTGGCTTCCGCGGTAGCCTTCAGATCGTTGCCGGCGCAGAAAGCGCGCTCTCCCGCCCCGCTAAGGATCGCCACCCAGGCCCCTTCATCGGCCACAAAGTCGCGAAAGACCGCGGTCAGTTCGGCGTTGGCCTCGGCGTGGAGGGCGTTCATGACCTCCGGACGGTTGATGGTCACATACGCGATGTGGTCCTTTTTCTCGTAGAGGACGTATCGATAACTGCTCACCTGAACCTCCTGTTCTCATTCAAGGGACTGGGACGGGTCGTGGCTCTCAGTGCTCGCGCTCTGCCGCGACGGCGGGTCGAAACTTGGGAAGCGTGATCTCGGCGTTGAGCTGCTCGAAGGTGACCTCCAGGGGCATACCGATGCGTAGCTGCTCGGGCGGACAATCGACGATGGTGCTAATCATGCGTACGCCTTCCTCAAGATCGATCTCCGCGATGATGTAGGGCAGCTCGGAGGCAAAGGCGGGATGATAGAGCTGGTGCATCAACACGAAGCTGTAGAGTGTGCCTCTGCCGCTAGCGGGCGACCAACTCACTTGAGCGCTCCAGCATGCAGGGCAGCGCGTCTTGACGGGCCAGAACCAGCGCCCGCAGGCACTGCAGTGCTGGAGCATGAGCTGCTGCTCTCTGGCTCCGGCGAAGAAAGGGCGCGAGGCCTCGTCCGGGATAGGAACGGGCTTGGGAGGGATAGAGGGACCGTACTCCGCTTTAGTCTGGTGCTGCTCTGTCATTGCTCGTTCATCTCCTCGGCTTCTGTTGCTGGCCAGAGGCGCCTGGCAGTCTCAGGCCCGTACGCCCTCCGGCCAGGCGCTTAGCGCCAGCTCAGCAGCGCATCCAGAACCTCGATCTGCGATCCGTGGATGCGCAGGGGATTGATCTCTAAAGCCTCTAGCCGCTGGCCCAGGGCCTGTGCAAGCTGGCAGAGGCGATAGATTACTTCCACGAGCTGTTCTATATCGGCAGGTGGGCTGCCGCGAGCTCCGGAGAGCAAGGGTCGCCCACGCAACTCGTTGAGCATCTGGTGGATATCCTCGCGGGAGACCGGCAGAACGCGCAGGCTGGTCTCCCGGAAAGCCTCGACCCAGAGGCCCCCGAGGCCGACAGCTAACACCTGGCCCCAAAGAGAATCATGCACGATTCCCACGAGGAGTTCTAGCCCATCGCTGCGCATCGGACTGACAAGGAGGCCTTCCCTGCGAGCTGCCGGGCGGAGGCTCTCAACGGCCCGGACTATCTCTGCAAAGGCGGCGGCAACCTCCTGCTCGCTGCGCAAGTTAAGCCGTACTCCTCCTACGTCGCTTTTGTGCTGGATATCGGGGGAGACAATTTTCAATGCCACAGGCCAGCCGATCTGTCTGGCTGCCGCTACCGCTTCGTCGGTGCTCTGAACCAGGTGCGCCGGGACCAGAGGCAGGCCATATGCTTCCAGCAGATGGCGCACCTGCCATTCTGACCAGCTCTGGACCCCGGATTCCGGCAATACTGGCGGCACAGGCGATGGCTCGTGCTCCCGCGAACCGGCGACCGGCTGCCGGGCGAAGCGACGCCGCTCTTCTGACCACCATGCCGCCCTGGCCAGAGCCTGTAGCCCGCGCTCAATGCCGCCGGGAATGAACGGCCAGCTATAGCGCTCCACAGCTTCCCGTGCTGGCCCGCGGAGATCGCTGCTGACGAAGTCGAGAAGAAAGGCCGGATGGGAACTGCTGCCTAGCCCTGCGACGACGTGCTGCAATAGCCTCATGTTGAAAGAACGCACCTGCTCGCTCTGCTCTTCTGAGGGGAGACTGTGCGCGCAGACGAGCAGGTCAAGGCCCGGATCGGCCCCGACGCGCTGCAAAATCTCCTCGAAGAGCTGGGGCCGGTTGACCACGGCTCCGGTGGTGTCCAGTGGATTGTTCGCTGGACCGAGATCTGGCAGGAGGTCGCTCAGCGCCTGCCTGGTGCTCTCTGTGAACTCGGGTAGCTCGAAGCCGTATTGTTCCGCATAATCGGCGACGAGGTCGCAGGAGCCGCCCGAGAGAGCGACGAAGGCGAGCCGCTTGCCAGGAAGAAGACCTGTCTGGGCCAGGGTGCCAGCGGTGATCAGCAGCTCCTCGATGGAGTTGACGCGCATGATGCCAAGCTGGCGGAACAGGGCATCGTAGATCCGGTCATCGCCAACCAAGGCCCCGGTGTGGGCCTGGGCGATGCGCGCGCTGCGCTCGCTGCGCCCAATCTTGAGCGCCACAACGGGTTTGGCCCTCGCCAGGGCTTTCTGCGCAACCTGACGAAAGCGCTCAGGGGAACGCACGCTCTCTATGAAGAGGGCGATGACTTCCGTGGCTTCATCTTCCACGTAGTAGTCCATGATCTCGCTCATGGAGATCACGGCCTCGTTGCCGGTGCTGACAAGGGCGCTCAGCCCAATATGCTGGAGATAGGCATAGCTGAAAAGCGTGCTAGTCAGGGCGCCACTCTGCGAGATAAGGGCGACTTTGCCGGGAATTACTGGAGGGTAAGGGCTGGGCATCGCCGGGATCCCTCCCACAACGTTCACATAGCCCAGGCAGTTAGGCCCAAGTAAGGCCAGATCATGGGCACGCGCAAAGGCCGCTAGCTCCTGTTGGAGAGACTCTCCCGCTGGTCCTTGCTCGGCGAAGCCGGCGGTGATGATGACCCCATTGCCTACCCCTGCCTCAGCCATCTCCTGTAATACCCCAAGCACAGCCTGGGCTGGGACAATGATCAGGGCCAGGTCGATCGCTGAGCCGACCTCGGCGAGACGCCGGTAGGCTGGTTGGCCGTGGACGCTTCCGCCACGTGGGTTCACGTAATAGACAGGTCCTGTGAAGTGCTCGCTGTGCAGCAGGTAATGCAGATACCTGGACCAGGAAGACTTCTCCGAGGCTCCAACGACCGCTATGCTCTTGGGGTTGAAGAGGCCGTGCAGCCGCTGAGGAGGATAGGGGACCTCGGCAGGCCTGGCCGATGGCTGCGTCATGACAAGTGCCCTCCTTTGGATGAGCTACAGCGAATGGATGGCTGGACAGGATAGAGAAAGGGGGTCTTCTCCCTTATCCATGTCTTCTAACTGTCTGCCTGATTACCGGCAGCCGCCTCATCCCCGCCTCGACGCAGGCTCTACCCTCCGCAATCCATTGGACCTGGCGTAAGTAAAAAAAAACGGACGATTTCTGTCCGTATCTTACCCGCGGAGAGGGCTGGCTGTCAAGGGTTGCCTGGGGGGCCGGGCGGGTTGGGAGAGGGAATGGCCTGGGGTGGAGAGAGCGACTATGCTACAATAGAGAATATGGGAGCTGAGAGAGCAAACGCCGTTGGGCGACCGCGTGATCCAGAGCTAGAGAATCGGGTCTACACTGCGGTGTTGGAACTCTATAACGAAGCTGGCTGGCCGGGCCTCACCTATGACGCTGTAGCCCGTCGGGCCAGCGTTGGCAAATCGGCCCTCTATCTGCGCTGGCCCACCAAAGAAAAGCTTCTCCTGGATGCCCTGGCGGCCCGAACGCTCTCGTTGCAGCTGAGTGATAGCGGCTCTGTCCGTCAAGACCTTCTCGACTTTGCGCGCCAGATGGCGGCTGTCTATCTTGGTCCCGAAGGCTGGCTCCTGCTGCGTGTGGCTCTGGAAGCGCGGAGGTATCCCGAACTGCTGGGTCCCATGCAAGAGCGCTTTGCCAAAGACATTCTGGCCGCGCGAGCCATTGTTCGGCGAGCCGTCGAGCGGGGTCAACTGCCGCCTGGTACCTCGGCAACGCTGCTGACCGACATTGTTGCCGGGGCAGTGCTCAACCACCTGCTCGCCACGCCCCATCATCTCTATCAAGAGATGCTTCACCAGCTTGACCGCTACCTTGAGCATCTGGTTGACCTCGTGCTGGCGGGGGCTATAGCCTTTCATCCTCCTCAGCCGGCGCCAGGCGAGGCCCAGGGCTAGGAACGCTCCTCCTACCCGCTTACCTGCCTACCTGTAGAGCCGGGGGATCTACTCCCTCTTTGCTCTCGTTTCGCCTCTTGCCTCCTGGCTATCAGGACTGGTCTTCCCATGTGCCCGCGCCTGGATCACAGCAGCCGATCTGCTCAAGGGAGAGAGAGGCGTTCTCCGGCCGAAAGCCCTCGGGTAGAATGCTGAGGCTGCGCGACGATCCTGCTGGCAGACTGCTCCCAGGTTAGGAAAAAACCGTAGGGCCTGGCTGCGCCGAGAATAGAGCACCCTCCCAATACACAAGCGCTTACTTCTATCTTATGCTCTTCTCTGTCGGCGGACGGAGACAGTCGGCGACTGAGCAGGGCCTGAGAAGGCCACAAGGCCCGACTGGCCCACCGAGCGCTGAACAAACCGTTCGGTTCTGCCCTGATTGACCATGCGCGGCTGGCTGGACCTGGTCTTGCTGCTAGCGTATGAGGGCAGAATGTCTTTTGAAGAGCCTGGCAGGGAAGGAAGGAAGGAAGGAGTATCACCCATGGCCTCTATCAGGAGACTTATGCGTACAGGAGGGCTGGCCCTGGGGCTGGCTCTTGTCTGCTTGCTCTTGACCACAGGAGTCGTTTCGGCTCACGAGCGTCGTCACGTCGGTCCCTACACCTTTATTGTAGGCTTCCTCAATGAACCGGCCTATGCCCAACAGCAAAACAGCCTCGACCTGACCATCTGCAAAGGCAACGAGTGCAGCTATAGCGCGGGCCAGCAGAACAGCATGGGGAACATGAGCATGAGCGGTGGCCCGACGCTGGCCAATCCCGTGGTTGGCGCTGAGAAGACCCTCAAATTGGAGGTGCGCTTCGCCTCAGCAAGTCCAGTCAGCCTGCCCATTCAAGCGCGCTGGGGGCAGCCCGGCAAATACGTCGCCTATTTCATGCCCACTCGTCCAGGTACCTACACCTTCCATATCTTTGGTACCCTTGAGGGTCTCAAGATCGACGAAACCTTTACCAGCGGCCCCAACACC
This sequence comes from Thermogemmatispora sp., assembly GCF_042408735.1. Taxonomy (GTDB): domain Bacteria; phylum Chloroflexota; class Ktedonobacteria; order Ktedonobacterales; family Ktedonobacteraceae; genus Thermogemmatispora. Next base: position 26,906 of record NZ_JBHOQV010000122.1, read on the forward strand.
TTCAGCGACGTCAAGGTCATTCCCGGCTATCCGGCAGAGGCCGGCAGTAGCGCCTCCAGCGTACCGGTGACGCCTGACCAGCTCAAGGCTGTAGAAGGGCGGGCCACGCTGGCGAGTGGCCTGGGGGTGACTGGAGCTGTCCTTGGGCTGGTGGGCCTCCTGCTCGGCCTCTTCGCCTGGCGCCGTGCGGCCACCTCTTCCTCTGGGGGCCGTCTTAGCGCGGCGACCCCGGCAGTAGAGGAGCGGCTACGCGGCTAAGCCGGACCGGACCGGATTGCTATCCAGTTCCTTTCCCTCTCTCTGACGTGGTCAGGTGGCTCTGTCCTGGCCAGGAGGAAGGGCCGATGGGGCCATCTGACCACTCCACCATCCCAATCGTGCAGGCACGACAATGCATCAGCCAAGCCGTTATTCGAGTGGAAACCACCCCTCATGGCCGGCGCCGCTGCCCCGTCTGCTCTGCTGGTGGGGAGCGCTTTGTACGCTGGCTCTGGGCCTGATCATCGCTTCGGGCAGTGCTCATGCCTCGTCGCTGCGGCCCTGGCATGCCCAATACGACCACAGCATTCCCGCCGCCAATGCGCGCCTGCCTGGTGGTCAGGCCCCGCGCCAGGTCAAGGTCTGGTTTACCGAGCGCATCGAAGCTGCCTTCAGCGAGCTGCAGGTCTGGGATCAGGGGCGGCAGCGTATCGATCTCCACAACAGCCGGGGCGTGCCAGGCGATCCCTATGCTCTGGTCGTCGATCTCCCTCCACATCTACCCGACGGCCCCTACACCGTGCTCTTTCACAACGTCTCTGCCGAGGACGGTCACGAAGTCACCGGCAGTTTCAGCTTTGTCGTTGGGGCTGGCCCGCTTCCGAGCAATACCGATGCTCTGCTCAGCCAGTTTGCTCCCACCAGTGCCAATCTCAACCCCTGGAGTGTTGGCCTGCGCTGGCTCAACATCCTTGGCCTCTTTGCCCTTGCCGGTCTCCCTCTTTTCCTCCTCTCCATCTGGCGGCCAGGCGTCGTTCAGGTTAGGAAGCAGGTGGGAACCGAACTAGCGGCGGCCGAGCAACTCGTCAAGCGTCTCAGCCTGCGCTATCTGCTCGCCATTCTGCTGATCCTCAGTCTGGGCTGGCTGGGCTTCTGGTGCTATCAAGGCTGGATCTTCAGCGGCCTGGCCCCCTGGCAGCTTCTCTATGAGGAAAAGATCCTGGGCGAAATCGCTCGCAGTCGCTTCGGCACCATCTGGCTGGTCCGTCTGGTCCTCTTACTGCTCGCCTGGGGCTGCTGGGGCCTTGGCTTGCTCCGCTCTCGCCGGCACGGCTGGTGGGGGAGCTGGGCGCTTACGGGACTACTGCCGCTCGGTGGCCTGCTCATGCTCACAGAAGTGCTCAACTCGCACGCTGCTGCCAGCCGACAGGCTCTGCTCCTGCTGCCGCTCGATACGCTCCATCTGGTGGCCAGCTCGGTCTGGATTGGTACCCTCCTGGCCCTGGTCGTTCTCCTGCCGCCGGCCCTGGGGAAGCTCGTCCCAGGCACAGGCGACCGTACTCGCCTGTTGGCCGTTGAAATCGGGCGCTTCACCCGGCTGGCCATACCGGCGGTCCTCCTGCTGGCGCTGGCCGGAGGACTGGAGGCGCTCATCCTCTTGCCCTCGCCTGCGGCCCTCATCAGCAGCGACTACGGACGGGCCTTGCTGGGCAAGACCCTAACCTTCGCCCTGCTCCTCCTGCTGGGGGCGATCAACGGCTTCTTCGTTGGTCCCCGCCTGCGAGGGCTGGCCCGTCGGCCCGATCGCCAAAGCGGAGCCGCCTCCTTCGCCGCCGGACGTCTCCAGCGCCTCTTTGTGCGAGCTGCACGCTGGGAAGGGAGCCTGGCCTTGCTGCTGCTCATCATTGTGGGCATCCTGACCAGTCTCAGTCCCCCGCCAGCTAACCTCGTTGCCGACGGCACCAAAGGCCCTCTCATCTATCAGGGACGGATGGGAGACCTCAGCTACAGCTTCGTTATCAATCCCGGCCGGCCTGGAAGCAACACCTTTGCCGTCGAGCTGCGCGATAGCCAGGGGCGTCCGCTCAGGCTCGGCCCCGGCGACAGCGTTCTGCTGCGCTGCACCATGACCGACATGGTCATGGGGATCCAGGAAATATCTCTCAGCCCCGTGCCGGGCGAGGCGGGCCGTTATCGTGCCGTGGCCAGCGCCATCAGCATGAGCGGCCACTGGCAGCTCTCGCTGATCGTCAGGCGTCTGGGCTTCGACGACCTCAGCGCCACTTTCAACCTGACCGTCGCTTCCCCCAACAGCGGCCAGTCAGGAGCGCCTGGGCCGTGAGCCAGGGCCCGTCTGGACCGACGGAGAGAGAGTAGAGGAACGCTCAGTGGCGGTCTCGGTCGCCGCCTGTCCGGCATGAACCCGATCCTGAGCGCCGGCAGCGCGGCGATCAGCGGAGGAAGCTGCCGACAGCCGAAGCTGACGCCATCTGCCACGCAGGTCCAGACAACGCTCACCGAGCCAGCGCCCCAGGACAACAGCGAGAATGCCACCGCCCAGGCTCAGCACCAGATAAAGCAGAGCAGCCGCCCAGCGCCCAGCCTCCAGAAGCAGGACATCTCCCAGGGCCAGACTACTAAAGGTCGTGTAGGCTCCCAAGAAGCCGACCGTGATCAATAGCCGGCGAGTAGGGCCGATGAGGAAGGTGGCCTCCGCCAGAACCGTCACCAGGGCCAGCACCAGCGCCCCGCTGACGTTGATCAGCAGAATATCGTACGGCCAGCTCTTGCCGAAGGAGGCCTGGAGCCAGGGACTCAGCAAGGCCCGGGCCAGCGTTCCACAGAAGCCGCCGATCAGAACGGCCCCCAGGCGCCGCCGGGCCGAAAGCGCCTGCGCCACTAGAGCCACCTCCCCACAGCCAGGCCCCCAGCCGCCGCCAGCAGACCCAGCAGCAGGCTGCCGACCAGGTAGAGCAGGCCCAACCAGCCACTACCGTCGCGCAGCAGCTCAACCCCTTCCCAGCTCATCGTGCTAAACGTCGTGTAGCCTCCCAGAAAGCCGGTCGCCAGGACACTCTGCACCATCGTACTGATCACATGCTCCTGCGCCAGAGCGAACAGCAGCCCAATGGCGAAAGCCCCGCTTAAGTTGATGACCAGCGTTCCCAGAGGCAGGGCCGTTGCCGCCCGCGCCGAGATAAAGCGTCCAAGCAAGTAGCGGCTCAAGGCTCCCAAGGCTCCCGCCAGTCCAGTTGCCATCAACTGCCCCAACATCGCCAGGGTCATAGTGATCCCCCTGACCGGGTCGCCGGAGAGACGATCGTCACCGGTGTCAGCGTGATCAGCCCGTGGCCAACCATCTCCCCGACCACGGGCAAAAAGCGCTCTATCTGTTCCTCGCTATCGACCAGCTCTATGATGAGGGGCAGATTGTCGGCAATGTCGGGCAGGCGCTCGCTCACCAGATGATGGGCGGGACCGAAACCCTCGATCCCACGCAGCACCGTAGCGCCGGCCATCTTGTAGCGTTGGGCCTCCTCCAGAATGGCTCTATATAGAGGCTTGCCCTTCCAGACCTCGGCCTCGCCCACAAAGATCCGTAGACGTTGGCCTGTTCGCGCGGGCAGGTCCTGGTCATCTCTCGAGAGAAGAGAACTATTATAAAGCATTTTTATCATCTTCCAGCAAAACGCGTAGCAAATCGGAGCGTCCCACAATACCCACAAGGCGCCCATCGTCATCCACAACCGGTAGCACCTTCCGACCTGTTCTCATCATCGAAGCAATGGCCTCCTGAACTGTCGCCGAGGAAAGCACGGTTACCACGGAGCGATTCATCACATCGCTGGCGCGCCGTGGGGGAGCCGTTAGACCAGGGAGGTGGAAAGCGCCCTCGGGAGGTACCGGTTCTTTTTCGCGACCGCGAGCCAGCCGGCTCAGCAGGGACAGGAAGCGGGGACGCTGCTCTGCTTGCAGGTGCGCCAGCACATCGACATCGCTGATGATCCCCCGCACATGGCGTTCATCATCGACGACCACCACCCTTTTCAGTGGCGACCGCAGCAGCGAGTCGAGAACCTCGGCCAGAGGCGTCTCCTCATGCACCGTTGCCACCTCGCGGCGCACATAATCGACCAGACTCGGTGGGGCCATTGCCCCGCTGGAAGCGAGCTGGACCTGACCACCGCTCGTTTCCTTCTCCTCATCACCGCTGGCCAGGGGACTGCTGACAATGGCGCGCAGGAGATCTGTACGTGAGAGCATGCCAATCAGGTGGCCCTCAGCGTCCACGACCGGCAGCCGGCGCAAGCCCGTCTCCGCCATGAGGCGAGCCGCCTCGCGCAGCGACTGCTCTGGGCGCACCGTACGCACCTGACGATTCATGGCCTCCGCCGCCGTGCGAGCGCTCTGCCCGGCCTGCCCCAGGGGGGCGCGCATCTGCGCTGCTGTTGCCTCATCCAGAGCCAGAGCTGTGCGTATCAGGCCGCGGCGCAGCGGCAGCGCACCCGAGCGGATCAAATCGCCGGTCGTGATCAGTCCAAGCAGGTGTCGCTGCTCATCAACCACCGGCAGAGCGCGGAAAGGGGCCTGTAGCAACATGCTCACCACCTGAGACACTGGCGTCTCGGGCCGGACAGCGGTCACCTTGGTCGCCATGACCTGCCCCACGGTGCGATGGGCCGGTAAACGCTGAGGCTGGGCCAGGCTATACTGGACCACTTCCACCTCGTGCAGGGTGATCAGGCCGCCGCGCACCATTGTCCTCAGACGAGGCAACAACCGCTCGATGCGGGCGGATTGATCGATCACCTGAATCACGACCGTGGCATCAGACGACCAGCGGAGACCATGCCCCTCATGCAGGCGCGCGCTCGCACCGTACCCTGCGATGGCTCGCAGAGCTGTTGCCCCAGCGCAGCCCTCCTCACGCAGTAGCTGCAATATGGCCACGTAGAGGGGTTGCCCGTGCCACTGATCCGCCTCACCCAGATAGATGGTGAGTACCTGTGCTGTTCCCGTGCGCACGGCTTTCCTCGCTAGACTCGCTCGCTTCTTGCTGCCGGCTGGCAAAGCAAAGACATGTGCAGCAGACCGTTCGCCTGCTGCACGCCTGCTCGCTCGCTCGCCAGGTCCCGAGCTATGCCATCCGATACACTGGTTTTCCTATAGCTTGGATGACACAGCAAGGACCACTGCTTGCCTTTGTTGAAGAATAGGATAACACAGAGAGCCGGGCGAGGCCAGTCCCGGGGGCCGTAAGAGAAGCCCAGGGATTTTTTCCCCAGCCGTTCTCTCCCCCTGCCTGGCTAACAGCCTGTCTTTTTGTTTGTTGGAACCATTTCCTGCTCATCGCTGGTGGCCGAGAACATAGCTGAAGAGAATGTCTCAGAGTGCCACGAGAGAAAGAGAGACCTCAGACATGAGGAAGACGACCCTAAGCCTGCGCCAGCTCAATCGGGCCTCGCTGGCGCGCCAATGGCTCCTCGAGCGTGTCGCTGCCTCTCCGCTGGAAGCCATCGAGCATCTGGCAGGCCTTCAAGCTCAACTTGTAGTTCCCCCTTTTGTCGGACTATGGACGCGCCTCCTCGGCTTCGAGAAAGAGGCCCTGCTTGCCCTCTTCCATAGGAGACAGGTAGTGCGTGCCACTATGATGCGCGCCACTCTCCATCTCGTGAGCGCAGCCGACTACCTCTGCTGGCAGCCAGCACTGCGACCTGTCCTGAGCCGCTCGCTGCAATCCTTCTTTCCCCGTGGGCAGGATCCTGCGATCCAGGCTGCTGTTTTGGAGGCCGCGCGCGCTCTTCTCCAAGAGGAACCTTCCACCTTTGCCCTGCTCCGCCAGCGTTTGGCAGAGCGTTTCCCTGAGCTGGAGCCAGCTTTCATCGCCTATCTTGTTCGGATGGGCCTTCCTCTGGTTCAGGTTCCCGATCAAGCACAAGCCTGGGGTTTTGACAGTAACCCGCGCTACGCGCTCGCCTTCGACTGGTTGCGCCAGAAGGATGAGCCGTGGTCGGCTGAAGAAGGGCGACGCCTGCTCGTACGGCGCTATCTGGCGGCCTTTGGGCCGGCCAGCCTCAAAGATCTGCAGACCTGGTCGGGACTCACTGGCCTGGCTCCTATCGTGCGTTCCCTGGGCAGCGATCTTCGTTCCTATCGCGATGAACAGGGTCAAGAGCTATGGGACCTGCCAGAGCAGCCGCTCCCGCCGGAGGATTTCCCCGCTCCAGTGCGTTTTCTGCCCAGTTTTGACAACCTGTTGATCGCCTACGCCCGGCGCGAGCGGATCATACCTGCCACCTATCGCCGGGCCGTTTTTCTCTCGGCAGGGCGGGTTGCGGCCACCATTCTCATCGATGGCTTTGTCGCCGGTACCTGGACTGTCCGGCGTCAGGGCGATCGCCTGAAGCTGCTGATCGCTCCCTGGACTTCGCTCCCTGGGACCCAGCGTCAGGAACTCTTGCAAGAGGCGGAGCGCCTGCTGACCTTCCTTGCAGCAGGAGGCGAGGCGCGGCGAGCCGAAATCCAGATAGAAGCACCCTGAACTGAGCCGGGTACGGCCCACCTGGCCGGCCCGGCTCAGGCCCTGTTCGGCTCAAGAGGCCGTCAGCGGGGGAAGCGGGCTTGCAGCAATAGCTGGGCCAGCCGGTAAAATCCAGCGAGCAGTATCACCAAACTGCCGATTAAAATCAAGTATGGGCCTGGCCCAATGCGAATCGCTAATACTGATGAGCCGGGCGTGGCCCCGCTCAGGGCCTCGAGATCCAGCAATCCCACCAGGCGGAAGTAGATGCCAAGCGTATAGATGGCCAGGGCCAGCGTGAAAGATCCAGTGATCAGGGGCGCGGCCGGTAGCCAGACAATCAGCCGGGGATTGTTTTTCAGCAGCCAGGGCTCTCCCAGCAACTGTACTACCTGCAACAGAACCAGCAGCAGCAATAGCCAGGTCATCAGCCCAATGCTCGTACCATTGAGCATGAACTGTGCGGGGAGCAGCGGGTCAAAGCCCTGTAGCTCAACCCAGGGCAAGAAAAAGCCCAGCAGGCAGGCTGCGCAGCCTCCCAGCATGGCCAGAGTGGCCTGATCGCGGCGCAGGGGGATGACTCCCATGGCAACCAGCGTCCTGAGCGGCCACTCGCGCGAGGTGGACTCCAGACCGGAATAGCTCCGGGGCGGAGTAGCAGAGGTAGTCGGCGGCCTGGGCGCCGGCCTGGGACTGTCCATAGATGCGGCAGGCGCCTGGGTGGACTGAGAGACAACAGGGGGCTTTGGCGAAGCCGCTGGCTGTTCCTTGTTGGCTCTCTCCGCGTCACCTGCTGCCCGTTGAGGCTGCTCGCTCTGATCGGTCGGACCGGCAGCGCTAGGGGCGCTTGAGGCCGGAGCTGGCGCTGCCGCAGGTAGGGGCTGGCCACATCGCTGACAGTGTTCTCCGTCCTCAGCGTTAGAAAAGCCACAGTAAGTGCACAGCATTACCTCGCTCCTTCGGCAAACGTTTCCCGCTACCTTTCTCTCTCGGAGGGCGATAGTCAGAGAGTCGCTCGCTTGCCAGCTACAAACAAAAAAAGAAGCAACACGATCGACGGCGCAGGCAACCTGATCACGGCTGCACCGGGAAGGGGAGCAAAGTGAGCGTGGAGAGACAACAAAGAAACCTTGCCCACATTGGCGAGTCAGCCGTGCGTGCTGCTAGAAACATAGCAAAACACTACTCGTCCCGATGCTGAACAACCTGCTGGCAGACTACCGTTTTCTCGCAGTGGGCCTCAGTAGTGCGTTTTGAGAATAGCACTTGCCTGCTATTTTGTCAATGGACTAAGCAACAAGCGCCCTCCTCGAACTCGAAGATTGAGAGACCAGGAGACCTGCGCTCTTGCCCTTTGGTAGAGAAGCTTTCCTGTAGACGAACGCTCTGGCCCCTTCCCGCCTGTGCAGGCTCAGAAACTCTCGTCCTCCAGAACTTTGGACAGACGGCGGCAGGCGCCGTATATCATCAACAGGCCGCCCAGCAGCATCAGGAAAGCACCAGCCCCTGGTGTGATCAGCGAGGCCAGAGAGCTGGCCGTACTCGCTGAGTTTGAACTGGAGGAGAACCCTCTCAGCAAGCTCTCGATCGCGCTTGAAATTCCGATAGCGATGGCAATCATGTCACAAGCTCGCATGAGGAACAGGGTTCCCACAACGACGGGGGCGATGCAGAGCCAGGGGAGCATTTCAGGCCGCTGCTCCAGCAGGGACTTCTCAGCCAGCGCCAACCCCACTGCGGCGATCAAGAGTAGCAGCAAAGGCCAGCTAAAGAGGCCACCGTTGATCCCTGAGAGAGGCGGCAGGTTAACCAGCGGTATGTGCAGCTCAATCCAGGGCAGGAGGAACCCAATGAAGGCGAGGGAGGCCCCAGCAAGGATAACTGGCTCAGGAAAGCGGCCTCTCGTAGGGAGAAGGGGGAGGTCAAGCGTGTCTGGGTGCTGATCAGCGGAGGATCGAGGAGGGGGAGGCGGGTAAAGCCTGGACTCTTGAGCGGAAGGCTCTGGATAGGGATAGAGCCGGCCTGTCCCTGGCGCGCTGCTCTCTGAGGAGAGCGAACCGCTGGCCTTCGGTTTCGAGGTCAGGGGCGGCAGCCTCTTATGGCATGCCTGGCAAGAGGAAGCGTCATCGGCATTCTGGGCACCACAGTAGATACAGAACATCCTTATCACCTCTCACTGGAGACCGCTCGGAGCAGAGAGTCCCCCTTATCGAAAAGCTGCTAATCATGCTTGTTGTGAATAGGAATTGAGATAATAAGCCAGGTTCCGCCCTCTAGCTGATCAGCTGCTCCTGGCTGGTTTCGTCTATCGCCGGACTGGCCGCAGTAAGCTGAATAAAGGCCGATCGGAGCGAGAACGCCAGGCAGTTAGCAGGCTAAAAATAACAACCTGTCAGATAGTATGGAAGCAAACGGCGGCCTCATGCTGCCGACCAGAGGAAGAAACTGGCCGGTGCCGCTGCGCCCGCAGAGGACATCGCCCCCGCCCCCCTCCTGGGAGGAAGCCAGTGGTGCAGGGAAAGAAGGCTCTAGACGTTCACACAGGTATCAGCGGCCTGGCCAGGACACTTCAGATAACCGATATTTGGTATATGTCTATTCGCTCTAGAGAGTATAGCATTGACAGCTTTCGATGTCAACAGAATATGAGGCAGAAAGATCGTCGGGTTCTTCTGGCTTCCTTTGGAGAGTCAGAAGAACCCGACGCTGGTGTGGGTGACCTGGAGAAGCAGCCGGTTGACTATAGAGGGCGTGCTTCTCTTGGGATGGGGACTATTTAGGGTCGGGCAGGCATGTTTTGGCGAAGAGGTGGAGAGACTCAAGGTGAGTTGCGGCATCCACGAAGCGAATAATCAGCTCATGGATGCCCAAGGCTTCATATTCAGCAACGCGGGCACGGATAGTCTCAGGTGTGCCGACGAGCTGAGTGCGGCGCAGCCGCTCCAGATCGGCGCGCTGCTCTGGTCGCAGTTTGGCCACAGCCTCGGCCTCGCTCTCTGCGATTGCGCACTCATCGATAATCACCGTGCGCCAGATACTCTCATAATCGCGGCCCACGGTCTCGCAGTGCTGGCGCAGTACCGCGAGCTTATGGCGGATCGTCTCCACATCGCCGCCCAAGTTGCAGGCATCGCCGTAGAGAGCCACCAGGCGCAGAGTTACCTTCTCCCCGCTACCGCCGATTAAGATCGGGATATGGGGGCGCTGCACCCCTTTGGGCTGATTAATGGCCCCGCGGACCTGATAATAGCGGCCCTCAAAATAGGCCTCCTCCTGGGTCCACAGGGCCAGGAGCACCTGGAGGGCCTCGCCCAGACGAGCCAGGCGCTCGCCAGTAGAAGGAAACTCGTAGCCATAGGCTCGATACTCGTGCTCATACCAGCCGGCCCCGATTCCCAGGATCAGGCGTCCGTGGCTGAGCACATCGACTGTGCTCGCCATCTTGGCCAGTAGAGCAGGATGACGATAGCTATTGCACGTCACAATCTGTCCGATGCGGACGCGCTGCGTATCGCGCGCCAGAGCAGCGGTAGACATCCAGGCCTCGAAGGTCAGCTCTTGCGTCGGCGTAGGCACCGTATGAAAGTGGTCGTAGAGCCAGATCGAGCGGAAGCCGAGCCGCTCCGCCTCGCGAGCCACCTGTGTCATGGCCTCATAAGCTTCCACTGGATCGGGAAAATCCACCAGATCCAGGCGCCAGCCTTGCGGCACGATTACCCCGAACTGCATTGTCTTCCTCTCTCTCCTTTCCTCTCCTCGAAAAGATAGAGCGTTACTGATGGCAGAAAGCAGGCCAGACGTCCAGGCAGGGATCTGTCCTGCTCGCCTGTCTATCTATCTGTCTGCCAGTCGCTTCCCGGAACCAGGAGGGCTAGCTGGGGGGTGACGTCCCCTGGTTCCCAGGTCTCTCTTGGGACTCCGGGGAAGCCTGATTCTCAGTGGAGGCCGGGCCGGAGCCAGGAGGGCTGGCGGCTTCTCGGCTGGTCGGAGCCGGCGGAGGCTCCTCGCTGATCGTCACACCTTGCAGGAGCAAGGCATTGGGGAGAGCGATCAGGCGACGGCTTCCATCTTCGCTCTGTACCTCGAGCGTCGTATAGGCCCCGCTCGTCGTCTGCAACGTACCGCTGTAGTCGCCCAGTCGTAGCCGCTGGCCGCGGCGAAACTGCTGACGCACATAGTAGCCAGCGATGACATGGCGGGCCACCTCGCGCGTTCCGAAAGCAAAGGTCAGGGCGATGGCCAGGCCGGCGGCGGCCACAATGATTGTCAGGCTGGTGGTTAGCAGAGTCGTCTCAACGCCGAGCGTGGCCAGGGCCAGCACGCAGAGAAAGGCGACGGCCGTATACTCAATCAGCCGGCCCAGCGCGCCCGCATAGGCGATATTCACGTTGCGTGCCACCGTGCTCACCGTATTGCCCAGCACGTGCGCCAGCAGCGAGCCGAGCAGAAGCAAGAGAGCGGCGCTAATGGCGCGTGGCAAGAAAAGCAGGACGGCCTGGAGCAGGGCCGCGACCGGAGTCAGGCCCATCAGCTCCACGGCCTGGATCGAGAAGCTCAACAGCAAAAAGAAAAAAGCCAACTGCGCCAGCAGCTCACTCAGGGGGAGGCGGATACCGAGGGCTGCCAGCGAGCGTCTCAGCCCAATGCGCTCAAAAAGCAGCTCCAGGCGGGTCTGACGAAAAAGGAAGCGCAGGAGCCAGCGCACCAGCCAGCTCAGCAAATAGCCAACCAGAAGAACAATGAGACCGTTCACCAGGCGGGGAATGAAGGCCAGGAGGCTGGTGCCCACGCTCAGCAGTGACTGCAGTAACGGCTGCAAGCTCATAGAAAACCATCACCTCTGCTATTCACCCTCACGCGGGTGGGGTCTGCAAGCGCAGGGCGCCCGTGGCCGGGTCGAGCAAGGCCCCAATCAGATTGATGAAATCGATCAGCCACTGCAGCAGGGCCTGAGAAGAGAGATCGAGCAGCTCCAGGCTACTCTGTTCGGTGTGAATGCGAGCCAGCAGGCGCCGCTCGAAATCCGGAGGGAGGCGCAGGCCGCTATATTCGGCCTGGAGCGCGCTCAACAAGGCTCTCACCTGGCGAGCCAGCTCCAGCTCCCGTTGGCATTCTGGGCAATCGGGCAAAGCGGCCTCTGCCTCGGCCTGCAGCGCTGGCGGCAGCGTACCCTCCACGAGGTCCGGCAGCAGCCGAGACAGCTCTTCACAGTTCATAACAGGCGTTACTCCTCTCGCTTTTGATGGCGATTCTTCTGGGTCAACGATAGTACCTGATAGATCTTCCCGCAGAACTCGCCGAAGAGTTCCTTAAAAGCCAGACGGGCCCGATGGACGCGCATTTTAACGGCGCTCAACTTTGCCTGAAGGATCTGAGCCAGCTCCTCGTAGCTCATGTCTTCCAGGTCACGCAGCAGCAGCACACGCATCTGCTCGCGGTCCAGGCGGCGCAGAACGCGGTTGATGCAGTCGCGCAGCTCGCGCCGCAGCACCAGCTCCTCGGGGGTTGGTCCCGGCGCGGGCAGCTCGCTGAGGCCTGGCTCACTTGAGGCGTCTGCTCCCCGGCTGCGAGGGCGAGCGCGTTCGATCTGGATGGTTTGCTGACGCTGGCGCTGGGTGCGCTCCAGGGCATCCAGGGCCGTATTCGTGGCAATACGGTAGAGCCAGGTTGTGAAGGCGCATTGCATATCGAAGCGCGGCAAGGCACGGTAGACCTTGAGAAAGACCTCCTGGGTCAGGTCCTCGGCCTCCTCGTTGTCATTGACGATCTTGTAGACCAGCGTATAGACGCGCTGCATGTGGCGGGCCACCAGTAGCTCGAAGCTGCTGGTAATCTGCCGAGGAAGCTCCTCCTTGCAGCGGCGCACCAGCACCTCATCCGGGAGACCTGTCTCCCGCTCCAAGAGATCAATTGGCATCGCTCGACACTCAAACAAGCAAAGGAAGAATTAGCAAGGGATACCAGGCGTGGCTGTGCAAAGCGGCGGAGCAGTCCCTGCTACTTCTGGCGTGCAGTGGGGCTGCTGCAAGTTTCAGCTCCCGTGCTGTTCTCGTATCCTGACGGGTCTGCTGGAGCCAGGCGGTCGCTCTTGCCCTGGCTCTCCTCTTTCCCTGCTCGGACCGTTGGCTCTTCAGCCGGGCATGCTTCATTATAGAGAGCCTGTGCGCCCCTGTCCAGTAATGGCGCTCGGCTCGGGAGCTGCTGGTCAGCCCTATCCCGCGCCTCTGTTTGATCGCGGGACGGAAGAGGGCCTGAAGTCCACCCCTTCTCTACCTGGATCGTTATCCCATCATCACCTCAGACTGCTATACCTGAAGAGAGCCGCGCACAGAGCGCGTCGCTGGCCTGGTCAGAGCCTCTCAGACAAAAGGCCTTGAAAGGTGTTTGGGTATGCAGCGCTTGCGCCGAGTGATCTATAATACGCTGATTTCTCTGGGCGGCCAGGTGATCACCTGGACCTCAACTCTGCTGCTGACCATTGCCTATGGGCGCTTCCTGGGCGATGTCAAGTTTGGGGAGCTATACTTCGCTACGACGCTCGCCCTCCTGGTCGGTTTCCCGATGGAGCAGGGCTTTAACCAGCAGCTAACGCGCGATGTGGCTCAGGAGCCGGGCAGGGCGGTGCGCTACCTGGCTAATACCCTGCTGATCAAGGCTCTGGCCTGGGTCCTCCTCTACGCCCTGCTCCTGACGCTCTCCTGGCTGCTGCGCTACGATGGCGAGGTGCGTACGCTGGTGATGATCAGCGGGCTGACCTTACTCTGCACGGGCCTGGGGACGGCCTTTGCCGCCGCCCATTATGCCTTTGAGCGCAATGTGGCCCCGGTGGTGGGTACGATCCTCGAGAAGGCTTCTTCGGCTCTCCTCGGTTACTTGCTCCTCAAGAACGGGGCTGGCGTGGTGGCGATGGCCTGGGTTCTCTGTGGCGGCTCCCTTCTGAATATGCTCTGGCAGGCTCTCTGCTTCTTTCGCTGGGTGGGGTTCCGCCCTCTCCTGGATGGGGCCACGATCCGCTTGCTGCTCCGCTCCAGTCTGCCTTTTCTGATCTATGGGGTGCTCGGCGTCCTCTATTACCGCCTCGATGTGATCTTGCTCTCGCTATTGGGCAACGACGCGATGGTCGGCTGGTACGGCGCCGGCTATCGCCTCTTCGATACCCTAAATTTCTTGCCCAGTCTGGTGATCGCGGCCATTATGTACCCCGTGTTCTCGAAGCTGGCTGTGCAATCACAGGATTCGCTGCGCCTGGCGATCGAGAAATCCCTGAATTTCTTGCTCTTTTGTAGCATACCGGCGGCGACCCTGATGGTGGTGGCCGCTCCCAATATTATTGGCTTTCTCTACCATCGCCCTGAGTTTGTGCATACCTTCAATGTCCTTCGATTACTTGCCCCTGGCCTGGTCTTTCTCTACGTGAATATGGTCCTGAGCACGGTCCTGGTGAGCATCCATCAGGAGCGGAAGATGACGTTGATGGCGGGCGTGGCCCTGGTCTTTAATCTCTGCCTCAATCTGGTGCTCATCCCTCTCTATCATCAGGATGGCGCGGCTCTGGTGACCTCGCTGACTGAGCTGCTCTTTATTGGGCCGTTCCTGGCCTTTATTCCCCGGGCCTTCTGGCCACGAGCCAGCCTGGTAGTGGCCCTGAAAGCCCTGGCGGCCAGCCTGGCGATGGCGCTGGTGGTCTGGTTCTTGCGCTCCTGGCCGATCCTGGCCCTCTTGCCGGTGGCTCTCGTTGTCTATCTGGCGGCGGCGACCCTCTGGCGGACGATTCCACGCTCCGATTTGAAGGCTCTGGTAGAGGCCGCCCTCCGTCGACGGAGAGGGGGAGAGGAGCTGTCGACAGAGGCCCTGGTTGCCCCGCTCGCTCTGGAGCGGGCGGAAGGGCAAGAGATCGTGGCTGGTGAGGCCAGCCTGCTGGCTCAGGAGGCCCAAACAGCCGAAGGCGGCTCCCCGGTCCAGAGCTGGGAACCAGGGCCGGAGACTGGCCAGGCCTCCCTGAGACCCCTGGGCTGAGTCAAGCAGGAGACTGCGCTTCGCACTCCTCTACGCGCCCGCGTGACAGTCGCTGCCTGCTGTTTGGTTGGGTTGATAGAGGGTGGGGCTTCCACTTTCCCTGGCGACTGGGTCCCCGCCCTGGGCAGAGCGCAGGACCGCTCCTCTCGCCTCTCTTGAGCCATCGTGGTTGTGAGGCTTGGGCCAGTCCAGGCCAGGCTCGGGGCTGGCCTGCCTGGTGCGGTCCTGAGGGACAGGCGAGGCGGCTGGCAGAGACATGGCGGGCGAAGGCTGGTGGTCGGGTCGGAGCATGAAGAGAGGGGCCCAGATGGGTGGGAGGGAGAGGTGAGCCTGGCCAGCCAGGTGGGGAGGGCGGCCCTTAGTGCCAGAGACCATAAGGGCGCAGGGCCTCGAACCAGGCTCGATTGATGGCTACAATGCCGGCGGCGTTCGGGTGGATGCCATCTCGATCCAGGTAGCCCGGGTGGCTGGCGAAAAGACTGTAGAGGTCGGGGCCTTTCATCAGTCCGGCGCTCGCCGTAATCTCCAGAACCACGCTGTTCAGCCGCTCAATCTCGGCATTCAGAGTGGCGCCATCGCCTGGCCTGTTAGTGGCGGGGGCGAGGGCCAGAACTGGTACATGGCCGGCCTGCTTGATGCGGCTCACTAGCTCCTGCAGGGTCTGATGGTAGGTTGCAGGGTCAACCTGGCCAAAGGCATCGTTCGTACCAACCTCGATCAGCCAGTAGTGCATGTCGGGATTTAGCGCGAGAAAGGTATCCAGTTGCTGGAGCATGCCAGCGCTCGTCTGGCCACCGATGCCTCCATTGACCAGAGCGGGAAAGGCCCCAGGATAGGCGGTGTGCACCAGCTCGGGCAGGGCCGGCTGATTCTCGTTGAAACGGTTAAAGGTCAGGGCGGTGATCGAGGTGCCCAGGCAAAAGAAGGTATCGTTGAGGGCGGCTGTGCTGGAGGCATCAAAAAGGTCGATCTCGTCGATGAGAAACTCGTGCTCGCTGTTGCCCGGCTGGACCCCAGTTACTGTCATCTTTACCCAGGACATTCCCGCAAAGGGAAGCAGGTGCTCGCGATTGCGGGCACGGTTAGCGGTGACCGTCACCAGCGTTTTCCAGGAGCCATCGGCTCCGTTGGTGCTGTTGGCGGAGACAGCGATTGTATACGAGCGGGGACCGGAGCCGCTATCGCTTAGATAGTCGAAGACATAGTCGCTGGCCCAGACCAGGAGCAGGCGCGAGGGGC
>NZ_JBHOQV010000123.1:0-98882 GCF_042408735.1 Thermogemmatispora sp.
TCAACGTGGCTCTTCCTCTTTCCATCAACCCTTAGAGCAGCTGTTACCTTCCGCGTTGCTGGAAACGGCGGCCCGAGCGCAAAGGCGCGTCGAGGCGGCGTCTCCGCTCGATGGAGCAGGACTGATCAAAGCGGCCACCCAATGTGCAACCCGCTTGAAGCGCATGCGGCTGATGCAGCTCAATACGGAGCTGCGCTATTTGATCCAGGAGGCCCGGGAAACGGGGGACCTGACCGCAGTGCACGAGCTGGAGCGTCAGCTGCAGGAAATCCACCGGCAGATCCGCGAGATTCACGTGAAGACGAATCTGCAGGGATGAAAATCCTCAAGCCCAGATGTTAGATGGGTGAGGTGGGATAGCCTGGGTAGGGGAGTGGGGTGGGCGGGCGGCGATGATCAGCATCGCATAGCGCTATTATCTTACTCTTTATTTTCAGAGAGCAGGGTCAGTCTCTTTATTCGTTATTCATTGCGGACCCGTTTTCTGAAGGGGGAGCCAGAATGGTGAATCAGAAGCAGGATGTCATGACGAGATCGCGGAATGAAGAGGTGCATACTGAACAATTGAGCGATGTATATGAGCCTTTCGAGGCGGACATGCTCCTCGAAGACTCGCACCGTGTTTTTGACGATATCGATTCACTAGGTCTGCGTGCTACCACCGCTGGTAGCCTTGTCACGGCTGCCGATGACGGTGAGTCATATGACCTGTTCTCCAAGTTACAGGACGAAGAAACCATGGATGCCCTGGATACCAAGGAGCCACCGGCAGACTGGGAACCCGGACCGGAGGACGAGGTCGACGTAGAGGCGATGACCGGGGCCAAGTGGGATGATCTCCAGGACGGCCTTGGAATCGTTGTCGCCGACCTCGAAAATAGCCTCGACGATCCGGTGCGCATGTACTTGCGCGAGATCGGGCGGGTTCCTCTGCTGACCGCTGAGGAGGAGGTCCGCCTGGCGCGGCTGATGGAGCGGGGCAAGGCTGAGGCTGCCAAGCCTAACCCGAATCGGCGCATTATCGAGGAGGGTGAGGAGGCTCAGCGGCGCCTGACCGAGGCTAATTTGCGCCTGGTGGTGAGCGTTGCCAAAAAGTACATTGGCCGGGGCATGAGCCTGCTGGACCTGATCCAGGAGGGCAATATTGGCCTGATTCGTGCCGTCGAAAAGTTCGACTACACCAAGGGCTACAAGTTCAGTACCTACGCCACCTGGTGGATTCGCCAGGCCATTACCCGTGCTATCGCCGATCAGGCTCGCACGATCCGCATCCCGGTTCACATGGTCGAGACCATTAACCGGCTGATCCGCATTAGTCGCCGCCTCTTGCAGGATCTCGGACGTGAGCCAACTTCGGAGGAAATCGCCGAGCAAATGGACATTAGCCCCGAGAAGGTGCGTGAGATCATCAAGGTCAGCCAGGAGCCAGTGAGTCTGGAGACGCCGATCGGCGAGGAGGAAGATAGTCACCTGGGTGACTTTATCGAGGATCACACGGCCCTTGCTCCCGCTGATGCGGCCAGCCATCAGCTCCTGAAGGAGCAGGTTGAGGATGTGCTTGCCAGCCTGACCGAGCGCGAGCGGAAGGTGCTCCAGTTGCGCTTTGGTCTCGATGACGGTCGGAGCCGTACGCTCGAAGAGGTTGGCAAGGAGTTTCATGTAACGCGCGAGCGCATCCGCCAGATCGAGGCGAAGGCTCTGCGCAAGCTGCGCCATCCCAGCCGCAGCCGTAAGCTCAAGGATTATCTCGATTAGCTTCTTCCCAAGGTAGCTATGGGGCGCGTTTAACGCGCCCCTACTTTTTTGGGTGATGTGGCTGGGCCAGGCCGGTCAGCCTCCGGCCCAGTCCAGCCCGGTCTATTCTATTCCCTCTGCAGCGCTCTTTCTCGCGTGATCCGGTCTTAGCTCACATAGATGCTGCCTTCGATCAAACCCTCCATCTCCCCTTTGGGGTCGCGCATCATCAGTTCCAGGACGGCTTTGTAGGGGTCGTAACTCTCGAACAGGACGAGGGCGAGCTGCTGGGTAATGGGCATTTCAACACTGTAGCGCTGGGCTAGCTGGAGGGCGGCACGGGTGGTATAGACACCTTCGGCCACGCTGTGCATGGAGGCCAGGATGTCGTCAAGCTTTTCGCCTGCAGCCAGGCGGCGGCCAAGTTGGTGGTTGCGGCTCAAGGGGCTGGAGCAGGTGGCCACTAGATCACCTAAGCCTGCCAGGCCGGCAAAGGTCAACGGATGTGCCCCAGCAGCGGTGCCGAGCCGCGTGATCTCTGCCAGACCACGGGTGATGAAGGCGGCGCGGGCGTTCTCGCCGTAGCCCATGCCGTCATTGATGCCTGCTCCAATGGCGATGATGTTCTTCAAGGCTCCGCCCAGCTCAATCCCGATGATGTCTTGGGTAGTGTAAACCCGGTAGCGCGCTGTGCTCAGCAGGGTACGCAGGTAGATGGCGGTAGCCCCGTCTTGGGCTGCTACCACGGCAGCTGTGGGTTTCCCCTCGGCGACTTCGCGCGCGAGGTTGGGACCGCTGAGGGCGGCAAGACGTGCACGAGCCTCCGGTAGCTCTTCGGCCAGCACCTCCGACATACGCTGGAGCGTGCTGAGCTCGATCCCTTTGCTGGCACTCACGACGATGGCGCCGCGCTCCAGATAGGGGGCTAGCTGCCGCGCGTTTTCGCGCATGCGCTGTGAGGGTGTGACCAGGATGATGACGTCGCGATGGCGAACGGCTTTTTCCAAATCGGCGGTGACTCCTAGATGCTCGGGAAAGCGAAAGCCGGGCAGGAAGAGTCTATTTTCACGCAGACGCGCCATGTCGGCGGCCCGCTCGGGTCGATGCTCCCAGAGGACCGTATCGATCCCTTTGTCGGCCAGCAAAAGCGCCAGCGTGGTTCCCCAGGCACCACTGCCAATCACTGCAACGGATGCCATTGTCCTCCTCTCCTATGCTCGGTTGCCCGCAGGCTCGCTCGCTGAAGGGCTATGGGCTGTCTCTCATTGTAGCACAGGGGAGGTGACGGTCAACCTCGTGTCTCTACTGAGGGGCCTGGCTCCCCTCTCTTTCCCACCACTTCCTCCGCCGCGACACCACGCGAGCAACTCTCTCTGTCTAGCGCTCGCGCTTCCTGGCCCGGCGACCCTCTGCCATGCGTTGCTCGCTTTCTCCGCGCAGAAATGGCCCAATGTCAGCAGATTGATGATCACATGAATAATAGTGCTTGAAATAGTGACGCAGCTCTCTCAGAACTTTACTCGTCTCGTCAGGTGAGGCTCCGTGGCGGTAGAGACAGGCTTTCCACTGCAGTCGCTGGATATACTTTTTCCCTGGCTCTCCGCATTCTTTACATAGGAGATCTTCGATACATTGGCGAGTACGGATGAGCTGGGCAGCGGCCTCCTCGACGCGGCTATGCTTCAGCTCAACCAGGCAGATGGTGCGTTCTGGAGAGCCATCCCGGCTGTAGAAGATGAGGCCATCGCAGCGGCGATCGCCGTCTCTGATGCCCAGGCTGCGGAGCAGCTCACGGGCCTGATCGCTACCGTCGTCGAGCTGGAAACAGAGAATGACCTCGCCGGCGTAAGGGTCGTCCAGATGGCCAAAGTTGGCTTTCGCCTTCTGATTTTTAGGTGCGATGACGACCTTGTCTCCCTTTTCGCCGTTGATACATTTTGAAGAGTTTGCGCCGATGAGCAGCAGACGTGTCAGCGGCATAGCGTGTCAGCTTCCTTCCTGCTGAACTGAAGGGTGATCTTTTTCTCCCTTACCCTTAATCGGCCACTTCGAAGTGGATGCGCTCGACGAGGCGCGTCACTTCGCTAAAGGTGCGCCAATGAATGATGCCCTCTTCATCGAGGATATTGACAGCCTCGCCATCGTCGCGGATGTGGTAGACGGCGACCTGATTCTGAGCGAGAAAGGCCTCTTTGCGCTGAAGGAAAAAGAGCGAGGCCAGCTCATCGTGACGCTCCTGCGGGTGTCTGGCGGCGGCCAGCAGATTGATCAAGTGATCAATCATATAGGTGCTGTGAGTAGTTATCATGATCTGCAAGCCGGCATTCACCAGCATAGCCAGCAGCTCGATCATTTTGACCTGAGCTTCCGGGTGGAGGTTCATTTCCGGCTCATCAATGACGAGCAGCTCGCCCGGGCGAGCCAGATAGCGCAGATAGAGGGCCAGCGAAGAAAGCTCCTTCACCATCGAGGAGGAGACGGATAATTCCAGCTCTGTTCGGGGCGTCGGCTCAGGAGAGGCGGCCATTGGGATAGGGCAAAACAGAATCTCGCGCGCCGTGCCGGCTTCGGCGGGGGTAAAGTCGAGTGTTCCCTCCAGAATCTCCTCTTGCAGAAGAGCGCCCAACTCCAAGTAAGGGCTGCGACTGGCTGCAGCCTGGTCCTCTACCTGGCTCAGACTCAGGCTACTCTGGCGATGGAAGCGCCAGACGATCTCGACGAAGTCGGCGATGGGCACAGGCACGAGACGCGGCTGTTGCTCTGAGAGGGCTGTCAGCAAGCGCTCCAATAAACCTCTGGTATCGGTTGTCCGGTGGCCTCGTTTGTTCCTCACTGAAGGAGGTAAAGAGATAAAGCGCTCGTAGATAATGCTGCTGCGCTCGGTCGGGAAATAGCTGATATTGCGCCAGAAGGCCTGGAGGATCTCGCGGAAGACGATGCCATTCACGAAGCCCGCGATTTCTCGACGGGGAAGGCGCTCGCTCACATTCTGGCCTGGGTAGAAATAGAGGCGGGCCTCTCCACTCTCCTTCAAGGCTTTCAAGGGGGCATCCTCCTTGTCTCCCCCGATATAATCGCTGACGCTGGCCAGGAGCAGCCTTCGAAGGAGCTCCGGCTTAAATGCTGCGATATCGATGCTGAGAGTCAACTCCTCGAAACGCGCGTGGTCGCTGCCCAAGAAGAGCGGCAGCCATTCCGGTACCCCCAGGAGCAGGTCGTTGAGGAAACGCTCGGCGTGCTCCTCGGCGAAGTCCAGCAGATCGAGGAACCCACTGCTCTGCTCGGCAACGCGCCGTACCAACTGATCGAGAGGGCGATACTTCTGGCGCGTCTGCCCACTCAAGTAGGCGCTGAGGTAGCGGCTCCAGCTATAGCGCCCGAGGGAGCCTGCAATCGTATAGGCCAGCCAGGTTTTACCCGTATTGTTCTTCCCGACAAAGACCGTCAGGGGCTTCATGACGATCTCTGCCCGTCGCAATGGGCCGAGGTTACAAACTGTGATCTGCATCGCCTTCCTCCTCGAACGCCCTTCTGATCCTATGAGGAATTATAGCACAAAGCAGGCTCCCTCTGCACCAAGCATGCGCTATTTTAATGATCGATCGCGATCTGAGAGAGAACGGAAGCGCTAGCTGTTTTCTGCTGGACTTTTATGCTGGCGCTCTGGTTTCTGATTGTTCTGATACACCTCGGGCTTCAAGACGCCGATGTAGGGCAGATTGCGGTAGCGTTGGGCATAATCGAGGCCGTAGCCAACCACAAACAGATTGGGGATACGAAAGCCGATGTAGGCCAGCTCCAGGGACTTAGCGCGTTCGCGCTCCTTGTACAGCAAGGTACAGACGCGCAGGCTCAGTGGATGTCGCTGGCGCAGGAGGTCTAGCATATAATGCAGCGTCAGGCCGCTATCCACGATATCCTCGACAATCAGCACATGCTTCTGATCGATTGG
Organism: Thermogemmatispora sp.; assembly: GCF_042408735.1. Taxonomy (GTDB): domain Bacteria; phylum Chloroflexota; class Ktedonobacteria; order Ktedonobacterales; family Ktedonobacteraceae; genus Thermogemmatispora. The sequence goes on from NZ_JBHOQV010000123.1 coordinate 5,687, forward strand.
CCCCTCCAGATCCTTGAGGATACGCACCACACCACTCGACTGCGTGGCATTGCCGTAGCTAGAGACGGCCATATAGTCGATTTCGTGCAGCATATCAATCGCGCGCGAAAGATCGGCGATGAAGGGAATGGCACCCTTCAGAATTCCCAGGAGCAGCAGGTTCTTCCCCTGGTAATCCTGGGTGATCTGGCGTCCCAGTTCCTTGACTTTCTCCTCAATCTGCTCCTGAGTAACGAGAATCTCTTCGATATCCTCGTGCATAGTTTTTCCCTTCCCGAAGAATAGCAATGAAAAAGCGCTGCTCGCCCTAGCGGCTGATGCTGAGCTGGACAATGCGGCGGGTAGTACGGCTGAGGCGAACGGACTCAGCCAGGCAGAGGCCAGCGACCCAGATGCAGCGCGAGTCGACGAAGAAGAGCGGGAGCGTATCCCGTTCTGAGCGCGGGACGTGGGCGTCGACAAGTACATCCTGGACCTTACGGCTCTGCTGCATGCCCAGAGGCTGAATACGATCACCCGCCCGGCGCGTGCGCACCTGCAACAGTGGGCCAGCGGCCTCGCCGTCGATATATACAAGATAGCGTGTCCGTGGCAGAAGGTGCCAGACCGCTTCCCAGTCTTCACGCGCCAGCGCCTCCAGTGCTGCCTGCTCGACCTCGGGGGCCAGTGGCATCGCCCGAGCGCGCCAGGGGGTACCGGGAACCTGGCCTTCCCCTGGAACGGGTAACAGGAGCGTCTCGCCACCTGCAGTGGTCTCAGAGGTCTGCCGACGCAGAGAATGGTGGAAGAGACGCAGCTTTGACCCGCTGATCTGCAGCTGTAGCTGACCTGGCAGATCCAGCGAGCGCTCGGCCCGCGAGCGCTGGGCCTCCTGCAAGAAGGCTGTAAGCAGAGCATAGTGGCGCGGCTCTAACGGGGACTGCCCTCCACAGAGCAGGGCCGTGGCGCGACGAAGCAGGTGACGCTGCAAACTGAGTGGCTGCGCAAGCAGCGCCGGCACAGTCATGGTCACCTCTTCCGCGCTGGCGCTGGTTACTATTGCCGACCAACTCTGCGAGACACAGCTTTCTATCCATTCCAGGTCGACACGAAGAACCTCAGCGCTACGGCGCAGCGTTTCGCGGATACCCGAATTCAGTTGTTCAAGGAGCGGTAGCAGCTCATGACGGACACGGTTGCGCAAAAAGCGCGGGTCACGATTACTCTCGTCTTCGAGGGGCTGGAGGCCCTGCTGCTGGCAGTAGGCCAGAATCTCGGCCCGGCTCACTTCCAGTAAGGGGCGGATGATATCCTGCTGGCGGGGAGCCATACCAACCAGTCCCGCCAGGCCACTGCCACGCAGCAGGTGAAGCAGAATCGTTTCCACTTGGTCATCAGCCTGATGGGCAACGGCGATGAGGCGGCCCCGGGCTACCTCGCGTAGAAAGGCATAGCGTGCCAAACGAGCGGCCTCCTCAAGCGAGCGTTTCTCTCGTCGCGCCAGGGCCGGGACATCCACGCTACCGATGGTCAAAGGAATGCCCCATGTAGAGACCAGCCGGGCGACAGAGAGGGCGTCTCGCTCGCTCGCCTCGCCGCGGAGACGGTGGTTAAGGTGGGCGGCCAATAGACGCACCGTGGGAAAGGGCCTACCCTCGCCACAGAGCGAGCGCAGCAGGTGAAGCAGACAGAGCGAATCAGCCCCACCCGAGACAGCGACTATGATCTCACTCTGGGGAGGAAGCAGGCCGTGACGGGCGATGTAGGCGGCCACTCTGTCTGTGAGCATCTCACTGGTTGCTGGCGCAGATCCCACGTTCCACCTCCGCCGTCTATGGATAATCGCATGCCCATGTGATAGGATATATACGCAAATTATATAACATTGACTGCCAGACTGTGGCTGTGTGGCAATTCATTCGGGATACGTCTCGGGAAAAGAGCTATGGCGATTCGCAAGATCATTACGGCTGAAAACCCAATCTTGAGGCAGAAAGCCAAGAAGGTACACCGCTTTGAAGCCTCCATGAAGCGGCTGGTGGAGGACATGTTTGATACCATGCATGCCGCGCATGGGGTGGGCCTGGCTGCTCCCCAGATCGGCCTGTCGATTCGCGTCTTCGTCGCTGAGTACGAGGACCACAAAGTGGCGATCTTCAATCCAGAGATCACCAAAGCCGAAGGGGAGACGCTGGGAACAGAGGGATGCCTGAGCATTCCAGGCTACGTCGGAGATAACATCAGACGAGCCGAAAAGGTAGTGGTCAAAGGTCAGAACGTCGAGGGCAAACCGATCAAGGTGAGTGCTGAGGGCTGGTTTGCTCGTATTCTGCAGCATGAGATCGACCACCTGGATGGCATCCTCTTTCTGGACCGTCTCGATCGCCCTGAAGACCTGCGTCCGGCGCGCGAGGGGGAGATCGAGGAGCCGGAACCAGAGGTCGTCTAAGGCCAACGGGAGGACCCGCACCAGCAAGGAATAGGGCGTTGCGTTGACGCTGGCGCGGGCCCTTCTTTCACTTTCCTGCTCTGCGCGCTTGTCTCGGCAGGGCTGCCAGCTTCTGTGGTGCGACTCGGGCTGGCTAAAGGAACCCCTGTCGACTAGCCCTGTCGTTGCTGCTTGCGTAACATCGGCATCGGTTGCTGGCCTAAAAGGCGCTCGCACTCGCGACAAATGTAGAAGCCTTCCTCTCGCCAGCGCAGCTCGCTCAAGCGATAGTGCAGATAGCAGATGCCGCAGCGCGTACTATCGGGCTGGCTGGCTATCTGCCGGTCCCGCTCAAACAGGGCGCGTAGTTCTGCAATGAGGCCGTTGAGGTCAAAAGAACCAGCAGATCCGCGTCCACTGGCGCTCTGTGACACTGATGCTGGTGTTGCGCCGTTCGTCGTGCGCCCTTCACGCCGATGTGAAAAAGAGCTGCCGCTGGCCGAAGCACCATTGCCTGAGCCTGGTATTGGATGGCTGCTCACTGCCAGTATTCTCCCCCTTTATGCCGGCGATGCAAGAATAGCTATTATCTGTAAATTATATACCTCGTCGAAGCTCTTCGTCTAGGGCCGCTGCCGCGCGAGAGCTGCGCTCTGATGGGACGCTATGCGAGCACGCTATAGTTCCTCGCTCCTCTCCCTTCCCTCCATCTCTGGCGCTCTGCATCCTGGCTGCCAGACCTTTGCTGTCCTTTCAGAAAAGAGAAATCTCCTCCAGCAAGTATTGGTTCTATCTCTTCATGTATCTTTGCCTATCTATCTTGTACAATACTCCTGATTGAGATCCTGGCTGCCAAGAAGCTGGCAGCTAGAGCGTTCTATCTATAGGGGAGAAGATAAGGGGGAGGCTCTTCTGAAGAGCGTGGAAGGAGGGAATGGCCTGTTCGGCCTGGACCGTGAAGGAAGCGAAAAAAATCGAACGCCATGCGTATCGCTGTGCTATGATAGACTTTGTTATGGCAGCGCAGTGATATTCGACTCGGGGACAGGATGCCTGCTATGAATCGCTATATAACAACCTCTGCCGGAGCCAGCGGCAGTTATGGGCGGGAGAGAAAGGCCAACTCAAGAGGGTTGTTCCCTCTACTCGTGGTGATGTTCTGCTTCATCTGCGGGCCATCGCTCATACTGATTGCTCTGGGAGGGTCAGCGGTGCGCGCCGAGGGTGTGCCGGGGGGCAATATCCAGGACCCGGCGGTGAAAGCGGTTGATATTGCCCGACCAGCTGTTGTGCGCATCGTTACCCAAATTAACGGGCGGCTCACGGTGCAATTCCCCAATGGGCGCAGCGCGACCTTCCCGCTCGATGGAGGCAGCTATGGCCTGGCCGCCCTTGGGACGGGGACCTTTATCAGCGCTCACGGTGATATCCTCACAGCTGATCACGTTATTAATCCTCCTCATAGCGATGAGCTCAATGCTGTACTCATCAGAGCCGCCGCTCCCGACGTTACCGCCTACTACAATAGCGTGCTAGCGCGTGGCAATCAGCTCAGCGCCGACCAGGTGGCGCAAGATCTACTCAGTGGTCAGTTTCCCTCTACGCCCAGCTATGCGCCTCCTGTAAGTGCCGTTTACCTCAGCACTGACTATAGTGGTCCTTTAAGTGCGGCCCGCTTGCGTGATGTGCCAGCTCTCTATTTTGCCCGCGTTGACCGCGTTGAGCAAGAAAGTCCCCCCAACCAGAAGGACACTGCCATTATCCATGTGGCTATGGAGGATACACCCAGCGTTGAACTCGGCGACTCCTCTGCTGTCCAGGTCCAGGACAATCTCACTATTATCGGTTTTCCAGGCAATGCTGATGTCAGCATGCGCCCGACAGACTTTCTGACTTCATCGGTGAATCGCATCTTTGTCAGCTCTATCAAGACAACCGACAGCGGAGCGCAAGTCATTCAGGTGGGGGGCAATGTAGAGCAAGGTGACAGCGGTGGGCCAGCCCTCGATAGTCAAGGTCATGTAGTGGGGATTGTCAGCTTTGGCACCCCTGGGGGGACCAGTTTTCTGCAGGCCAGCAATAGCGCGCGAGCTTTGTTGCAGAATCTTCACCTGGATACTGAGCCGGGGCCATTCCAGCGGGCCTGGAGCCAGGCGTTCAACGATTATGCCTCGACTGCTCCTGGCCATTGGCATCGTGCGGCTCAGGAGTTTGCCACCCTGGCAGCTCGCTATCCTGCGTTCAAGGCAGTGATGCCCTACCTGACCTATGCCAGGCAGCAGGCTGCTCACGAGCAATCATCGGGGACGACAGGCCAGAGCCAGGGTCTGCCGTTGCTCCTCGTAGTGATTGGGGGCGTGGGGGCTCTGATCATAGTGCTGCTGCTTGTGGGGGCCATCTTCCAGATCAGGCGCCGGCAGGCAAGCGTATCCCCAGTCGTGAATGCTGCGAGCGGTATCCTGCTCCATCCCTCTGGCCCGGCCCATAGAGGGCCAGGCCAGGGCGCGCTGCCGGGATTGCCATCGGCTGCTGCTCCCTATGCCTCGATGCCACCAACTGGGACGCAGCCGCCGCAGACTACAGCGAGGACCGCGGCGCCCGCCGGGCCATCGGCTCCTCCCCACTCGCCGAGACCGTGGCCTCCAAGTCCTGGCAGTCAGTTCTCCGGGCTTCCCCGGCAGCCGGCAGCATCGTCGTCAGCCCCTGGTTCTGCATCTTCTTATCCCTCCCCAGACCTGGAGGATGAGAACACGCTGGTACCGTTCGGGGGCCCTCCACGAAGTGCTGGCAGCAGAGGTCAGCCCTGGCTCTCCAAGGGAGACCAGGCTGCTCCTGCCTCAACCGCTGGCGGAAACCAGCCTGGGCTTCCGCCAAGAAGGAGTGAGGCCTCCTCGTCCTCAGCGCCTGCCCAGGCCCAGGCTGCTAGCGCGCCTTCTTCAGGGCCTGAGCCGCCGACAACGACAGAGCAGCTGCGTCCCTGGCCCTGTGGTCACATGAATCGTCCCCTCGCACGCTACTGCAGCACCTGTGGAGAGCCAGCGCCGCCACCGCCGACAGTGCGACGCATCGAGCAGTGGACCGATCGCCAGGGCCAGTACCAGTAGCCAGGGACTGAAGAACGAGGACCAACCGAACCAAAGCACAAAGGCACTCCCCCACTGGGGGAGTGCCTGCCTTTCTCTTGTTGCCTCTCTCGCGTCATCGAATAGCGCCAGGCCAGGCAAGCGAGAACCGGATAGCTTCTTCTATAGAGAAGCTCAGCTCTCCTGGCGCGCCGCAAGCGAGGCTCAATCTGGTAGAGCGCCGTTGGCGTTTAGGCGCCCATAATATGGTAGCCGGCGTCCACAAAGAGCACCTCGCCCGTGATCCCACGGGACAGTGGGCTGCAAAGGAAGAGTGCAGCGTCGCCGATCTCACTCTGCTCAATGTTACGGCGTAGAGGTGCTACCTCCGTCATGTGGTCGCGCATGGTCGTAAAGCCGGGAACGCCGCGGGCGGCCAGCGTATTCACCGGCCCTGGCGAGACGGCATTGACCCGGATATTGAAAGCACCAAGCTCGTAGGCCAGGTAGCGCACGCTACACTCCAGAGCCGCTTTGGCCACAGCCATCACATTGTACTTAGGCATCACCCGCTCGCTGGCGATGTAAGTAGCGGTCAGAATGCTGCCACCGCCGCGCGCCTGCATCAGGGGCACAGCGCGCCGTGCCAGAGCCACCAGTGAATAAGCACTGATGTCCAGAGCGGTCGAAAAGCCCTGACGGCTGGTCTGCCAGAAAGGATTCTCCATATCCTCTTTCGGCGCAAAAGCGATCGAATGAATCAAAATATCGAGGCCGCCGTCGAAGAGTTCCGCCGCCTGAGCGAAAGCGGCATCAAGCTGCTCATCGCTTTGGACATCGCAGGGGATCAGCGGCGTGCCTGGTACCTTATCGGCCAGCTCCCGCACAAACTTTTCCATGCGCTCCTGATAGGTCAAGGCCAGACGGGCGCCCTCGGCAGCCAGGGCCTGAGCGATGGCCCAGGCGATCGAACGATGGTTGGCCACACCGAAAATAAGCGCGTTCTTTCCTTCCAAGAGAGGCATAAGGTCTTACTCCTTCCTTATGGGTAGGGACTGACTCATCGACAGTCTGAGCTATCAACCAAACAAGCAAGCAAGGATAATAGCGGCAGAGAGAAGGCATCTCTTCGGTCACGAGGAAGAGGCCTACTCGACGGGATAGCCGGAAAGCAGCCAGCCATGCATGCCAGAGGCCAGATTATAGACCTGCTGGAAACCGAGCAGTGAGGCGATCTCTGCAGCGATGGCGCTGCGCTGGCCGACGGCGCAGACAAAGATCACCTCCTGTGAAGGGGAAAGAGGCAGCTCCCGCAGGGCCTGGCCGAAAGCATAGATACCACTGAGAGGGAGAAGCGTGGCACCGGGAATATGGCCCTGCTGCCACTCAGTGGGCCAACGCACATCGATCACGTGGGCGCCGCGTGCCATCAGCTCTTTGGCCTCGGCGGGGCCAATCGTTTGATAGGGCTGGGAGGCCGCCATTTCATACTCGTCAGCGGACATTGTACTGCTCCTTTTCACGCTGATCAGCTTCGTACTGCTCCAGCCAGATCTGGCCCAGCATCGTCTGACTAATCATATACTCATCTCCCACAAAGGTCATCGTCAGCAGCCCCTGATCCTCCATCTCACGGAAATCGTCTGTCACCAAGAAATACCTGCGCAGCATGCGAGAGAGGTCGCTTTCTGGCAGATGCTTCCAGATGCGTAGCTCGCGCAGAACGGCGGCGTACTTCTCGCTGCTATCATCGATAGCCCGCATACTGCTTACTCCTTCCTGCTGGCTGGGGCGCTCCACACTGTCCGTCCGAGCTTGTGGCAGCGGGAGCCGACGTGATTGAGCCACTCACCACTACGAATGGAGGGCATTCGGCGTTGCGGAACAGCAGAGCGACCTGCTTCCGAGGAGAGTGTAGCAAATGCAGGGACGAGCCGCAAGCCTCGACGTTGAGAGGTAACTATGCTATAAAAAAACAGCATAGCGAGCCTCACTCACAGCCCTTACAAGGAGAAGCAACTCATGCAGGCTGAATCAGCGCAGCCTCCGATCCGAGCGAGCGCAGTCATTCGCAATATCGGGCAGCTTGTGACAGTGGCCCAGCGGCCAATCGAAGGAGCCAGGGGAGCGCTGCAAGTCTTGGACAACGCGGCTTTAGCGATCTACCACGGTAGAATTGTCTGGATTGGGACCGATGATGAAGCGGAACCCTTATTCCTCTCGACACGCCAGGACGGCGTCACCATAGTCGATGCCCAGAGAGCGGTCATTACCCCCGGCTTTGTCGACTCGCACACCCATCTCGTTTTTGCGGGTCAGCGCGCTGAAGAGTTTCACCTGCGTCGGGCAGGGATCACCTACGCTGAACTGCTGGCGCAAGGCAAAGGGATCTTAACAACTGTAGAAGCGACCCGCAAGGCCGATGCCGAGACCTTACTGGCCCTGGCGCAGAAGCGGCTTCATCTCATGCGTGATCACGGCACGACCACGGTTGAAATCAAGAGTGGCTACGGTCTGGACCGCATTAACGAAGAAACCTGCTTGCGCCTCATCAACAACCTCAAGGCCCTGGAGGAGGGGGCGCCGTCTTCTGTCCCTCAGCGGGTGCGCGTGGTGCCTACCTTTCTGGCGGCCCATGTCCTGCCGTTGGAATACCGCGAGCGACGAGCAGACTATCTCGACCTGGTTGTCGAGGAACTGCTGCCCTCCTTTGTGGGGCTGGCGCGCTTCTGCGACGTCTTCTGCGAGACAGAGGCCTTCACTGTAGAAGAGTGTCGCAGGATTCTGAGCCGGGCCAAAGAGCTGGGCTATCGTCTCAAAATCCATGCGGATCAGCTCAGTCCCTCGGGTGGGGCACGCCTGGCGGCGGAGTTAGGGGCGACCTCTGCCGATCACCTGGACCATGCCAGCGACGAAGACCTCAAGGCGCTGCGCGACGCCGGCGTGGTGGCGACCCTCTTGCCGGGCTGCTCGTATACGCTGCGAAGCCCGTATCCCTCAGCGCGGCGCCTGCTGGACCTGGGCCTGACCGTGGCCCTGGCTACCGATTGTAATCCTGGAACTTCTTATTGTGAAAACATGCAGATGATGATTGGCCTGGCGATGGCAGCGATGGGGATGTCCCTGGAGGAGGCGCTCACGGCGGCGACTATTAACGGAGCGAAGGCCCTGGCTCTGGACGAGGAGATTGGGAGCATCGAGATTGGCAAGCGCTGCGAGCTGGCACTCTGGCAGCTTGAGGACTATCGTGAGATCGGCTATCATTTTGGGGTCAACCTTGTGCAGTCAACGCTCACGCTGCTCTAGCGCTTTGGCGCCTGGTGGCTCTCGCCACGGTAGGATTTGCTCAGAGGCCCGGTTAGTCGGGGTTGGGCCAGCTTCAGCTCCTTGCGTGGCCGGCGCACTGGCAGTCGACAGCTGAAGATCAGGCTGGGCGGCGCCCGCTGCTCTGTCTGGAGGGTGGCGCTCAGAAAGAAGCTGAGCGAGGAGGGTTTCCAACCGTCAGTCAGACGTTGACTGAGCAGGGACAAGGGGTGCCAGCGGTGCCAGCGGTGCCAGCGCTGCCAGCGCGCCTCGCAGTCTATCCTTAGCAGCAGGCAGTGTTTCACGTGAAACACTGCCTGCTTTATCAGCATTGGGGTCAGGCCAGGGCTGCAGGGTGTAGTCTCTGGCTCCACTGCGCCGCTGGCCGGGCCCGCTGCCGCTGGCGATGCGGCAGAGAAAGGCGGAGCGACCCTTCCGAAGCAGGCCGCTCGTTTGCCTTTCCCTGCTCCTTCTGCTAGAATCCTGGCAGGAGGCGAAGCAGCCAGAAAGGACTTCAGCGATGAAGAATCACATGACCCATCATCATCAAACGGACCTCCGCAGCGCCCCCCTGGTTCTCAACGGCCAGGCCCTCACACCCGCCGAAGTCTGCGGTGTAGCCCGGCGCCTGGTTCCGGTACAACTAGGACCGGAGGCTGAGGTTCGCATCCAGCGTGCGCGAGCCCTGATCGAGCGCATCGTGGCCGAAGACCGCAAAGTCTATGGAGTCACCACCGGCTTCGGTCATCTCAGCCGTGTGCGTATCAAACACGAGCAAGTGCTCGACCTGCAGTACAATCTCCTGCGCAGCCACGCTGCTGGCCTGGGAGAGCCACTTGACGAAGAGACCACCAGAGCCATGATGCTTCTCCTCGCAGCCAGTCTGGCCCGTGGTCACTCTGGCGTGCGTGTAGAAGTTGTACGCCTTCTCATAGACTTACTCAATGCCCGGCTCCATCCCATCGTACCCTCACGCGGCTCAGTAGGAGCCAGCGGGGACCTTGCTCCCCTGGCCCACCTGGCGCTAGTCCTGGTAGGAGAGGGAGAGGCCTGGTATCGTGGGAGACGCCTGCCTGGAGCCCAGGCCCTGGCTGAGGCCGGTCTGCGGCCGCTCCGTCTTGAAGCAAAAGAAGGGTTGGCCCTGATCAATGGCACCCATCTGATGGAGGCCAGCGCTATTCTGGCCCTGGAAGATGCCTGGACCTTACTCCAGACGGCGGAAGTAGCCTGTGCCCTGAGCGTTGAAGCCCTGATGGGCAGCCATGTGCCTTTTGATGAGCGCATTCAGCGCCTGCGCAATCAGCGAGGCCAGCAAGAGAGCGCCGGGCATCTGCGCCGTCTGCTGGCCAACAGCGAAATTAAACGCAGTCATGAGGACTGTCCCCGGGTGCAGGACCCCTATACCCTGCGCTGCGCCCCCCAGGTCTTTGGGGCCGTCCGCGACGCCCTGGAGTACTGCAGAGCGGTCTTTGAGCACGAACTGGGGGCGGTGACAGACAATCCGCTCATTTTCCCTGATGAGGGGGAGGTGCTCACAGGCGGGAATTTCCACGGCCAGCCTCTGGCCCTGGCCCTCGATGTGCTGGCGCTAGCCCTGACTCAGCTCGCAAGCTTCGCGGAGCGGCGGATCTATCTCCTGATGGGGCCGCACGATTGGGATGACCAGGGAGCCCCGCTCTTCTTGACACCCGAGCCTGGCCTCAATTCGGGCCTGATGCTCACCCAGTATGTGGCGGCGGCCCTGGTCAATGAGATGAAGGTGCTGGCGCATCCGGCCAGCATTGACTCGCTCCCAACCTCGGCGGGGACGGAGGATTTTGTCAGTATGGGCGTGACAGCCGCCCACAAGGCGCGCCGTATCCTGGCGCTGGCGCAACAGGTGGTGGCTATCGAATTGCTCTGCGGAGCCCAGCTTTTGGAGTTTCGCCGCCCTCTGCGCGCTGGCGAGGGCGTAGAGCAGGCTTTTGCGCTCGTGCGGACCTATGTGCCAAAACTGGAGCGCGATCGCCCGCCCGCTCCTGATATTGAGCAGCTGGCTCGCGCGGTGCGGGAAGGCGTGTTTGCCCAACTCTAGAACCCGGCGAAGGAAGCAGACCCTGCACCTCTGATCAGACGGAGGCCCTGTCTTCTGTTTCACGTGAAACCAGCGCCGCCTTCTCTTTCGAGAGGGCGCAACGTTTCACGTGAAACAGTGCCAGCGGGAGCAGTTGCTCCTTCCGCAGGGGACAAAGGTCGCCGTCTACTCCGGCACTAAAACGCGCCGATCACCTCGCCGCCATCGACGATCAAGACTTGTCCCGTGATAAAAGAGGCGGCGGGCGAAGTCAGAAACAATGCTGCCGCCACGACATCGTCCGCCTGTCCCCAGCGTCCCAGTGGAATGCGCCCAGCCACGCGCTCGCGAAAGCCTGCTGGACGCGACCGAGCCCAGTCATTCTCAATCCATCCCGGAGCAATACAATTCACGCGCAGTTGGGGCGCCAGCTCGCGCGCCAGGCAGCGGCTCAAAGCGATGACAGCCCCTTTGGCCGTGGCGTAAACCTGACTGACGAAGCCAGGCGCTCCGTCCAGTGCGTGATTCCAGGCAACATTGAGGATGCAACCGCCGCTCCTCATGAAAGGAGCGGCGGCTCGACAACAGCGCCAGGTTCCCAATACGTCAACTTGCAGCAATCGTTCGAAGCGCTCCTCCTCGCTCAGGCCGCGTGTCTCCGAGGTATTGGCACTGGCTCCCGCGTTGTTGACCCAGACGTCAATACCACCAAGTGCCGTCTGCGCCTGGGAGACCAGGCGCTCAACCTGAGCTGACGAGCCCAAGTCGGCTTGCAAGGCCAATGCCTGGCCGCCCTGACGCTCGATTTCGCTGACCAGCTTCTGAGCAGCAGCCTGCGAGTGCCCATAGTGCACCAGCACTTTGGCCCCCTCGCGCGCAAAAGCCAGAGCCAGAGCCCTGCCCAGTCCCCGCGCCGCTCCCGTGATCACAACACTGCGCCCGTGGAATAGCTGCCCTTCGCGCATACGCTTCTTCTCCCTTCCCGTGCTTATGGCCTGCCTATCGATCGGTCGGTCTGCCTGTCTGTCTGTCTGCTTGCTGGTAGCCTGTCAGCGCCATTGCTGGCGGGAGCGAGGATAACGGACTCTTCGCCCGCTCTGCGCCCTCAGCAAGCCAACAATTTAGCTTTTCTTTCCTGTCTGCCTGCTATTGTACTGAGGTCTGGCGGCTGCTGTCAGCTTTGAGAAAGGGGCTGCCTGGCCTGTCACTCCTTCAGCGCGCTGGCAGCTGTCTACCAGCGCCTCGGTTGCCTGCCTTATCCACATATGTTATCCTGTCTGAGGTGCCGTTTCCTCTCAGGAAGCGGCAGGCGACGATCAAGGTCGATCGTTCGCTCTAGCCAGGTTGCGCCATCCTGGCGCATGGAAGGGAGTAAACAGCGGTGACTACTCACGAGACACCTGCTGATTCATCTCGGGCAGACAATCAGCCGTCTCTGCCTGTCCAGGAGCAGCGGGCCATGATCAGGCGCCTGCGCCATGAACTCCTGCTTCGCTATCGACCTGTGTTACAACAGGGGGCGGGACCCATTCGCGTGATGGCGCGGATGGTCGCCGAGCTGAGCAGGCGCTGCCGCGAGCTCGGGCTGGACGAGGAGATCATCGCCAGCGAAATTGTCGACCGTACGATCGGCGACGTCGATCTCCGTCGGATTGTGGAGTGTGAGGGAGAGCCTGGGGGACCAGGTGACTACCGCACGCTCGCTGATGAGCTGGGTATCGCTCTCCCTGGTGAGCATCTCAATGGCTATACAGCCAGCGGCCAGGTTTACCTGTGGCTGCGCGACCAGATGCTCAACTACGAACGCCTGCTTCTGGACCAGAAGATCGATCTGCGTATCTACGATATTGTTGGCACTGGCAATCCTGTGCTGCGTGACTGGCTTGCCGCCAACTGGCAAGAGCAATGGGGCCTGACAGTCAGAGGTGAGCAGGTCTATCTGAGCCTGGGGGCAATGGATGGGATCGATAAGGCCTTGCGCGGCTTCCGCCAGATGTGCGACGAACAGGGAATCAAGGAAAGAGCGGTACTCTTCCCGGCCCCCGGCTTCGGGGTGCCCGAGGCTCAGGCCAGAGCCTACGGCTATCGCCTGCATCGCGTCAGCACACGGCCCGAGCATCGCTTCAAACTGACCGCCGAGGAGCTGGAGCAGGCTCTGCAAGAGGCGCCCGATATCCTCCTGATCTATCTGACGGTGACGAATAATCCTACTACCTTTGCCTTTACTCCTCAAGAACTGCTCGCTCTGCATGCTGTCGTCCGGCGCCAGCGCGAGGCTGGGCGTCAGCTCTTCTTCCTGGCCGATCTGGCATACGTGGGCACTGGGCCGCTGGAGGACGATCGAGCGCGCATGGCCACTTTTGCTGATCCCGCTCACCTGGAGCAGACTATCTTTGTCAGTAGCCTCTCGAAAACACTCTCACTGACGGGCGATCGCTTCGGCTGGGTGACTATTGGAGACGCTCGTCTGGCCCCGGCCCTGGCCCCCGGCTGGTCGAATAGTATGGCTTCACTGCCTGCGGAGTGGCAGCTGCGTTTCATGGCCTATCTCCAGTTGTTACGCGAGCGGCCCTCTCTCATCGAGAAGCTACGCGATCTCTATCGTCTGCGTCGCCGTCGCTTTATCGCCCAGCTACAGCGGCTTGATCAGGAGCTGCAGCTCTTCGCAGAGATCTATCTGGATGACGATGCTACTGTCTATAACTGGAGCAGGCTGCGCCCTGGCGAAGATGCCTTCTCGCTCTTTGAGAAAACCGGCATCGCTGGGGTGCCAGGCTCCGGCTTCGGTTATACCGATGAGTATGTGCGCTTCTCTGTCGGAGTGATTCCTGTCCCTGATGCTACGACCTCGCGACGCTAGCAAGGAGAGGGCGGAGGCGCAGGCAGGTCCAGGGGGCCGGGCCCAGAAAGAGAGGATACGCCCGGCCTCGGCACAGTGAGCGGTTCCCTCTTTCTGGACTTGGCTCATGGGCAGAAGACAGCTCTTGAGGCCGAGGGTCTTCTGCGTGGCTGAACCTTTGCCGGGAGATAGGGCGAGTGAGCGCCCGCCGGCGTGCCTGCTGCTTGACCCTCACTGGAACTGGTGATACTCTTTTAGCTGAGTGTGGGCGCCCGCGGGACGCTTCCGCGGCGCCAGTGTAGTGGCCGCGTGGATGCTGGCACTGGCGTGCGTACAAGCAGGGTACGGCAAGGTGGGCCGCTAAGGAAGGGAGCTGCGCCAGGCGGGTGAGTCTGGCAGGAGGGCCTCTGGCGCGTGCAAGGCAACGCTGTGGCCGGCAGGTATGGTGCGGCGGTCGTTCCTCGACGAAGAGGTGTGAGGGGGCAGACAAGATTCTGTCCAGCGCTTCCTGGTGTTTCACGTGAAACAGCCGGGAAGGGTGTCTTGTCTCAGGATTGTGGAGGCGCTTTATTCCTCCCGCTCCAGCGCTTCGCAGTCATGCTATCTATGACTCGTAGCAGCAAGTAGCAAGAAGGAGAAACATCCGCATGGTAACACGAGTAGGCATCAACGGCTTTGGCCGTATCGGACGGCAATCCTTCAAAGCGATGCTCGAACGCTATCCCCACGAGCTGGAAGTCGTTGCCATCAACGATCTCACCGACACCCACACCAATGCCCACCTGCTCAAGTATGACTCCACCTATGGCCGCTTCCCTGGCCAGGTCGAGGCGACCCCCGAATCGCTGATTGTCAACGGCCACGCTATCAAGGTCCTCGCTCAACGTGATCCTGCGCAGATTCCCTGGGGTGACCTGGGTGTCGATATCGTCATTGAGTCCACTGGCCTCTTCACCGATGCCGATAAGGCAAAGGCCCACCTGCAGGGCGGAGCGAAAAAGGTGATTATCTCCGCTCCCGCCAAGGGAGAGGATATCACCATCGTGCTCGGCGTCAACGAGCACATGTATGATCCGGCCAAGCACCACATTATCTCCAACGCTTCCTGTACGACAAACTGTCTGGCCCCTGCCGCCAAGGTCCTCAATGATCGCTTCGGCATTGAGCATGGCCTGATGAATACGATCCACTCCTACACGAACGATCAGCGTATTCAGGATCTGGTGCACAAGGACCTGCGCCGTGCTCGGGCTGCCGCCCTCAACATTATTCCTACTACCACCGGAGCCGCTCGCGCGGTAGCGCTGGTCATCCCCGAGCTAAAGGGCCGCTTCGATGGCATGTCCCTCCGCGTACCTACTCCTACAGTCTCCGTCGTCGACTTTGTAGCGACCCTGCGCCAGGCTGTGACGCGCGAGGAGGTGAACGCGGCTTATAAGGAGGCCGCTGCTGGCCCCTTGAAGGGGATCCTTGATTACACCGAAGAGCCGCTGGTCTCCTCCGACTTCCGTGGCGATACGCATTCGGCCATTATCGATGGCCTCTCAACGATGGTGACAGGCGGCGGCCTGATGGTCAAGGTGATCGCCTGGTACGATAATGAGTGGGGCTACTCGACGCGCGTGGCCGATCTGACCCACTTCGTGGCCGAGAAGGGCTGGTAGGCTAAGGCGGTAGGTCGGTAGGTAGCTACGGATGTGGCCGCCGATCTGGCCTGGCTAGCTCGCCAGGGCTGAGAAGCGGTCGCTCATGGTATGGGCGGGGTCTCCCCCCGCCCAATGGATGGAGGGTGCACTGGCATGAATAAGAAGACGGTCCGTGATATCGCGGTGGAGGGGAAACGGGTGCTGGTGCGCGTGGATTTCAACGTGCCTCTCGATGAAGAGGGGCACATTACCGATGATACGCGCATCCGTGCCGCTCTGCCGACGATCCAGTATTTGCTCGACCACGGAGCGGCAGTCATTTTGATGTCCCATCTGGGCCGGCCAAAGGGCAAGGTAGTAGAGAAGCTGCGCATGGCTCCGGTGGCCGTGCGCCTGAGTGAGCTGCTGCAGCGTCCTGTCCAGCTCGCTCCCGATTGCATCGGTCCCCAGGTTGAGGAGTTGGCGCGCGCGCTGCAGCCGGGTCAGGTGCTGCTGCTGGAGAATCTCCGTTTCCATGCCGAGGAGGAGCAGAATGAGGCCGGGTTTGCTCGCCGCCTGGCGACCCTGGGCGATCTCTATGTGAACGATGCCTTCGGCACGGCCCATCGCGCTCATGCCTCTACCGAGGGAATTACTCACTATCTGCCCGGAGTAGCCGGCTTCTTGATGGAAAAGGAACTGAATTTCCTCGGCGCGGCTCTGGAGAACCCTCGCCGTCCCTTTGTGGCTGTGGTCGGGGGGGCGAAGGTCTCCGATAAGATCGCCGTCCTGGAGCGCCTGCTGACCCTCGCTGATGCTCTGCTGATCGGCGGTGGGATGGCCAATACGTTCCTGAAGGCCGAGGGCTATGAGGTGGGGGCTTCGCTGGTCGAAGAGGGCAAGCTCGATGTGGCTCGCGATCTGCTGGCGCGCGCGCGTGAGCGCAAGCTGGAGCTGGTGCTGCCGGTGGATGTGGTGATTGCCGATCGCTTTGCTCCCGACGCTCAGTGGCGCGTGGTGCCGCGCGATCAGGTGGAACCTGGCTGGCGTATTCTGGATATCGGGCCAGAGACGGTGGCCGCTTTCCGTCAGGTGCTGGAAAAGGGAGAGACCATTGTCTGGAATGGCACCCTGGGGGTGGCCGAGATGCCGGCTTTCGCCCGCGGTACTCAGGCGGTGATCGAGATCCTGGCGGCCTGTACTGCCCGCGGGGCTACCACGGTCGTCGGTGGTGGCGATTCGGCGGCAGCGGTAGAGCAGGCGGGCGCTGCCGACAAGATGACGCATGTGTCGACCGGCGGTGGCGCTTCGCTAGAGTTTCTCGAGGGGCGCGTGCTGCCAGGCGTCGCAGCTCTGCAGGATCGCTGAGGGTGAGGTGAGCAGCTATGACCACTACCCCAGCGCGTACCGCGATTATCGCCGGTAATTGGAAAATGCACTATGGCCCACGTATGGCCTCTAGCTTTGCCCTGGAGATCACGCCAGCGTTGGGTAAGTTGCTCAACGAGTATCCTTATTTGCTCTGTATTCTTTGCCCGCCAGCGATCTCGCTCTCCGCTGTCCGCGAGGTTCTCGATGCCCTGCTCTTCGAACGCATTGAGCTGGGCGCTCAAAATATGCACTTCGAGGAGAAGGGGGCCTTCACGGGCGAGATCTCTCCTCTGATGGTCCGTGAGCTGTGTACGACGGTGATCCTCGGCCACTCAGAACGGCGCACCTATTTTGGCGAGGGCGATGAGCTGGTAAACCGCAAGGCTCAGGCTGCCCTCAGTCATGGCTTGCGCCCGATTGTCTGCGTGGGTGAGCGCCTGGAGGAGTATGAAGCCGGAAAAACGGAGGCCGTGATCCGGACCCAGGTGCGGCAGAGTCTGGCAAATTTCCGCGGTGAGCGAGCCTGTGACGTGGTCATCGCCTACGAACCAGTGTGGGCCATCGGCACAGGTAAAGCCTGCCCCGGCGAGGACGCTCAGCGCACGATCCGCTTGATCCGCGAGCTGTATGCCGATATGTATGGCGGCGATACGGCCAGCGCCGTGCGCATTCTCTACGGGGGAAGCGTGACCTCTGCCAATATCGCCGAGTACATGGCACAGGCCGACATCGACGGAGCGCTCGTCGGCGGCGCCAGTCTCAAAACCGACTTTGTGGAGATTGTGCGCAAAAGCATTGAGGTACTCAAGCAGGCCTGACAGGAGACTGCCAGTTGTGTCCCATGCTGGCAGCTCATCTCGCCTCCGGCAGGACGCTCTCTGGAAAGACGCCGGTGACCGCTAGTCATCCGTGACGACCTGGCTCCTCTCTCTCCGCTGAAGAGCAGCAAAGGCGGGGCTGAGAGGAGCTTTTGTGCTCGTCCGTTTATCAACCGCTGGCCGCTTACACCCTCCCCTCTGCTGGTCTGCTGCGCGCCAGAGACCATGCGTCCTCCGTGCGAGCAGGTCCGACTGATGGGAAACTGTTACAGTGAGACTGTAACAATTAAGGAGATTCTGGAAGATCATCTGAAGCCTGTCCCGCGGCTATGCAAGGAGCATAGTGTGGAGCAGTGTTCTGAGCATGACTTCCTGGCCCTTGCCCTTCTACTGGAGGCCGGCCGACATACATATGCCGCGCTGCGCTGGGAGACGCCGCTTCCGTGTTGTCGCTGCCGCCTGGTTCGCACCAGTTGGAGTGGCAGGATGGCTCCTGGCGCGATTGCGATACCTGCTTTGGTCCGGCCTTCTTTGTTGGGCAGGAGGTTGTCTCGTGGCGAGACGAACCCGTCTAGTCTCTTGCTTAAGCTGGTGGAATGGCGGCTGACCTGACGATGCAGGGCGAGGCTGGTTGTCTGTATCTACATCTACGCCTTTTTACGAAGCGCGTTGCGTCAGATCTCGGTAGGGCGGCCATTTCGCGCTCCCTCTCTGTGGGAGGAGGCTGACCTGCGCTATCTGAACCGAGCCAGGAGCGACCCGGCCGTCTTCGATGGCCTGCAAGAGGTTTCCTCCTCGGCTACAGGGGTGCTCTATCGTCTGCGCTGCTGCGGAGGTTTCTTGCGCTGATGCCTGCCTGTCGGAGCGCTGCTCCTTGCGCGTGGATGATAAGAGGAAAAGAGGGCACGAAGCAGCGGGCTGGCCGTTCTTGCTCCCATGCCTGACCTGCTTCGTGCCGCCGTGACCGCGCTGGCGGCTTGCTATAGCTAGCCTGCGACAGGCCCGGCCTCCAGACCCGGCTGCGTCATGCGCTCGGGATCCAGAATGCGATTCAGCTCCTCCTCGCTCAGCTGTGTACGCTCGCGGGCTACCTCGCGTACGGTGCGCCCGCTGCGGTGGGCTTCCTTGGCGATCTCCGCGGCTGCGTCGTAGCCGATGATGGGCGCCAGAGCCGTGCAGATCGCCAGTCCACGCTCGACCATCTCTGGCCCCTTCTCGGTAGCTTTAATGCCGCGCAGGCACTGCTCGGTGAAATTGCGCACTGCGGCGCTGAGCAGGCTGATGGACTGGAGCAGATTATAGGCCGTCACCGGCATCATCACGTTGATCTCAAAGTTGCCCGCCTGGCCGGCGACGGTGATCGTCGTGTGGTTGCCCATGACCTGAGCGCAGACCATGCACAGGGACTCAGCAATGACCGGGTTGACTTTGCCTGGCATGATGGAGCTGCCGGGCTGAACGGCGGGTAGCTCGATCTCGCCAAAGCCGGCGCGTGGACCCGAGCCCATCCAGCGGATATCGTTGGCAATCTTCATCAGGCTGACCGCCAGAGTATTGAGGGCACCGCTGGCCTCGACAGCATTGTCCAGGGTGCTCTGGGCCTGAAAGTGGTTGCTGGTCTCGCGGACGCTCACCCCGTTCATGTCCGAGAGACGGCGACAGACGCGAGCGGCGAACTCGGGATGGGTATTGACGCCCGTGCCGACCGCTGTGCCCCCAAGGGCTACCTCGGAGAGTTCGCTTTCGGCGTGACGCAGGCGAGCGATAGCGCGTTCGATCTGACCGGCGTAGCCCAGAAACTCCTGTCCCAGTCGGATAGGAGTGGCATCCTGAAGGTGAGTGCGCCCGGTCTTGATGATCGGCCAGAAGGCTTCTGCTTTCTCGTGCAGCACGCGCTGCATCTCTTCCAGGGCCGGGATCAGCTCTTTGTCAATGCTGACCAGCGCCGAAAGATGGATGGCGGTGGGAATGACATCGTTCGAGGACTGCCCAAAGTTGACGTGGTCGTTGGGATGGACCAGCCGCGAGCCACGCGCTCCTCCCAACAGCTCGCTGGCCCGGTTGGCAATGACCTCGTTGGCGTTCATGTTGGTCGAGGTGCCTGAACCGGTCTGGAAAATGTCGACCACGAAATGCTCATCAAGCTTGCCATCGATGACTTCTTGGGCCGCTTGCACGATGGCGGCGGCCAGACGCTCGTCAAGCAGGCCCAGCTCGGCGTTGGTCTGAGCGGCTGCCTGCTTGATCTGGCCGAGGGCCCGGATAAAAGCACGCGGGAAGCGGAGATCGCTGATGGGAAAGTTGAGAACGGCGCGCTGGGTGCTGGCTCCGTAGTAGGCGTTCGCGGGGACGCGCATCTCGCCCATGGAGTCGCGTTCAATGCGCGTTTCTTCTGCCAGGCTGCTCACAGCATCCTCCTCGATGGAATCCTGGTCTTTCTCGCTGGCTAGCCAGCCAGGGCCGCCGGGCGGTCCGCCGCCTTGCTTTCGACAAAGACGGATCAGGCTCAGCCCCAGGCTGCTGCCTGTCCCATTATATCACTGCCGTGCCGTGGGAGGCGGCAGCTTCCGGGAGAGGGGGACCTGCCGCCAGCCGAAGGACCTCTGGTATGACGGGCTGCTCTTCGCTATAATGTAGCTGAAGGCTGCAAAGCATGGATCGATTCTTTCTGTAGGATGCTCGCGAGACATGTTACTTGAAGTTGAAATACAGAAAATGCTCGTAGATGGCAGCGAGTGGGGTGCGTGGAAGGGCTATCAGCTACCGCTGAGCGAAGAGTACGTGTCGGTCTGGACGCCAGTCGGCACGCCAATGCGGTGGCGGCCAGGTACCTGGATTCTCGAGCGGCATTCGCTGACCTACTTCTGGCCTCATGCCTGGTATACCATTCACATCGGCTACGACCATCAGGACGGGCACTTTGTGAGCGGCTATTGCGATGTTGTGCTGCCGACTGACCCCTATACCAGCACCTCTCAGCGGCTCATCTATGTCGATCTCTACGTTGACGTCGTGATCCGCGAGGATTTCAGTGTCTATACCAAGGACCAGGAGGTCTTCGAACGCGCCGCTCGGCGCTATCCGCTGGTCGAGCAGGTGCGGCAGCGCTCGTTCGAGGTGCTGGACTGGCTGGAGGCGCAGGCCAGACAGTGGAGTGGTCCCTTCGCGGTGATCCCCCGTCGCCTGCCTCTGGTGGACTGGGAACGGTTGAGCGTGGAGGAGATGCGCGCGGCCTGGCAGGCTGCTCTTCTCTAGGCACGTCTCACTCCGCTCTCCACCAGGAAAACAGGCCAATCAGACAGGCTGTGAGTTGCTTGTGAGAAGGAAGGTGGCTGCGGGTGCTCTCCGATGAGCTGCGTCAGGCACTGCTGACACATGGTATCGAGACCTCCGACGATGAGGTGGCCTTACGCCAGATCCTGGAAAGGTATGTTCCGACCTATACCTTGATCCGCCTGGCTCCCTGGCCTGCACGTCGCTGGAAATGTCGTTATCGTCTGTTGATGCGCGACCAGATCTACGATGCTCAGAGTGTCGCCGAGGCATATGCCCGGGGCCTGCTGGCCGTGCTTGAAGGTCGCTATCAGCCGGAGCCGGAGGCCGAGGGGCCAGTGACAACCCAGGAGGAAGCGGGCGAGACCAGCTGAGGCTCTGGACCTGGTAGCTGGTCACCGGGCGCGGGGGGAAACAAACTGGCCAGCGCTGGTCGCGATCCGGTCTCTAACCTCGAAGGGCTGGTAAACGGCGAGAGGACTGTTCCCTGGCCGGGCTTTGCTCGTTTAAGAACAATGAGGGTACCTGGCCTCCGAGGCTCCCTGGTGGCCCTGTCGGGCTACCGGATGCTCAATTGATCGGGCCTTATGTATACTGGTACTGGCGATAGCAGGAGCGCTGGAAGATTTAATCTGGCTCGCCTGCTGGCCGGATCAGGGTGACGGCAGAGGGGCAGTGGTCCATCCTCGACTCCGGGGAAGCCGGATCTGACTGTCGCTGTTGCCTGAGCCCGACTCGATTGGTCAATCGATCGACCGACCGACCAACTTACTGACCGACTGACGAAAGAGGTGTTCTGTATGCAGCGCACGATGTGCAAATCGAAGATCCATCGCGCTACAGTCACTATGGCCGACCTCAACTATGTCGGCAGCATTACTATTGATCAGGATCTCCTGGAGGCAGCAAACATCTATCCATATGAAAAGGTTCAGGTTGTCAATGTGACCAACGGTTCGCGCCTAGAGACCTATGCTATTCCTGGCGAGCGAGGCTCTGGGGTGATCTGCCTGAACGGCGCGGCTGCTCGTCTGAATGCTGTCGGCGATATCGTCATTGTAATGAGCTACGCGCTCTTTAGCGAAGAAGAGATCCGCTCACTGAGACCGCGCATTGTCCTGGTCGACGAGAACAACCGTATCAGCGAGCTACGCGAAGTGCCCTTGATCGAATTGTTGCCCGAGGCGGCGGCCGAAGAAAGCTACGCCGAGGCCGCTCGTTGAGCGCAGCGCAGTAATTCATTTCGTGTAACCGCCCGGTTACATGAATTACTGCTTATACCAAGCCTATCAAACGTTCGTGAGATTTCCCCCTCCTTTCGACAGACAATCCTCGCAGCCAGCCAGCTTCTTCCCCTCGTTGAGCCACCGCCTTTCCTTGCTGTTCCTCTCGCCGGCGTATCTGGTCTCTCCTCTCCTCGCTTATCGGCCTCTTTCTATCCACCCGTTGGCCGGCATCGTAGAGGCTGGCAGAGCTTGTCTTTTCTTCTCGCATGTCCCTATCGTAGCGTTTCAGGGGCAAAGCGCAGGGACTTTTCTGGGAACCGCCTGGTGGATTGCACGCCTGGGCAGCGACATGCTATAGTAGATCCATGCAGATTACAGCAATAGAGCCACAGGCGAACAAAAGCGAGCAAGTGAACCTCTTTGTCGACGGCCAGCGTTTACTGACTGTCAGTGCCCTGGTGGTCGAGCGTCTGGGTCTGGTCGTTGGTCAGGAGCTAAATGCCGAGCAGTTAGCCCAGCTTCGGCGGGAAGCCGCTGTGCAGCAGGCCCTTGATCGCGCCTTAAACTATCTCTCTTTTCGTCCGCGCAGCCGTCAGGAGGTGCACCACTATCTGCGACGGAGGGGGACTGCTCCCGAGCTGATCGAGGCGGTGCTGGAGCGGCTCACCGAGCTGGGCCTGGTCGACGATCGGGCTTTTGCCACTTTCTGGGTGGAATCGCGCGAGCGTTTTCACCCAGAAGGTGCTCAGGCTTTGCGTAGCGAGCTGCGTGCCCGAGGAGTGGCGCCCGAGATCGCGGCTGAAGTGGTGAGCCAGGGGGACGATGAGGAGCGCGCATTGCGTGCCGGGCGCAAGAAAGTGCAGGCGCTGATGCGCGGCGGGGCGGGCAAGAACTATGAGGCTTTTCGCAATCAGTTAGGGGCTTTTCTCCTGCGACGTGGCTTCAGCTATGAAACGGCCAAGCGGGTTGTCCGCCTGCTCTGGCATGAGGCTCGTGCCAGTGCCGCGGACACCGATCCCGCTGATGAGCCTATGGACTAGCAGAAGCTGTGGCGCTTCTGGTCGGTGAGGCCGGAGCTGTCGCTGTTGTGGAGCTAGCACCGCTTGCTGAGGGTAACTGCACGCTCGGCAAGTTGGTAGGGTTCACCGGGATAATCTGGATACGCTGCGGATCGTCGGGCAGCACATCGTTGCTGCCTCCAGCCAGGTGAATACCGATCGAGGCCGGATCAACTCCTGGCTGCTTCTGCAGGTAGGTGCGCGCCTGACTGACCTTCAGACCTTTGATGTGGCTCTTCATGCTCTCCAACTCATCTTGGGAGAAGAGGTACTGGGCTAAAGCCGCGGCTGGTACCTTCAGCGTCGCGGTCCCTTGATTGTCAACGCTCTGCACGTTGACCTTGCCGATCTGGGTCGTCTTCAGTTGAGCATGAGCCCCAAGCTGCTGCTGGGCCTGCTGGCCCAAGAGTTGCAGCACGAGCGAGCGCACATCTCCCAGGAGAAAGTACTCGACGCTGCCCTGCTCGGTGAGTGTGACTGTCACCGTGCTGCTTTCGACTCCGATCGGTGGCTCGGTCTTCTCGTCGACGTCCGAGAAGACGATGTCGCCCACCTGTTGGGCGTTTTGTTGGTGGAGCTGGCGCTGCAGGTCTTGCGAGATCTGATTGACCAGGATCTGCTTAGCCTGGTTAGCCAGTCTGATCTGATCGACGATGTCGACCGACTGCTTGCAGTCGAGGATCAGCAGGGTGCACTTACGGCCTGTGGTCGCTCCCTGCTGAGAGAGAGTCTTGCTCTCGCTCAGCACGCGGGCTGGAATGGTCTTGCTAGCCGTATCGACCTGCTTGACCTTGAGGCTAGCGGTGATCGTAAAGACCTGAGAGAGCGTGGCGGTGCGGGGAGAGATGTTAATGGAGGCGCTCGCCAGGCCGGGAGCCTCCAGGAAGAGCAGACCGCCAATGAGCAAGAGCACCAGGGCAATCGTCACAAAGATCAGGGCCAGCAAGGGATTCTTGCGCCCGCGAGGGGGACGACCGCCGGACCTCCGGCCGGGACCGCCGGAGCTGCTGAGAACATCGCGCCCCAGATCCATCGTCGGCGCATCGTAGTCTTCTCGCGCGAAGCCGCCCTGTCCTGAAAGGGAAATCGGCGGTCGTCCTGTGGGAGACTGCGGTGGCCGCGCAGGGGGAACGTAGGGAGACTGCTCGGGGGCATCTTCGGAACGCTGCAAGGTCATCACCTCAGGAGGAGTGTGGTCCGACAAGGCCGATGGCCGGGAAGCTGCGCCTTGGTTAGCTGATCGGCTGGTGGCGGCTGGCTGGCGTGGGCCAGGTTGGACAGCTACATGTTGAGCCGATGAGGAGCGCTCGCTCTCTTCGACAACCGCTCCGATGGCTCGGTAGGCTTGCTCGAAGGCGGCCAGCAGCTCCTCTGCGCTGCCGAAACGCTCCTTGGGGCGCTCTGCGATCGCCCGTAGCACAACGCGGGCCAGCGGCTCAGGAAGGCGCCTGCGAGGCTGCTCCTGAGAAGGAAGCTGGCCGGTGAGCATCTGATAAAGAATCACGCCCAGAGAATAAATATCGTTACTGACGGCTGCAACGCCCTGCAGGCGCTCGGGTGCCATATAGGCCAGTGTGCCTACCTCGTTGCCAGGCAGAGTCAAAGGCGCCTCGGCGTGCTGCCCCTGGATAGTGGCGATGCCAAAATCGATGAGGCGCACGTAGACCTTTCCATCAGAGCTGCGGTCCAGCAGCACGTTGCTGGGCTTGAGGTCGCGGTGAATGACGCCCCGGCGATGAATATAGGCCACGGCTTGCACCAGAGCGGTGAACAGCCTGTAGACCTCGGGTAGGGGGAGGGGACCACGCTGGAGGCGTTGAGCCAGCGTGCCCCCCTCGATGTAGGGAGTGACAAAGAACAGTCGCCCCTGCTCTTCGCCGAACTCGATCAGCGAGAGAATATGCTCATGCTTCAGATGGGCGTTGACCTCGGCCTCGCGCAGGAAGCGCTGACGAGCGATCGGATCGTGCACCAGGTCAGAGCGCATGATCTTGATCGCAACCTCACGGCCGAAGGCGGTGCGCTGGCGGGCCAGGTAGACCTCACCCATGCCGCCCACGTCAATACGGCGCACTAGCTCGTAGTTACCGAAGCGCCGTCGATTACCATTGCTTTGTTGGCTCCTCTGAGCATTGTTCTCCGGCTCTGGCATAGGAAGACCAAGTTGCTCCCTCATCTCCCAATCCCCTGACCGCCTCTCTCTGCTTAGCAACAGAGAGACATGCATCCAACCAGGATGAACAGCAAAGATGAACAGCAAACAGGAATATGGCAGAGATCGTTACGCATCGCTCGCCGCTCCGTGAGGATGGCTACGATGCCTGTCTCTGCCGGTATTATACCCCGATCGCTACCGCTCGCCCACTGGTAGAAGCTCCTCCATCTTCAGCGGGAGCCGGCGTTGCCTCCTGGTAATGGGCGCGCAGCCAGCGCACGATCAGAACGAAAAGTACCAGGAAGATGATCGTCAGCAAGATGATTAGCAGCTCATCGATCCCAAAGCTCATAGGGCCAAGGTTGAGCTGCCAGCTCTCAAGTGTCGGTCCCACGGGGGCCGGTAGCAGAGTAAGCGAGCCGCAAGCGTTCCAGAGCGCGTGCTGTAGGACTGCGTACAGCCAGCAGGCAAAACCGAGCAGAAAGCGCCGCTGCCTGGTGCGGACCAGGTAGTACCAGCCCAGGGCCACCATACCGGCGCCCAGGCCGTGAAGCAGCCCTGCCCCCGAGCGGACTAGCGCCACGTGAGCCCAGTTGCTGTAGCCCATGCTGATGTAGCCAATGGTTTCAACCAGGTCGAAGCCAATACCTGCGCTCATCCCCAGAATGAAGGCCTCGATCCCGCTGGTGAAACGCCCGCTTAGCAGCGCGACCCCCAGCGGCTTGACAGTCTCTTCGATGAGCGGCGCCACTACTATGGCCAGAATCAAGAGAAAGGTTCTCTGCCCCGTCTGATAGCTGGGATTCGACGGATCGTTCAAAAAGGCCGGGTTAAGATTGCTGCCTGCCGCAATGAGCAGCGTGGCGGATAGCTCGAGCAGCGAAGCCAGAAGAATGCCAAGGGTTGCCCCACTGGTGAGAGCCAGGGTAAAGCGTCGCCAACTGGTCGACCAGCGCGCCTGACGTAGCAGGCGCAGGCCCAGGGTGAAAAGAGTAAGAGCCGGAAGGATGGCCGTCAGCAAGATCAGGATGGTGGTCAGCAGCAAGAAGCTGTCTGCCTGCTGGGTAGCCTGTAGAATCAGCCCAATGGCGAGCGTGATCAGGTAGCCGATCAGAAAGATCCAGAACGGGGGCATCTTCAGAATACGGCTCGGCTTCCCCATCAACGAGCGAATGCTGTGGTAGAGGCAGAAGCTGCCACCAATCAGACCGGCGCTGGTATATACCAGAGTCTGCACCGTCAGGGGGTAGAAAGTGCTCGTCGAGCGCCCAGAGACGGAGAGCAACAAGGCGAAGCTGGCCAGGATCAGCAGGACAAGGCCAGTCAGCAGAGCGAGAGCCGAACCGACGATGCCGACAATGCCCAGCACCATCTGGTAGTTATCTCGCGGACGCTGGGGTGCAGCGGCGAGACCTGGCTGCCAGTAAAAGGGATAACCTGGCCATGCCGGCCAGTTTGGGTAACCGGGATAACCAGGGTAGCCGGTGTAACCAGGGTAACCAGGGTAGCCAGGGTAGCCGGTGTAACCAGGATAGCCGATGTAGCCAGGATAGCCAGGGTAGGGAGGCTGAGCCGGATGCCAGGCACCTGGCCAGCTCGCTCCTCCGCTCTGACCGGCGTATGGCGGGTAACCAGGGTAGGAAGAGGAGGCGGGTGGTCTCACAGAAGCCGGAGGGAAAGCAAAGCCTGAAGACGCTGGCACCGGTGGCGCTCCTGGCGACTGAGGCCAGGCAGGCCCGCCTGCTCCCGCGGCTCCAGCGGCTGGCAAGCCCGCCTGGATAGGCGGCAGAGCCGCTGGCGGAGAGGGAGAGGGCCGGCTCACCTCCGCCAGCGGCTCTGCTCTCTCCTCTAGAGGTTTGGCCTCCCTCTGTGCCTCCTGAGAAGCCTGCTGAGGCGCTCTCGGATCCTCCTGCAGGGACGGGTGCTTTGGCTGAGTCGGCGTCTCCTCGGACGCCTGTGCGATTTTCTCGTATTCTGAACTCACTGTCAATAAGCCTTTTCCAGTACCTTCTACTGTTGAACGATTGATTACAAGACTCACTCAAAGCATATGACAGGTGACGAAAAATGTGAAGAGCCAAAATCTGGTATTCCTGCCGGAAAGGAGCACATCTTGCCCTCTGGCTAGATTCGGCCCTGTTCCTGAGCGACTGCGCTCAGATGGTTGCGCACCTCCCATAGTTCGGGATAGAACACATCATGAATAGTACGTTCGAGCAGAGAAAGAGGTGTGCCGCCGGTGCCGGTCGTCGCCGCGCCGATCATGCGCTCGGCCAGCTTATAATGCCGGAAGCGGAAGGTCTGCATCACCTCGTCGTAATCGATGAGTGCCTCAGCAAAGGCATGGAACAAGGGATAGCGCTCGGCTTCCAGGTAGACATCGCTGAGCGAAGCCCCGGCGGCGGTCAGCAAGGCCCGGAAATCATCCCACAGCGGCGGAGACAGGCGCAGCAGCTCGCGGTAACCGGGCGAGTCGCTGCCCGCTCCGCCAGCCAGCAACTGGCGAAAAGCGTGGAAGTCCCAGGGCGACATTGTCTCCAGCATGCGCATATTCTCCAGCAGCAGATACTGGATGCGGATCACGCGCTGCAGCAAACGCAGAGCCTCGCTGACCTTGGCCTCCTTCAGCAGGCGGCTAATGCTACGCAGCTCGAAAGCTGTCTCCTTCCACCACAGTTCAAAGACCTGATGAACGATCTGGAATTGCAGTTCATCGTGGTGTTTCAGCTCCTCTTCTGGCTTCTGTAGGGAGAGCAGTTCACTGAGCCGCAGATAGCGTGCATAGACGCTCTCGCCGCGCCCAAGGCGACGCACCTCAAGATTGCCAGATCGCTGGCTCATCGTAGCAACCTCCTTCGCTGGAACGTGTGGGCGGCGCCAATGCCGTCCCTCTCCTTTTTACTTATTCGTTAGACGGAGACAGTTGTCATAATAAGAAGGATACCATTTCTAGCGAAAGAGTGCCCTGTCTCAGAGAGCCGGCCTGAGTGGGAGAGGGAGAGAGAAGGCCGAGGCGACGGTCCAGGCTGAGCTAGAAGGTAGCTGGGAGGGAGAAAGAGAACCTGTCTTGTCAGGAGGCTATGGTATAATCTTAGCGATATTTGCAAGCCGATCGGAAAGGCCTGGAAACCACATGGTGCAGGCGGAACGCATTGCCATCGATGGGCCAGCGGGCGCGGGCAAGAGCACAGTAGGCGAGCGCCTGGCGCGCTGTCTGGGCTATCTCTATATTGACACAGGGGCTATGTATCGGGCCTTGACCTGGCTGGCCCTCCAGCGAGGAATTGACCCACGTGACGGGGCGGCCCTCGGGCGCCTGGCCCGCGAGGCCAGCATTATCATCGGCCATCCCCATATTGAGGACGGGCGCCAGTACACAGTGACCGTCAACGGCGAAGACGTCACCTGGGCCATTCGGAGTCCCGAAGTGACCCGGACCGTCTCGCTGGTCTCTTCCCATCCTGAAGTCCGCAGGGTCTTGATCGAGGCTCAGCGCGCACTGGCCCGCGCGGGCCGCGTTGTCATGGTTGGGCGCGACATCGGGGCCGTCGTCCTGCCCGATGCCGAACTCAAGATCTATCTGACGGCCAGCCTGGAGGAGCGCGGGCGCCGACGCTATGCCGAGCTGCTGGAGCGTTTGGGCCAGGATCACCCAGCTCTCCCCTCCTTTGAGGAAGTGCTCGCCGACATTCGGCGCCGCGACGAAATCGATCGTGATAACATGCAGCCGGCGCCCGACGCCGTCGTCATCGACACCGACCATCTCAGCGTAGCGCAAGTCCTGGAACGCATCTGTCACTTTCGGGGAAAGCAATGAAACAAGAAGTCAGCCTCTCCGCCGAACAAGGGCAGCCGGAGAAGCCAGAGAGCCGGCAACAGGCGAAGCGCGCGGCCTCCAGTCGCCGCCAAAAGGACCTCTATCAGCCTTACGAGACGCCGACCCTTATCTATGAGATCCTGCGCATCCTGGCCGTGCTCCTGCTGGCTGTGATCGCGCGCATGCGTCCCCGCGGTCGCCACCACATTCCGCGTCAGGGACCTTATATTGTGGCCTCTAACCATCTGGCCTGGACCGACATCCCGCTTATCCCCATCTATTTGCCTCAGAAGGTCGTCTACATGGCCAAAGAGGAAGTCTTTCAGGGCCGCCTGCACTGGCTGGCGCGCTTCCTGGGGGCCTTCCCCGTGCGCCGCGGCGAGGGGGATCGCCAGGCTCTGCGGGCGGCAGAGACCGTCCTCAAAGCCGGTCGGGTCCTGGTGATCTTCCCCGAGGGAACACGGAGTCGCAGCCGCACGCTGGCCCGCGCCCATGCCGGCCTGGGCATGATCGCCCTGCGCAGCGGCGTGCCTGTCTTGCCGGTGGCGATCTGGGGAAGCGAGGACCTCTTTAAAAAGTTCCGCCCCGAGATTCACATTGTCTACGGCGAGCCACTGCTTTTCAAGCCGCAAGGTCCCAAAATCACGCGCGAGGAGATCGAAGAGGCAACGGAGCGCGTCATGCGCAGTATTGCTGCCCTCTTGCCACCTTCCTACCGCGGCGTCTATGCCACCTCCCTTCCCTCCTCCGGGGAGGAGAAGGCCCCAGCGGCTGGGCCTGTCGGTGATCAGTAGCAGGCAAGGAGACTCAAGCCCGCTCTTCAGATCGCTGCCTGACGTACGGACTGGTTGCCAGGCGGCGATCTGAGCTAGAGGGCGACAGAAGTGACCAGCCTGACTCAGGCGCTGCCTACGAGCTGCCAGACGCGCAACAGGGCAGCCAGATAATCTCGCAGCATCAGCGGCAGCAGAAAGCGCTCCTGCACGCTACGATGGGCAGCGGCACCCATCTGCCGCCACAGCTCGCGTTCCTCCAGCAACCGCAGGGTATAGTCTGCAGCGCTTTCGCTATCATCGGCCAGGAAGCCGTCGTGGCCGTGCGTGATCTGGTAACGCACTCCGGTCGCCGAGGTACCCACCACCGGCTGATACTTCCACATGGCCTCGGTCACTGTCAGCCCAAACCCCTCGCGGCTGGAACGCTGTAGAATCACCTGTGAAAAGCGCTGGAAAGCATTGACCACAGGCGCCGTGAGCTGAGCCGGGTCCCAGAGCAGATGGATATCGGGATCCGAGCCAGCACCCTGTTGCAGATCAGCCAGGATAGCCTGCGCCCGGATATCATCGCTGGCCTCCAGAGCGCCAACAAGCGCCACCTGAACCTCGGGACGCCGTTGCTTCACCAGGCGATAAATCTCCAGCACCTGCCAGGGATTCTTCCAACGCCCAAAGCGCGAGACCTGCGTGATCAGGGGGCGGGCAGGATCAATGCCGCAGCCGGCCAACAGAGCCTGACCCTCGCTCTCGCTCAGAGGAGCATGCCGCTCGCTGAAAGGATCGATGCCGAGGGTGATCACCGCGGTGCGCTCTGGAGGAAGCTGAGGGAAGACCGAGAAAGGCGTGTTAAAGGTGCACAGCGCATAGGCATCCAGAAATTGACTGATGTAATGCAGCGCCGTAGGATCAGGCCGGGCGGTATCGATATGGTTGAACCAGAGTGCCGGGCGCATGTATGGAAACAGCTGCCCCAGGGGAGCGAGCTGGATGTCATGGACATAGTAGAGGTCGGCGCGCTGATCGACGAACGGCTGCATAGCCGACCGCAGCGAGTCCAGAAACTGGCGCTGGTCCTGGGGGGTGAGCTGACCTGGCTCGCCGCCCTGCAGCATATCGGTGAGCCGGGCCATAAAGGTGGCGGCAAACTCGTCAAGCTGGACCACCTGCCAGGTGTGGGGAATGCCCAGTTCTTGGGCCAGCGGCAATAGAACCCGCAGCAGGGCGGCCACGCCCCCGCCCTGGGCCGTTGTGTTGATATGGAGAACATGCACGCCCTGGAGAGGACGCGCCAGATCGTAGATCTCAGAGAGCAGAGCATCGCTCACCAGACCGCGAAAGCGCTCCAGCCCAGGCGTCGTCACAATCGTCATAACTCTCTCCTTCGCCCGCCTTCGAGCGAGCGAAACGCCACTCCTGTGGAGAACGCCTATGGAGAACGAGTCAACAAAAACTGGCTGGCCATTGTTCATGGCTCTCCGCTTGCTGGCTCCCATAGGTGATTACAATCGGGCCAGCGATTCCATTCCCTCCGCAGCCCCATTTTGGGCCGGCTGGCTGAACTCCCCTCAGGCTCTAAAGCGTAACCCCCCTCAAAAGAAAAGAAGCAGGTCAACCAGCAGACGCAGGACCGTCCTCAAGAGCATACTAAGGTAGCAGCCTGGCACTTTTCCTGCTGAATCTGTTGTCGGGCTTCTCTCAAAATGGTCTGGAAAATACTTGACAAACAGCCAGAGCTATGTTATATAGTGCCTGTCAGGAACTTTTTGGATGCAGAGGTACATGTACTGTACCAGTCGCCTACCAGCACGAGTCTGCTCAGAGGACTACCTGCATTCAAATGACCCCTCCTGCGCCAGCCAAATCATCTGCAGAAAAAAGATAATCGCGCTCTATCGCGATCGGTTCTGGGGCAGCCCAGCTTGGCGGCGCTGTTTCCCCTGAGTAAAGAATCAATAGCCTGTCCGACTCCGTCCCGCTGATGGGACAAGGCCGTTGCTGTTTTTTGTTGTTCACCATCTTCTACAGGGCGGGAAGCGTCTATGTTGACCATGCTCAAAGACTTACCGGGTCCAGGATATTACCAAGAGATACTACCTTCGGCGGAATATCCGTTTAAGAAGGGCACCTGGAGTCGCCTGGTGTGGTGCGCTTCCGCCACCTTCCTCCGCAGAAGTCCCCTCAATATTCACCAGCACTTTCTGCGAGGGCGGCAGGCGTAGCCCACAAAGCTCTCAGCGCCGGTCGACCCGTGTTCTCTGGTTCCTGTATCCGTCTTTGCCTGTGCGCGCGCGCGTGACCCACCGCGGCATGCTGTCGTCGTGATTTGGGCCATCTTGCGCTCTTCTTGCGCTTTTTAATCTTATCGTCATGTAGCACTGTGACGGAGAAGCTGCCTATGGATAAGAAGTTGCTCATTGAGTACCTGAACTGCCGCCAGACTCCGCTGACCGGACAGGAGCAAATGGTTACACTGCATCAGAGAATGTGCGAGGCGGCTCCCGAGTTCTATCTGTACCTGCTGACGGATCCATTCGCTGATCTCTCGCATAAGCGAGAGATGCTCGCCAATCTGATCCGTCTGCCCGCAGCTCACACCATCAACAGGCAGCGCATTGTTGAACAACTGCGCGTTCTCTCGGCGGAGGAAGCGTTGTTGGTTGCTGACGTGATCCGGCAGCGGCGCATCAATAACCGGCGCGCGCGCGAGATTGGCCTGCAGCTGCTGATCGGCCATGAGCAGTTTCCGCAGCTTGCGGCGGCTCGGCGACAGCGGGTCACTCTCTTGTTGAAGCACCTCCTGGGAGAGCGCACCTGGTCCTCGGTCCGACGCTTCCTGGCGCAGCCGAGCGAGGTGGGCGAGAAGTTCCTGCGGCGTGAGCTGTTGCACTATGCGCCCGATCCGGCGATTGCGCGGGAAACGCTCTGCTTCCTGGCAGGTGTGCCCTTTGATCCAACCGATCCCACGCTGGCCAGGCGCATGGCCGCGCGCGAGCAACTAGAACAGGGGGAGGGTCTCCCTCGCGAGACCCTCTTCGGACTGCGCGGCATCTATCATCGCGACGTTCCCGCCAGCCGGGTGCGCTCGCTCTCCGCCTCGACGACGCGCCTTGGGCGCCAGGATGGGCCTTTGACTATGCTCTATAAAGAAGCCCTGCAGCAAGGCTTGAGGGCTGAGGAGTATGCTGAAGAGCTGTGGCGGCGCACTGAGCAGGCCGTGGCTTCGCTGCCGCTTGTCGAGGGACGACTGGCTGTAGTCGTGGATCTTTCGGCCTCAATGGCCTCGTCAGGTGAGCGAGCCTTTCATCCGGTGGCCCTGGCCCTGGCTCTGGTCCGCCTGTTGCAGCAGCGTGTGACCTCGGTGACGCTCTATCAGGTCGGCGGAAGCTGTCTGGCCAGTGAGGAGCTGCTCCCAAAGCCGACAGGCCTGACCGACCTGGCCACTGCCCTGCTGGATGCCGCGCGCATGCAGCCGCAGGCCATTCTGCTGATTACTGACGGCTACGAGAATAGTCGCCAGGGCGACGCTGCTCTGATCCTGCAAGGTTTGCGCCTTCTGGGCCTGACTATGCCCGTCTATCAGTTGGTGCCGGTCTTCACTGACTCCGAGCACTTGCAGCAGCGCCACCTGGGCGGCGATTTCATCCTGCTACCTGTTCGACACGAGCAAGGAGTACGCGAGGTGCTGACAAGGCTCTTTCTGGATTATGCTTCCGAGTCTATCTCTCCAGTTGAGGCGGAACAGGTGCAACAACTCTTGCTTACGAGGTGATAACTATGATGGAGATTCAGGTCAAGCAGGAGGTGAGTGAGACCTCTCCTCTTACGGGGCTGCTGGCGCACCTGGCCCCCGGTCCGCTCGTCTCCTGGGGCTTGCTGGAGGTCGTCGGCCTTTTCCCTGTCAGCACCGAGCTGGAGCGGAGCCGCGCGCGCTTTCTCCCCCCGATGCGCTCCCTGGAGGTGGTTGGCTCCCCCTCCTACGGAACGCTCGTGTTGCGCAATCAGGCTGAGGACGGGGTGCTGGTGCTGCCTATGCACATAGCTTTCTTCCAGCCAGGCGTGCAGAATCATGCCACGAGCCGCGTACTCGTTCTCGATGCCGGGGAAACGCTAACGGTAGACGATTGTTTCTGCATCCAGCAGAGGCAGGGCGGTACGCCGCGCCAGGCTCAGCAACGCTTTTGCATGCTGCCTCTGGGGCTGCGCCGCGCCGCTCTCGAGTTGCAGGGCGTCAGGGATTTTAGCCGGCTCTGGACGGCGATTACCGCCTACTCACGCCGCTATGGCATTGACTACAGTGGCCATCTGGAGCGCTGGCTGCGCCCCAACTTTGCTCGGTTGCTGCCCTATCGCCATGCTCTGGAGTGGCTGCCTGGTCAGGTGGGTGCGGCCTTCTTCCTGGCTGGCAAGCTGGTCGGCCTGGAGGTGGCTCCCAATAGCGCCTACTGGCAGGAGCTGCTGCCGGTGCTGCTGATCTACTGCTACGGCCCTGCCGCCCTGCTGGCCGAGCGCCAGCAGCGCACAGCGTCTCGCCCAACCTTCGAGCTGGAGGGCCTGCGCGACCTGGATGATCTCCAGCAGCGCCTCTACGAGGCGCGTCGCCAGGAGCGGAGGTTGCATCTCGAGCAGATCTGCTCGGTGGCTACCCTCCATAAGCAGGCTCGCTCCCAGGAGGAACACGCCGGCCTGCGCGTGCTGTCGATCAATCACGGAGAGTGGCTCGGCCAGGCTGTCTGCTCCGGCTCTGAGGTGGTCTATCTGTCCCTGTTCCGCAGCGAGCTGTAGACTTGCTCCTCGCTGCTTTCCGTGAGCGTCTGTCTCTCTTCTTCCTTCTCCCGGCCCGGGCGCGCTCCTCTCCCTTTTTTCGCCCGGGCCTCTCTGGTCCATGCTCTTGCTCCTGCCGCCGCCTCTCTTCTTCTCTCCAGGTGAGCGTACGCGCATAATGATGGGAATATTTTTGAAGATTAAAAAATTTGGTTGACATAATAATAAAATTCCGTCTATACTTTCGAAAGAAGACTGGAGAGAAGAAGGAGATTGAACCTGTGGAGGAAGCGAGGCGACTTCAGCACCAGCCCGTTGATAATGAGGCGGGGCACAAGCCTGAGCGATTCAGTTGGCCCTTGCCTCCCCTTGTGGCTTATTGGGGGAACAGCGATTATTGCTATACGCATAGCCTGCTTATGGCGCTGCAGGCGGCAGGAGCTGAGCGCACCTGGCTACCTGAGCCGGGCTTTCTCGAGTGTCTGACGACCATGCCCTTTGGCAAGCTCTATCTCGAGCTGCCGACTGGGCCGCAGGTCTTTTTTTCTAACCCCGCGCTCAATCCTGATCAGGGGCTGTCGCTGGCGCTCAAGGCTCTTGGCTGGAGCTGCCAGCAGTGGCCCGAATCTCAGGCCGACACCGTCGATGAGCGCCAGGCTCTGAGCACTCTGCGGGCGGCGGTCAGGGAGGAACCGGCCCTGGTTGGACCGCTCGATTTGGGATGGCTGACCTATCATCCCCAACACAGCTCCTTGCGGGGGGCCGATCATTTCGCCCTGGTGCTGGCGGTCCGCGAAAAGCATGTCTTGTTGCATGACCCTCAGAAACATCCCTATGCCTGGCTGCCTCTGGCCGACTTCCTGCGTGCCTGGCGAGCGAAGAACGTCGGCTATCCTCACGCACCTTTTACTATTCGTATGCATTTTCGTCCTCATGAGCAGCCCGCTCCGTCGCGAGCCACCCTGATCGCCCGCGGCCTGGCTCTGATTCGCGCCCAATTGGGTCGGCCTTTAGAAGGTCCCGTCCTCTATAGCGGTGTAGCCGCCCTGAAGCGTCTGCTTGCTGCTTTGGAGGGAGAGCGCTCGGCGCCGTCGCTGGTGCGCCAGCTTGTCAGCTTTGTCCTGCCGCTGGCTTCGCGGCGTCTGCTTGATGCCGCTCTCTTTCTGCACGAGGCTGGCCTGATTGAGGCTGCGACCTGCCTGCAGAGGCAGGCGCTGCTTTGCGGGCAGGTGCAGTTGGGTTTGGTCCGGCGCCAGGCTCAGACCTGGAAGCCTGCGCTGGAGCAGCTGATGGCTCTGGAGGGAGAGCTACCCGCCTTGCTCGCCGATTAACCTGGCCCATCGCCCCTCTCCTGGGAGCTGCCGCGGCAGCCCCCAGGAGAGAGATCCGATAGCTGCCAGCGAGCACGAGCGGGGGATAGGCCAGTTACCCCTTAGCTGGTTGGCCTATCTCAGTGGCTATGTGCTAGAATGAAGGCTGAGCTGGCTGCTGCCAAACTCCTCCTGTAGCTTCTCTACTCTGGCATACGCTTATGGACAATTTCCACGCAGATCAACAGAAGCCACCAACTCAGCCTTTGCCTATCGCTGTGGACAAGGCGTCGGCCCTCGCGGAGATCAGGGAACCCTTCCCTTCGGTCTGGAAGCTGCTGCGCATCTGGATCTTGATCGGTCTGCAGTCCTTTGGCGGCGGCTCCTCTACGCTGTTGCTGATCCAGCGAGAATTCACCGAGAGGCATCGCTGGTTAACCATCGAGGAATTTGCCCGCGCCTGGAATCTCTGCATTATGACCCCGGGCATCAACCTGGTGGCGATCACGGTGCTTATTGGGCGCAAGCTGGCTGGAATCTGGGGAGTTCTGGTCTCGCTATTGGGTTTGTTGCTGCCGAGTGCGGCGATCACGACTCTCATCGCTGCCGCCTTTCTAGAAATAGAGCATCTGGCCTTTGTCGAAGCGATGTTCCGCGGGGTAGTGCCTGCCACGGCGGGGATCATGCTGGTGGTGGCCATCAACTTTGCTCGCCCTTTGCTCAAGCAAGGCTATCAGGAAGGGATCGGCATGGTGGTGCTCAGCCTTGCCTTTATTGTCCTGGTCACGCTGGCCCTCATCGTCGGCAGAGTCGCTGTAGTCCTGGTTGTCGTTGCCTCCGCGCTGGCTGGTAGACTGCTCTTTGTGCGAGCGCCATCCCTGGCGCGGACCGAGCGGCAGCCAGGGGGGGAGGAGCGATCGTGAAGAATCCGCTCCTCTATTTTTGGCTCTTTCTCAAGGCCTCGCTCTTCTCAACTGGCGGCTTTAGCAACTTTCTGAGCCTGCATCAGGATCTGCTGGCCAACCACTGGGCTGAGGAGAGCGACTTCAGCCAGGCGCTGGTCATCGGGCAACTGAGTCCTGGACCGAACGGGCTGTGGGTCATCGCCCTGGGCTATCTGACCTATGGCTACCTGGGGGCCGCTCTGGCCTTGCTGGCCATCATGATTCCCCCGTTTGTGGTGCTGATCTGGGAGGCCCTTTATCAGCGCCTGGGGGGCCTGCGTTGGGTTGAGGCCCTGATGCGCGGCGTCTCGCTGGCGGTGGTTGGAATCACCGTGGGCAATAGCTGGACGATCATCGGCCACAGCGCGGGTGACTGGCGAGCCTGGCTGATCGGGGCCGGGGCTTGCCTGCTGGGATTGAGCCGGCGCGTCCACGTCTTCGTCATTCTCTTGTTGGCTGCTGGGGCCGGTCTGCTGCTGTACGGAGGTCTGGCGCTGCCCTGGTGGCGCTGAATGAATGGCCATGCCGGCCCGCTGGCTTGGTCACTCGCAGACAGCGGTTAGCCCTCCTGCGGCCTGAGACTAATGGCTTGCTGGGGCACTGTCCTTTCGTTCAGAGGCGATCGGCGCTCCATCCGCTATACTAATACATGAGGCGGACTCGCCACCGGCAGCGCCGCCCGTTGCTGGCGAGGAGGGAGAAGAACGGCACACGGGATGCGTTTTGCCCCGGTCCCTGACCCAGAGCTGTAAGGGGGCGGCCTTCAGTTTAGCCTCCCCTGGGCAGCTTGACGGAAAGGTATGCATCTGCTTGACAATCGCATATCTTATCGAATACAACTAAACAGGAGAGTGCTCTAGTGCTGGCTGACGCGACGCGACGCTCTGGCCTGTCCCTCGACTGCCCGTGTGTTCGTGTGCTCGCGCGCTCGGGCGCTCGTGCACTCGTGCACATGCGCATCTGTGTCTGCCTGCTTGCCGGACCTGCCGCTCTGCTGCCGGGTCCGGTTCGCTTTTCTCTCCTCTGCCAGCCAGCTAGCGCTAGCGCAGGCGAGTGGAATAAGTTGGGCCGGGGCAGGGCGTTGACGCCCTTCGCTTTGAAGCGCCATTTCGGCAATCTCTTGGGTGTAAAAAAGGAGAAGGTCTATGGCATTTGAACTTCCACCTCTGCCCTATAGCTTCGATGCTCTGGAACCGCATATCGATGCGCAGACGATGCAGATCCACCACGATAAGCATCATGGCACCTATGTTGCAAACCTCAACAGCGCGTTGGAGGGCCATCCCTTCGCTAACCTGCCGGTTGAGGAGGTGCTGAAGCGCATCAACGAGGTACCGGAGAACGTGCGCACGGCGGTACGCAATAACGGTGGTGGGCATGCCAATCACAGCATGTTCTGGCGCATCATGAAGCCCAATGGCGGCGGCCAGCCCAGCGGCGATCTGGCGAAGGCCATCGAGCAGACCTTTGGCTCGTTCGAGAACTTCAAGAACCAGTTCAACGATGCCGGCCTGAAGCGCTTCGGCTCCGGCTGGGTCTGGCTAGTTCTCGATAAGCAGGGGAAGCTGCAGGTGATCTCGACCGCTAACCAGGATAGCCCCTACATGGATGGCCTCTATCCGGTAATGGGCAACGACGTCTGGGAGCATGCCTACTACCTGAAGTATCAGAATCGCCGCGCCGATTACCTCAATGCCTGGTGGAATGTGGTCAACTGGGAGGAAATCGAGCGCCGCTATGCCGAGGGACTGAGCCAGCAAAAGTAGTCGCCAGACACGGCGCTTTCTCCCCGTTTTCCGCTGGAGAACAGGGCAAGAGGGTGCTCAGCTAAGCAGGTCTTGGCTGAGCACCCTCCTTTTTTTGGGGAAGACTCCCGGCTCGCGCTCTCCCCCAGATCAGCCAGCCCGGCCCAACCAGCGTTGAGCAAATCTTTGGTTGACCTTGAGCTATTCTTGAGGTTTTTCTGCTACACTACCCCGCGATGTGGTGCTTCGTCGCCACCATCCCACTCTCCGGCACAGTCTCGAGCCGGGCGATCCCTGACTCGCGTCCAGAGCCACAATTGACCAGTTATCAGGCTATTACTGCTATAGAGTATATGCTATGGAGAAGATGAACAAACAGTCGACGAGGCGGCGCATTGCCCCTGGCCGCCCCCTGCTCAGTCTCGTCTTGTTGCTGACCCTGCTCGTGGCGACGCTGGCTCTGACGAGCTGCGGAGGACATGCTTTGCGCTCGCAGGATCAGGCCGTTCCGGCCAGCACACAGAGCCAGACGGCGCCAGCCAGCAGCCAGAGCAGCTCACCTGCCGCGGGAAATAGCAGCCCAGCGCAGCAGGTCCAGGCGATTGACCAGCAGGTCCAGGGTACGCTGCCATCCCTGGACCAGTCCCAAAACGATGCCAATACGAGCGATCAAGGGCAGGATAACGCACCTCTCCCCTAGAAGCTCCTGGCATCTGCTATCCAGGTAATGCTTTTAAGATGCAGATTTATAAATTCATAATAGGAACACAAGAGGCGTAGAGGATGAAAGCGAAGCTCTTCGACGCTATGAAGCGTTCCGCCAGGCTGGCCTTTGTGGCCCTGGTCGGTCTGACCCTGGCGAGCCTGCTGGCCTTTCTAACGCTGCCGGCCAGTGCTCAGGCGGCCCCGGCTGCCGGTGGGCAATGTGCCCGTGGTGACGTCCAGTGCGTGATTAATATCGGAAACCAGCTGATTAATGCCCGCCTGAACGCTCTGAACACGCTCAGCAGTCGCGTAACGCAGCAACAGCAGGCCGGGCATATCACCGCTGATGCGGCCAGCGCCCTCCAGGCCGACATTGCCACCAACCAGAACGGTCTGAGGTCGCTGCAGAGCAAGCTTGACGCTGAAACCTCGGCCCAGGCCGCTCGCCAGGATGTCAAAAACATTTTCTGGCAGTTCCGCATCTACGCGGTTGTTTTGCCTCGTGACTATCAGCAGCTCCACTTTGCTATCGAACAGAAGCTAGCGTCCAGGATGGAGGCCGCCAAGGCTTCCATCGAGAAGGCCATCGCGGCTGCTCCCTCTAGCAAGCAGGCCCAGTTGCAGAGCCTCTACAACGATTTCAAGGCCCAGCTCGCGACGGCGGAAGCCCAGTTTGACACGGTGCAGAGCACGCTGCCGACACTGACGCCGGAGAACTATAACCAGGATCACGCGACCTATGCCAGCAATCTGGCCAAGGTACGTGCTGCTGAGAAAACGGCCCACGCGGCTCTGCATCGGGCGGCCAGTGACCTGCACCAGATTGCCCAACTGTTAAAGAACTGATCTCCTTGCCGCCAAGAGTGGGAACAGGGTCCCTTCACGACGGAGGAGAGGCGAAGAGGGTTTACCCCTTCGCCTCTCCTCTTTGCTTTTGTCGTCTGGCGGATTGGCCCGCCTCGTCTCGCCCTGGCTGGCCTCTCGCTAGCGCTCGCGCTGGCGGTAGCCGTTGCGCAGGCGCTCATAGGCGATGCGTAGGCCCTCCAGGGGAAGGAACTGATTAACGTATTGAATCTCGGGAATGAGCGGGGCCATGAAGTTGGCCAGGCCACCGTGAGCGATGATCTTGACTTCGTCCTGATCGCGCACCTCGGGGATCTCGGCGCGCAGGCGCCGGATCAGCCCCTGGACCAGACCGACATGGCCGTA
This sequence comes from Thermogemmatispora sp., assembly GCF_042408735.1. Classification (GTDB taxonomy): domain Bacteria; phylum Chloroflexota; class Ktedonobacteria; order Ktedonobacterales; family Ktedonobacteraceae; genus Thermogemmatispora. The sequence continues at coordinate 46,144 of NZ_JBHOQV010000123.1, forward strand.
GATGATACCGGACTGCATGTTCTCGGTCGTGTTTTTGCCCAGGGCCGAGCGTGGCGGGGTCAGCTCGACGCGGAAGAGGCGGGCAGCGGCGCTGCTGAGGGCTTCGGCGGAGATCATCAGCCCTGGAGCGATGGCGCCTCCGAGAAAGTCGCCCTGGGCCGAGATCACATCGAAGGTGGCGGCTGTGCTGAAGGAAATCACGATCGCGGGACCGCCGTATAGCTCGTGAGCAGCGATAGCCGTCACAATGCGGTCCGAACCGACTTCCCAGGGGTTGTCAACAAGCAGGTGCAGGCCCAGATCCAGAGTATGATCGACGATAATGGCTTCCTGATGAAAATAGCGCTGGACCAGTTCCTGAAAGACTGGTGTCAGCGGAGGCACAACGCATGAGAAGATAACGGCGTGCACATCCCCGAAGGCATGGCCGCTGTGATGCATCAGCGTGCCCAGCAGCATCGCATATTCGTCAGCGGTGCGCTGGCGCACGGTGGAGATGGTCCAATGATGCTTGAGGGCCTCACTGTTGTAGAGGCCAAACTTGATATTGGTGTTGCTGATATCAATAGCCAGCAGCATAGGGAACTCCTCTCAGTGGCCAGAGGATAATGTGGAAAGGACAAAAGGAGACTCGTCCGCATGGCGCACAGGCCGAGGATAGCAACCAGCTTGCTCGCTCGCTGATCGAGCCGGCTCCGGCGGGTGGCTCAGGCGATCTGCTGGGCTCTAGCGGCGTACTGTTTGAGCAGGGCGGCAATCAGAAAGGGGTCGCCGTAAGCCGTATCTGTCGTGACAACGACCTCGCTATTGGTGCGCGTGTCGATAAAGGCGAGCGAGGTCGGCGCACGGGAACTCATCGCCTTGCGTCGTTCCTCTGGCGACTGGGTCATGCCGCGCCCAAAGAGAAATCCCACCATGTTGTCGCTGGCGCTGCCAAGCTGGGCTAGCTGGTTGGTGGGTGGTGTGCGGTCCGGCCTGGCACGACCTCGGGCCGTCACATAACGGACGTTGATCAGTGGGACATGGACCACTTTGTTCCCAGCTTGCTGGACAAAGTCCTCAGGCGTGATGACGATCAGGTAGTCCTGGGCCCGGATGAGACGACGCACGTCGTTGACCAGGCACCAGATGCTGCCCAGACCAATAAAGAGGAGGATACCGAGAAAGATTGTGCTGGCAATCGCTCCGAAGGGGCTATGATAGTTTTCGGGCACCATAATGGGGAAGATGGCGGCGAATAGAATCAGGCCCAGGGCTGCCCCAAAGAGCCAGCCGATGATAGAGAGGATCACTCTGCCCCGTTGCAACGGCAGTATGATCCAGCCCTCGGGCTTCGCTTCCCCCGCCCTGGCGCGAGTCAGTATTTCGGATGCTTCCATGACCAGGAACCTCCCGTAGGTGTAAGGGCGTGTCCGCTCCCTTGCCGCCGCGCTGCGCCTGGCCGTCTTGCCCGCTGCGCGCACCAGCTAGGACTAGCCGCCTGCCTGTCTCCCTCAATTATAGCAAAATCCAGGCCGCTGCACAGAAGGTTTCTGTCGGCTTCTGGCGCCGCGCCTGGAACCAGGCTGCTCTGGCTCTGAAGGTGTTGGGCCGGCCCAGGCGAAGATGATATAATGCTTCAGAAGCTGTGGATCTCTTCTTTCCCCCTTCCTACGACCTGGCGGGTATCCGTCCTGGCCACCGTAGCCGGCCGGCGAAGGAGCAGGAAGAGGTAAGGCAAAACAAGGCACAAGGTGCAGGGAGAGAGGTGCCCCGATGGAACAAGAGATACGTGGGCTGGCCATCCAGGCCGCTCGCTATCTGCGCCAGCGCTATCGCCACTACCAGCCATCCCGGGCGGGCGAGGCTCTGCCACTGGATGAGCTGATCGCCTGGCTTGAGCTGGTGATTGTCACCTTTCACCCTGCCGACTATCCCCCGGGCACCTACGGCTTTCTGGAACCCGAGGATAATCTGATCTGGCTCTGCCGCAATCTGCCGGAGACGCAGCGCCGCTTTACGCTCGCCCATGAACTTGGCCATCTGGTTCTTCATTGTCCCCCTACGGAGTCGATGCGCCTCTGGCTGCCCGAGCTGGAAGGCATCTTGGGACCTCTCAGACGCACCCTTACTGGGGAGGAAGCCGATCAGACTGCTCTCTGCGGCCAGGCCGAGATACGCGAGGAGATCGGGGCGCTTTCGGATGGGGAGAGCATCGAGGAGCTGCTCGGACCTGGCCAGTCCTACAGTCCCCGCAGTCAGCGCGAGCTGGCCGCCAACTTCTTCGCCGCCGAGCTGCTGATGCCTCTGGAAGAGGTGCGCACCCTCTACCTGGAACAGCGGCTCTCGCCGGCCCAACTGGCGAACCGCTTCGCCGTCTCGCAGGCTGCCATGCTTAACCGCCTGGCTGGCCTGCTCAAAGAATATTCTCCTGCCATGGAGATGCAAGAGCAGTCAGATCGGCCAGCGGCCCAGCCCGAGCACTCTATCGATAGGGCTGCTGGGTCTGGGCCGGCCTCGATGCCAGGTGGAACGAGCCAGCGCTACGACGAGTTTCAGCAGGCGGCTATTGCTGCTGCCACGCCGGCCCTGGTGATCGCCGGGCCTGGGAGCGGCAAGACGAGCACCCTCATCGGACGTGCCGAGTACCTCATCCGTGCTTGCGGAGTGGCGCCGCGCTCCATTTTGGCGCTGACCTTCTCGCGCAAGGCTGCCGAAGAGATGCAGGAGCGTCTTGGCCGGGCGCTGGGTCTCTCTGCCGCCGGACCTGGAGGCGGCTTCAAGGAGCTACCGACGGTCAGCACCTTTCATGCTTTCTGTGCCGAGTTGCTGCGCCAGTATAGCGAGCTGGCGGGTCTCCGTCCCGACTTTACTCTGGTTGATGACGCCGAGGGCTATTTTTTGCTGCGCCGCCTGGCTCCCCGTCTCCCCCTCCGTTATTATCATCATCTGAGGCAGCCCACGCTCTATTTCCCCGACATACTGAAGGCTATCTCGCGCGCTAAGGACGAGCTGGTAACCCCTGAGCGCTATCGCCAGCTTGCAGAGCGCATGCTGGAACAGGCCCAAACGTTCGAGGAGCGTGAGCGGGGAGAGCGCGCTCTGGAAATTGCGGCGATCTATGCCCTCTATCAGGAGGAGCTGGAGCGGCGCGGGGACACCGACTTTGGCGGCCTGATCATGCTGACCGTGCAGCTGCTCGAACGTCACAGTCCCATTCTGCAGCAACTGCAGAGCCGCTATCAACATATCCTTGTCGATGAATTTCAGGATATCAATCGCGCCAGCGGAGTGCTGTTGCGCCTGCTGGCCGGAGAGGCGCGCCGTGTCTGGGTTGTGGGAGATGCCAACCAGGCCATCTATGGCTTTCGGGGAGCCTCCCCCGCCAACATTGCCCGCTTCCGGCAAGACTATCCTGGGGCTGAGATCCTGTCGCTGAGCCGCAATTACCGCTCGCGCCCCGATATTGTAGCGCTGGCAGAAGCCTTTCGCCGCCAGCGCCTGGAGAGCGGACAGGCTGGCGAGGAGGCGGCTTTGCGGGAGAACGAGGCGGTCCGCCCTTCGCCGCCAGAGGCGTATGTGACGCTGGCAGTGGCCGAGGACGAGGCCGCCGAGCTGACCGGCCTGATTGCCGATCTCCAGGACCGCGCTCGCCAGGGGTATCGCTATCGCGATCTGGTTGTGCTCTGTCGCACGCGCGCTCAGGCCCGGCGTCTCTCTCAGGCACTGGCGCTGGCCGGCCTACCGGTGGTTGAACATGGGGGCACGCTGGAGCAGGAACATGTCAAGGATGTGCTGGCCCCCCTGCTCTTGCTGGCAGGCTCGGACGGGATGGGACTGCTGCGCGCGGCACGCTGGCCTGAGCATCCTCTCAAGCAGGAGGATATCGAGGCTCTCCTCCTATCCGCCTGTGAGCAGCAGGTTGCTCCGGGGTTGCTCGTGTTGCGTGGAGAGATCCCCGAGACAGTCAGCGAGGCCGGACGACGCTCGTTGCAACTGCTCAGCGAGCTGCTTCAGCGCCTGGCTACGGCCCCCGACGTCTGGACTCTGCTCGCTCAATACCTCCTCGGCGAAACGGAGCAGGTCCGGCACCTCCTGGCTCGCGGCGATGCGCGGGCGCGGGCCATGCTGGCCGACTATGCCCTGCTGCTCCAGTTGGCACGACGCTATGACTTGCAGCAAGAACGCCTGCGACACGAAGCAGAGCCTTTGGAGAGCAGCCAGACGACGAGCGCCGCGGAGAAGGTGGCTCCGATCAGCTCTATCTACGAGCAGGTGCGTGGCTTCCTGGAATATCTGCGTGTCCTTTCCATGCTGCGTCAGGACAGCAGCGCGCGCCAACAGAGTCTTGAGGAGAGTCATGGGCAGGAAGTGGATGTTGTGCGAGTCATGACCGTCCATGCCAGCAAGGGCCTGGAGTTCCCTGTAATCTATTTGCCGGGGCTCACCCAGCAGCGCTTTCCGACCACGCGACGCCATAATCCTGTGCCCGCCCCCGAGGGCATGCTCTCGCTGGAAGGCGATGAGGCTGCCCTGCATGACATTGGCGAAGCCTGCCTCTTCTATGTAGGTGTGACGCGCGCTCGTGATCATCTCATCCTGAGCTATAGCCGCCAGACGGGCAAGCGTACCGCCAGACCATCAACCTTTTTGGAGCCGCTGTTGGCTGGCCTACCACCCGAGCGCCTTATGAGGAGAGAATGGCGTAGGCAGGATCAGCCGGCTCTAACCGCGAACGACAAGCCCGCTGAGAAGCCTGAGCTGGCTTCAGTGGCCCGACCCAGCGAAGCATTTATAGAAGCCATGCAGCCCGAGGTTCTCAGCGTCTCCGCTATTGAGTGCTATCAGCAGTGCCCGCGCAAATATCTCTATAGCTATATCTATCGCTTTCAGCCGCTGCAGGAGAGCTACGCGCTCTTTATCCAGGCCACCCGCAAGACGCTAGAGGCCCTCCATACCTGGATCGAGCAGGCGCGCCAGACCGGTGCCGGCGAGCGACAGGTTTCGGCCAGACTGCCGGCGCGCGAGGACGTGCACGAACTCTATGGACGGTACTGGCGCGAGCTTGGCGGCCATGAGTCCCCTTTTGCCTCGCTCTACGAGCAGCACGGGCGTGAGGTAGCCGAGCAGCTCCATCGCAAACTGCTGGAATACCCCGAGAGCCAGCGCTGGCAGCTCTGGCGCGGCTTCACCGTCGAGATCGCCGGACAAACCATTCGGGTCGCCATCGACCGGGTCGAGATCCCACAGGAGCCGGGGCGCGCGGTGCGCTTTGTGCGTACGCGCTTTGGCCGGCGCAAGCAGGAGCCGGAGCCAGACACGCGCGAGCTGCTCTACATGCAGGTCTCACGTGAGCACTATCCTGGACAGGAGGTCGAACTCTGTAGCGACAACCTGACCACGGGCGAGATCAGCTCCCTGAAGCTTGGGCAGCGACGCGAGCAGAATCTCTACACCCGGCTGCTTGAGAGCCTGGAGCATCTCAAAGAGCACGATTTCGCGGCGGCTCCTGCCGACCCGGGACGCTGTCCGGCCTGCCCCTTCTTTCTTATCTGTCCCGCCTGACATCTGCTTCCTGCCCCCCCACCCGATCTATCTGGCCCTGGCCCACCTGAGAAGTCCGGAACCTGGGCCAGGCCGCCAGGGCAAGCGGGCCAACCTCTCTCCTCCCCTGCTACCCAGTATGATATAATGGCCGCCAGGTGAGGCGGAGCGATGATGTCCGTCGCTCCCGAGAACGATGGCCCTCTCTCTCTTGGGAGGCCACTGGGGGCAAGAGGTACTCTTTCACCGAAAGTGGCTTTAAACTCTCTCTCGGGAGAGAGAAGTAACGGGTACAATAGATACAGGGCGTGCTACTCCATGCCCGCACACGAGGCATCGGCATGTTCATAGGGAAGATCGTCAAATCCGACTCGCATATCAATTACGTCTGTCAGATTTATGGTCCGCGCGAGGTCGAGGTCGAGCCGGCGCCTGAAGACTACGCCTTCGGACGCTTCGTGCGTATTGCTGTGCGCGCGCGCCAGGGCGATGATCCCGAGGCGGAGCTGCATCGCGTGCTGGGTATGAGTACGGAGCCAAGAACCTACGCTGTAGGTGTGATCTACGATACCATCCTCTTGAATCCGACCTTTGGCTCGCTGGGGCCTCGCCTCTCTAACGAGACGCAGGTAGAGCTGTTCTCGCCGGACTACATTGCCGAACGCGCCGTGCTCATCTATGTCATGGTGCTCGGCATGATGCAAGAGAGGACAACCCCCGACGGCCAGACAGAAGTCCTCTCAATTATGCATGGCGTGCCCCTGCTCTCGCTGGAGCTGGGCAGCGAGATCGAGACCATGGACGATGAGCAGGTGCGAGCCTTCCATTTCTTCAGCGATCCCGATAGACCGGATAAGCCCCCCTATCTTCATATGGGCTATCTGCCCCACATCATCGCCCAGCGCAATAGCCTGTTGCCTATGGTTACTCTCTGCATCATAGATCAACTTGAGCGTCTATTTCCTCAAAATCTCTCCTTGCTATCGATTGTAAAGCGGAACTTCGCCTGGCGTCTCAAGGTTGAAACCACGGGCTAAGCTGGGGCCGGGGCGGCCCCTGCTCGGCAAAACCGCTGATTGGCCGGCGGAGGCTCAGGCGTGTTGGAAAGGGCCGGGGGCACTCGTGCAGTTCAGAACAAGGGATCTCTCACCTGAGATGGAGTGAAGCGGCTATGGTAAGCGATTCTTCCAATCTGTCACCTGTTTCGCGAGGGCGCACGGGTCGCAAGCCTGTGGGCATTACCAAGGGGCCGGGCGAGTCCGCCCACGAGTATACCTTTGTCTCGCGCGACGATGAGCAGGTCCTCAAAAATGGCGAGTACGTCTATTACGAGCTAGATGAGCCTGATGAATGGGGGCCGAACGGAGCTCAGCCGCTGGCGAGGCGGGTCCTGGGTCGCATCATCAAGCGCGTGCCTCTGCAGCTCTACCCTGATACTTTTCTGGCGGAGCCGGAGGTCTCGCCGGCCCAGGTTGCCGCGATGGTCGGCTACGATGTACGGGCCAACGAACTCTTCGAGCTGCACGTTGCCATCATGGGCTACTATGACCCTGAAAGCGGCTCCTTTATCAATCCCTGGATCCCGCCCCAGTCGGGCAAGCAGATTTTCCTGGCAGACGACGAGATGCTCTCGCAGATTCTCTGTCGCAAGCGTGTCGGCCAGCCTGGCTCGGCGACCATCGGCTCGCTGCTGACGCGGGCGCCTGGGGCGGTCCCCATAGTGCTCTCGGTCAAGGATTTTGTCAGCACGCATCTGGCCATCATCGCCAGCACCGGTGCCGGTAAGAGCTATCTGGCCAGCGTGATCATTGAGGAGCTGATGCGGCCCTACAACAAAGCCTGCGTGCTCATTGTTGATCCGCATGGCGAGTATGGCACGCTGGACCAGTTGCCCAACCTTCCCGAGTTTTCCGAGGGCAGCGACCAGGATGGCGATGCGAGCTACCGGGCTCAGGTGCGCGTCTACCGCCCTGAGCAGGTCAAGGTACGTCTCTCAACCCTGAACATGGGCGATATGCGTCACCTTCTGCCCGAGATGACTGAGAAGCAGCAGCACCTGCTCAGTCGGGCCCTACGCAAAGTCAACGAGATGAAGCGTGGGACGCCTTGGGGCGCCCAGGATCTGATGGAGGCCATCCGCAAGGTAGCGCGTAGCAAGAACGATGAGGACAGCGAGGGGGCCGATGACTCCAGCACAGTTCATGCGCTGATGTGGCGTATCGAGCAGCGCTTTGTTGATAGCTTCACGTTTGACGATGTCCAGCATCTGGATCTGCAGGAGATCTTTAAGCCCGGCCAGTGCACGGTTCTGCAGCTGAACGAGGTCGATGAGCGCGATCAGCAGGTGATCGTGGCCACGCTCCTGCGGCGTCTCTATCAGGCGCGCATGAACACCGAGCGCGGCAAAGTGCACTCTGGCGAATCTTACCTGCCGTATCCGGTCTTTGTGCTTCTGGAAGAGGGCCATCATTTTGCTCCCAGCGGCACCGAGGTTGTCTCGACCCAGATTCTCAAGCAGGTGCTGGCCGAGGGCCGCAAGTTCGGCATTGGCGTGGGCATCATCAGTCAGCGGCCTGGAAAGCTCGATGCCGACGTTCTGAGTCAGTGTCAGACGCAGTGCATCATGCGCATCGTCAATGAGATCGATCAAAAGAGTGTGGCCGCCGCTATCGAGGGGGTAGGCCGCGATCTGCTGGACAATCTGCCGGCCCTCTCGAAGGGCCAGGTGATTGTGGCCGGAGCCGCCGTCAACACGCCGGTGATTTGCCGCGTCCGCCAGCGCCTGACCCAGCACGGCGGCGAAAGCAAGGATGCCCCGGATATCTGGCAGAAATACTTTAGCTCTGAGGCCCGCGAGAGCCGCCGCCTCAAAGAGGCTCCCCTGGGAAACAACCAGGGGTTCAGCCTGTTGAAATAAGCTATGGCCAAGCAAAACGTGCGTTATCGCATCTCCAATCGCGCCGCGCTCTCTCTTCTGGGCGGGCTGGCCCTGCCGGTTTGGGCGGCCTTTCTCCTCTTTACCTATTTTGTTCCGCCACAAGGGCTACTGGCCTTCGTGGCTTTTTTTGTGCTTCTCTTGGGGGCTCTCATCTGCACTTTTGCTCCCCTTGCTTATCTTTTCGGATTGATCTTCATTTCCTCGCGCCTCTACCGGGCCACGATCCGCCATGCCCTTCGTCAAGGCTGCCTGCTGTCGCTCTGCATTGTGCTGAATCTCATCCTGCGCGCTTTACATAGCTGGAGCATCCTGGCCGCGCTTGTCATTCTGGCTGCCGCTGTGCTGGTTGAGATCCTCTCGCTGGCCAAGAAGTGGTGAGAGCGCTATGATGGTGAGCAGGGAAGAGCAGAAAAGGGGGGAGCTGCTGGTAATCCGTCCCGGGGCGATCGGCGATACGCTCCTGGCGTTTCCTGTCTTATCTGCGCTGCGGGCCGCCTCGCCATCTGCCTGTCTGACGCTTGTGGGCAATGCACAGGTGCTGCCGCTGGCGCGCTGGCTGGGGGTGGCCGACGCGGTCGAAGACTATGGCGATCTGCGCTGGAGTGCCTTGTTCGCTGAGGGGGGCCTGGGTCAGGATGAGCTGCGTGCGCGGCTGAGCCAGGCGGAGCGGGTGGTCTGTTGGCTGGCCGACCCCGACGGCCTCGTGAGACGCAATTTGCGCGAGGCTGGGGTGACGATGGCCACGGTGGCCCCGGGTCGTCCACCGGCCGGCGAGCCTGGGCATGTGACGGCCTATCTGGCTCGCACCCTGGGGCTGACATTTGATCTGGCCAGCCGGGGGAGAGAGGTCTACCGACTACCCCCGGTCCTGCTCGAGCGGGAGCCGCCGCTGTTCCCAGTGGCGCCGCTGGTCATTCATCCCGGTAGTGGCTCAGCGGAGAAGTGTTGGCCCCCTGCCCGCTTTGCGGCGGTGGTGCTCTGGGCCTGGGAACGCTCCTGGCCCGTCCTCGTGCTGGCCGGACCCGCCGATCGTGAGCGGCTGGCGGCACTGGTGCGTGCGCTGCCAGCCTCAACCCCGGACAGGCTAAAAGTGCTAATTGACCTGCCTCTCCTGAGGGTGGCGGCCCACATTCAGCGCGCCCGCTGCTATCTGGGCAACGATAGCGGCCTCAGCCATCTGGCTGGTCTGCTGGGGGTCCCGACTGTGGCTCTCTTTGGTCCCACCGACCCCGCGCTCTGGCGCCCCCTCGGGCCGGCGGTCGTGACCGTGCGTGCCCAGCCGCTCGATCAATTGCCGGTCGAGACGGTTGTAAGGCACATCGAGCAGCTACAATGCACTCTCTAGAAAGCGTACTACCTGTGAGTACCGACTCCTTAGCAATAAAGGCTCACTGTTGTATACTGAGAAGCAGTGAATCGTGAGTGAGCAGTGGAAAGGGAAGCTGCCCGGCTCCGGAGGGAGGTCACAGGTGCGTTGGAAGTCAGGATAGGCCCCTGGGCCAGCGGGCCGGGTAAAGAAGGAGGAGGCGGAAGAAAGGAGAAAAGATCTGTCCTGCTCCGCTGCCAGCGGGGGGACTGGCTGACTGCTAAGCTGTCGTTGAGTGCCAGTTGAGTTGAGGATAAGGCGCGATGCTAGATCAAGAGCAACGAGATGAGCAGGGAGCGAGAGGCCAGCCGCTCTCGGGCAAGCTGGTCCTGCCAGCGGCGCCCGGGATGAGGCCGGGAGAGTGGTCCGCTGATCCCCAGCAGCAGACGACCTACATCGCTCCGGAGATGCTGATCCGGCGTCCGCGGCAGAGCGCGCCGCCGACGCTGCTGGGCAAGATGGGCTATTTCTGGCAGAAGGACCCAGCCTACAAGGTCTTGATGGTCGCCAGCGCTCTGGTGCTGATCGCGGGGGTGATTTTCTCTGTAGTTGTGGGCGGTACCCTGATGCAGGGAGGCTCTAATATGGAGGCGCGCGTGCCTTTGACACCACCGCCGGGTGTAGCGCCAACGGGTACGGTAGACCTGCGACCAACCTTTCCGACACCGAGCGGCCAGGGGAGCAATGAGAGTAGTCAGCCCCCGGTGCAGAGCACGCCCGCACTCAAACCCACCCGTACCACCGATAATGGCAACGGTTCCGCTAACGGAGCCGTCCAAATTACCGGCCTCCCGGCCTCCGTGCCTAACAATAGCGATGTCACGGTCACTGTCATTACCAATCAGCCCAATAGCTTCGTTCAGCTCCAGGTGACCTATAATGTGGCGCCCTTCGTGGCCGTGGTCAACGGCAATACCGATGCCTCCGGTACGGCTACCCTGACCTGGCATGTCCAGGTCTTCTCGATGAGCAAACGCGCTCAGGCCCGCGTCCACGCCACGGTCTTCGGCTCCAATGGGGCGGCTAGCTCGAATACGGTGACGGTGCGAATTACAACCAGCGGTTTTGCTCCCGCCGATTAGGGCGAACCTGGCTCTGCGGCACCGGCTGACCCCCTCTGACCGCCTGGATGGCGCACGATCCCCAGGCTGACGGCTTGCCAGACCAGACCGCCGGGCAACGAGTGACGGCGGTCTCTTTTTTATCGCCTGCTTGCCACCAGGAGCAATCTCAACCCTCATGTGGGCGGTCAGAAAACCCTCCGGGGAGGACAGGCCGCCTTCGATCTGCCCGGAGCCGGGTGCAGCGCGCCGCCCAGAGGGACGGCCTGGACTCTTCTCTCGCCGCTTTCCCGAAAGACGACTTTCCTACCTGGCAGGCTTGCTGAGAGGACTGCTACGGCCTGGCAGGCTTGTTTTTCCTGCCGATGGGAAAGCTGCTGTCTGCTCTCGGCTCCGTCGATCCTGCCTCCCGATCAAGTGTTGAACTCTATCCTGCTCCCGAGGGCCTTGCTGGTCAAAGCGCAATACTGTCTACCTGCTTCACGATTCCTACAGAATATGGTATCTTGTAGAAGCAAGCTTATAAGCGTTCTTCTCTTTTCCTGGTGGAATGAGAGGGAGAGCTTCATTCGTGGTTGCTTCAAGGGATTCTTCTGGCAGGCGGACTACTGGCGCTTCGATCTGACAAGGAGGCAGAAGGAGAGTGAAGAAATCTGGTGACTACATTGGACGCTATCGCCTGCTGAGCTGCTTGCGGCAGACTTCTCAGTCTCTCTTCTACCTTGTGGAACATGGGGAGGTCCCTGGCACCCTCTATGCCCTGCAGCTCTGGCCAGAGATCGCTCTGCAATCGAGATCCGCATATATCGAATTTATTGAATGGATGAAGGCGCTGGCCAGCCTGCGTGACCAGGCGATTGTGCCGGTCTTTGAAGGGGATCTGGTCGAGGATCATCCTTATCTTGTGCAGGGGTGCGAGGTCATCACGAGGAGTGAAACGCTGTCGCTGCGGCTGGCGCGCGGCGACAGAGAGCCTTTGTCGGGCGCTCAAGCGCGGGAGCTGATCGAGTGGGTGGGCAGGGGACTGGCGGCCGCGCACGGGCTTGACCTGTTGCACGGCCAGCTCTCGCCGCAGTGGATCTTGCTGACCGCTGACGGGCGGACTCTGCTGAGTGGTCTGAAGCCCCCCTTTGCTCCTCCTGACCAGGATGACCCAGACTGCCTTCCTCCCGAAGGCCGACCCAGCAAGCGCGGCGATCAATATGCTCTGGCCAGGCTGGTACAGCGGATCCTGGCCGCAACCACCCAGCAGGTCTCCGAGCTGGGCCTCAACCTCGCCGCGCTGGAGCCTGCGACCGATCCTGATCCCCAGCGACGCTTCGCCTCGGTGCGGGCTTTTCTGCGGGCCCTTGGCTATGAACTATCCCTTGTGGAGAGTCCGCTGGAGCGATGGGAGCGACCTGGCGAGACGAGAGCGGAGGAGGAAAAGGGCGAGCAGCCTCGGGCCGCGGCCCAGGGGCAGCCAGTGCTGCCGCTCACACCCTTCCCGGAGGGGAGTCTGGCCTCTGAGATTGTTGCTCCTCTCCCAACGGCCAGCAGCTCTGCACCGCTGACACCAGCTTTCCCACTGACACCTGTGACACCGCTGCCCGTCCCAGTGTCTGAGTCGCCTTCGCCGGGCGCGGCGCCACAAAGCCTCAGCGGCGACGAGGGAGGTCCGGGCCAGGCCACGCTCCAGGTGGGGCCCATGCCGGTCGCCGCGCGCAAGACAAAGAAACTGCTGGAGACACGTCTATCTTCTTTCTCTCCCAGGAGCCGCAAGATAGCTCTGGGGGCCGTCATTTCGGGCGTCCTTATTCTGCTACTCATCCTGGGTGGAGTATGGCTCTATGGCCTCTTGCCGGCCACCGCAGCAACCGTGACCATCGCTCCCGTGCGTCAGCAAGTCGTGCAATCCTATAATTTCAGTCGCGGGCAGAACGACGATTTTGCCAATCGCCAGGCAGCGACGCGCCTGCTCAGCTATACCACCCCTCGGCGCTCTAAAACGGTCCAGAGCAGCATCGCTCACGCCAATATTCCGGCCACCCATGCTCACGGCCAACTGGTCTTCTCCTCTGTGAGCCGCGATATCCCGCCCGATGAGCCGCTCTTGCTGCGGGCCAACAATGGGCTGCTCGTTGCTGTCATCAACCACGGCCTGATCAGTGCCCAGGGATCGACTACCGTCGATGCTATTGTCGAGCAGGCCGGCAGCCAGGGCAACATTCCCGCGCATTTCCTGGACGGCTACTATCAGTACAGTGGCAGCGTCACCTATCCCAGCTTCATCGCCTATGTCTCTAACCCGGCTCCCTTCACGGGCGGCGCTGACGCTTACAATGGGCCGGAGGTGGCCCAACAGGATATCGATAATGCCCAGCAAGATCTGACCCAGCAGCTTTGGCAGGAGGCCAGGCAGCATCTGCAAGCCCAACTGCAGCCCGGCGAGGATTTTCTCAGCCTGGGCGGCGATGCGCTTGATTGCTCAACTCAGATGCAGGCTAACCATCGGGCTGGCGACCGCAGTGGCAACGTCACAGTGACCGGACAGTTAAGTTGTGAGGCTGTGGCCTATGATGCCCAGGCGCTTGTTCGTTGGCTAGAGCAGGACCTGCAGCAGCGGATAGCTCACAGTCTGGGCGCCCATTTTGAGCGAGTCGGGGAGCTGCAAACCGCGGCCTCACTGGGACTGATCCAGGCGCCGCAGTTTCTCGTGATTGCCAGCGGCCAGTGGGTGTTACAGCTCGATGCTGCTGGAAGACAGGCCGTAGCGCAGGCCATCGCTGGCCTCTCGCAGGAGGAGGCGCGCGCCATCCTCCTCAAGCGCTTCCATGCTCGGACCAGGAGCCTGCAACTTGCCCCCCTCTGGGGCAAACATTTACCGGCCAGTGCCAGCGCTATTACGGTCATCGGGCTGCCTTCCCTGCCGCCAGGCTCCTAGAGGGCAGGGGAAGCAGCGCGCTCGCGCTGGCTGGCCCTGGCTGCGCCTGGCTGCGGGCCTGGCGAGGGTAAAGAGCGTGGCCTGAAGCCAACGGAGAGAGATGGGTTGGGGCTGGCCTGTCGGCAGGGCTTGTCTGGCAGCGGTGTCTTGCTCTTCTCTTCCCAGGCTCGCTGCCGTCTGATCTGTGATGGCTAACGCGGATCTGGCGTATCTCCACAGAGAAACGTTTGTATGGCCAGGGCCGCGCAGACAGGCAAGAAGGAGGAAGCAGCGCCAGATGGGCACTCCTGGCTTATCTCCTATCAGAGGAGCCAGTTCTGTTCTGGTGACTTCCCCCTGCCAGCGGGCAGGGGCGTTCTGGCCGCCTGTCGTTAGAACCCCGAAGGCGGGGCTTCCGAGGCTCAACGCGGACGCTTCCGCGGCCTGGAGGACGAAGAGCATGATTCAGCCAGAAGAGTTTGTCCAGGTCAGTGAGGCCGCCAGGAGACTGCGAGAGAACATTGGGCAGGTCATTGTCGGCAAAGAGGAGGTCATCGATCTCTTGCTGGTGGCCCTTCTGTGTGAGGGCCACGTCCTCTTTGAAGACGTGCCGGGCACCGGCAAAACTACTTTAGCCAGGGCTCTGGCCCGCTCGCTAGCCTGCTCTTTCCAGCGCATCCAGTTCACGCCTGATCTGCTGCCCTCCGATATCACTGGGACCACCTTTTTCAATCAGAAACAGGGGACGTTCGAATTTCGTCCCGGCCCCTTGCTGACCCAGATTGTCCTGGCCGACGAAATCAACCGCGCCACGCCGCGCACTCAAGCCGCCTTACTGGAGGCGATGGAGGAGCGTCAGATCAGCGTCGAACGCGAGACCATCGTCCTGCCTCGCCCTTTTATGGTGCTGGCTACCCAGAATCCCGTCGAGCTGGAAGGAACCTTTCCTTTGCCAGAGGCTCAGCTCGACCGCTTCTTTATGCGCCTGCGTCTCGACTATCCCTCGGCGGAGGAAGAGCGCCAGATCCTGCGCCGCTTTCGCCAGCGACAGCCTCTGAGCGAGCTGCAGCCCGTGCTCAACGCTGAGCAGCTCGCTCGCTTCCAGCAGCTCGTTCGCGCAGTGGAGATTGAGGAGAGCGTTGAGAGCTACCTCATTGAGCTGGTGCGAGCGACCAGACGGCACGAGGCCGTCGCCCTGGGCGCCAGCCCACGCGGTACCCTGGCCCTCTACCGGGCCGCTCAGGCCCTGGCGGCCATAGGCGGACGCCCCTATGTGCTGCCCGATGATATCAAGCGCCTGGCGATTCCCGTGCTGGCTCATCGTCTGATCCCAACCGATCAGGCCAGCCTGCGTGGCCAGTCGTTGGAGACGATCGTGCTCTCGATCTTGGAAAGCCTGCCGGTGCCAGTAGAGCCATGAAACGCGGTTGGTACGCTCTTGCACTCATCCTCTTAGTGCTCAGTCTTTTCTTTCGGCAGATGGTGCTCATCATCGGCTGTTCACTTCTTTTAGTAGTTCTTCTATTAATAGATATATGGAGTACTTTCTGTCTGACGAACCTGAGCTACAGGCGCTGTTTTAGCCAGCGACGGGCCAGTTTTGGAGAAGAGATCCTGCTGACCCAGGTGCTTGAGAACGCCAAGCTACTGCCGCTACCCTGGGTCGAAGTCAGCGATCGAGTGCCTCTAGCCCTGGTCTTTCGTGGTCTCAGCCCTCATCTTGTTCCTGATGGGAGGCGAGTCATCATCGAAAGCCTCTTTAGCCCGCGCTGGTACGAGCGCATCACGCGCAGCTATCGAGTGCGCTGTCTGGCGCGGGGAGTGCACGCTTTCGGCCCTGCGCTTCTGCGCAGCGGCGACCTTTTCGGCTTTGTCAGCCGGCAGCAAGAACTGGACGACCGCGAGCAGCTTCTTGTCTATCCGCCGATTGTCCCGCTGACGCAGCTCGGCCTGGAGGCGCGCCATCCCTTTGGCGGGCGACGCATGCCGCAGCGCCTGCTGGAAGACCCCACCCGGGTCGGTGGCATTCGTGACTATCGCCCGGGTGACGAGCTGAGGCGAGTGCACTGGAAGGCCACGGCGCGGGTCAGGCGTCTGCAGAGCAAGATCTACGACGCGAGCGCCACCCACACGCTGGTGCTCTTCCTGAACATGTCGTCGCACCTCTCCGCACACGAGCTGGAACCGGCTCAGGAACTGAAGGAGCTAGCCATCTGTGTGGCGGCCTCGGTGGCCGACTGGGCTTTCAAAGCGGGCTACGCCGTTGGCCTCTACTGCAATGGCATGCTCTCCGGCCTGGAAGGCGGCGAGGTACTACCGGGGGGAGTAGTCGGGCAGCCTGAGCAACGGCAGAGAGAACCACGGGGGCAGCCGCCAGCGAGCATTATTCGTTTTCCTCCGGCCAGCGGTGCCCGGCAGCGTCAGCGCATCCTGGAAGCCCTTGCGCGTGCCGAGCCGTACTACGGCGAGCCTATCGAGGCGGTCATCGGTGCCGAGCGGGCGCGCCTGCCCTTTGGGTCCACGGCTATCCTGGTGACCAGCACCGTCAATGAGGCCCTGCTCATGGCCCTGAAGCGCCTCCAGAGCGCTGGTCACTCTCCCTGTCTACTCTGCGTTGGTCAGGTTCCCATAGCCAGGATGCCCGGCATCCTGGTGCAGCACATCGGAGGGGCAGGAACCTGGCGAGCCATTCTCGACTCCTTTGAGCAAGGGCGTGGCGCTCCCAGCTCTGCTTAGCCGGCTCCGATCGCGGCTGCTACCTTCCCCGCTGGCTTGATGCGGGGGCCTCGAGATCCCTGGCATACCAGGCGGTGGCGGCCCTGCTCTACCGAGGCGACCGGCTCCACCAGTCCCAGCCAGGCAGGTGGCTCAGACGGGCGGCCAGAGCTTGCTCGACAGCATCAGCTACAGGCCAGCGCGGCTGCAAACGCCTGGCTGGCGTATTGACAGCCAGCACGAGACCGCAGCGTTCCAAAAAGGCCGCTGTCTCGCCTCCCACCTTGAAGGTCATCAGGCAGCCTTCCGCTGGGTTACTGGACGAGGCAAAATGCACTCGCCCAACCGCGCCGACGGCTCTCCAATCGAAGTCAGCGAGAGCATGCTGAGCGTCAACGCAGGCCGGATCAAGCGTGACCTGCTGGCCATCGATGAAGAGCGCTGAGCTGAGGGATGGACCGGTGAAGGGCTGCGCCTGCCAGCGGGAGCCAGTCCAGATGACGTTGAAAGCGAGTGGAATCGCCTCGGGGGCGAGGCTGTAGAGGCCAGGTGGCTGATGCTGCGCAATGGGCAAACCGTCGTAACGAACGATCTCCCACGAAAGGGTCGTCAGGGCCACAACGTGCCAGCCGTTCCCTGCCAGGCGCAGGCTGGGGAGGGAAGCAGGCTGCCACTGCCAGGCAGGGATCGTACAGAGCTGCAAACAGTTCTCCTCACGCAGCGGGCAATCACCGCTCTCGCCGTAGGGGGTGCCCGTCTGGCAGGCCAGGTAACTGGCCCGCCTTCCGCTCAGGTCGATCATCAGCTGCAGCCGGAGCGTTGCCCGCAGCCGCTGGCCCGATCTGACGACTCCTATATAGCCAGGCTGGTCAAGATCGATATAGCGCTCACCTGGCTCAAGGGATGTGCTCCAGGCTGCCGATTGCCAGGCAGTCCCCAAGGCCGCCAGCAGCGCCTGCTGCTCGCCAGGAAGAAGATCGCTCAGGCGGTCGCGCAGCCAGAGCACCTGAATCCGCTGCCGACCCGGAAGCAGAGCGGTCGAGGTCAGACAGCTATCCTCTGGAGAAGGAGGGACAGAGAGCGTACAGGACTGTTCTTGAAAAGGAGCGGCCTGCCAGCTAATCAAATGGGAACCACGCAGAAGCTGCAGGGGAGCGGCGAAGGTGAGGACCGACCTCTGGTTCAGAGGCTGCCCATCAACGGCCACGCGCGTCCAGGGAAGATCGACGCTCAGGTAGTAGGAAGCGCTATTGACGCTCGCTGTTCCCTGCGTAGAGGAGGCCAGCCGCCAGAGGTGCTGAGCAATCTCCCCCACAGGGAAGAGGTGCCAGAGCAGGAGCGCCGTCGCAAGCGCCGCCAATAAGGCTGCCAGCCCTGGCCGGCGGGACCCGCCAGGCAGAATCGCTGTCTGGGGACGCAACCGACGGGCGCCCGGAAGCGGCAGAAAGGCTGGCTCATCAGCTATCGTCTCCGCTGGCTCTCCCTCTTCTAGAGACGCTCCTGAAGGTTGCTCGCGCGGATTGGACGGCTCGTCCTGGTGCATGGGTCTCTTGGGAAAGCGCGCCTCGAACCAGAGCCAGTGGCGCGCAAGTCGGATCGCGGCAAGGCCATAACCCGGCGCTCAAGCGAGCGGACAGGGGAGGAGTTGAGCGCGGACATTAGGGCCAGGCCATCGGACCACAAACGCCTTCTCTGCGTAGCCTATTATAGCACTGGATGAGTGCGGCATTTCTGTGGACGTGCCACCAAAATCGCCTTGCCCTCGCGTTTTTGCTGGTGATAAGACCGAGTAGTCTATAGGGTGCCAGGATCAGGTCACACAGTACAGAGGAGAAGCAATAGCCCTGGATAAGGCGAAGGCGTCGCTCAGATCAACGACAGAGACATCGAGCGAGGAAGAAGGGAAAGGGATAGGAAGGTTATGCTTGCATTTCCGCCGAGCGAGAGCTTAATCGGTACCACCCTGGGGAACTACTACCTGGAGCAACTCATTGGACGCAACGAGCTGGGGCCGGTCTTTCTGGGGAGCACCGACGAAGGGAGCACCTATCTGGTGCGCTTCATTCTTGCTCCGCGCGCCCTGGACCCCACGGAGCGAGCGGCCTATCAGGAGCGCTTTCTGCAGGTGGCAGGCGAAGTAGCGGCTCTGCAGCACCGTCACATTCTCCCCCTGGTCGACTATGGCAGCTATCTCGGGGGGTCATACCTGGTGACGCCCAATCTGCCCATGCAGACCCTGATCTCAGCGCTCACCAAGAGCGGGCCGCCCGCCTTGAGTACTATCGGCGACTATCTGGATCAGATCGCGCAGGGCCTGGAATATGCGCATGAACAGGGGATCATCCACCGAAACCTCAGCACGGACTGCATCTTTCTGCTGCGCGACGGGCGCCTTGTCATCGGTGACTTCGGCGTCATGCACCTGCTAGAGCTGGCCGCGCCCGCGGGACAGGGCTATCCCGACTACGGCAGCGGCGAGGGGCGAGCGCCAGAACAACTGCAAGAGCATAGCTGCGGTCCTTACACCGACGTCTATGCCCTGGGAGCCGTTCTCTACCGACTCTTGACCACACATGCGGTCTTTCGGGACAGTTCCCGTGAAGGCGTCTACGCGCAGCACCTGCATGCGCCCGTCACCTCGCTCCGCCGCTGGCGCAGCGATTTGCCCGAGGAATTGGACGGAGTCGTCAGACAGGCAATGGAGAAGGAACCGGCACGACGTTTTCAGCGTCCCAGCGAGCTTGTGGCAGCCTATCGTCGAGCTATCGGCCTGAGCACCACGCCGCTCCGGGAGGGGGCCGAAGGGGCTGCTGACCCAAATCCGGCGGCGGTTTCTCCCGACCAGACAGCTCAAGAGGAGCCGCTGCCAGCATCGTCGGACCAGGCCCGGCGCAGGCGAGGAGCCTTGTGGCGCAGCCTGCTCAGGCGACTCCGCAGCAACCGAAACCGCCAGGGCACCTCCTCACCCAGCTAGTCAGGTGAGCGAAGCCTCCCTCGGGCGAGAATCGTCCTGACCTGGCTCCGTCGACGACGGCCTGCCTTCGCGAATAGCGGCGGCCTCCTCGCGTGGCTCCGCCTTGCCGTACTTCTCCTGCACGTAACGGATCTCCCGCTCAAAGATACGGCGCACGATCGCCACGGCACAGGCATAGGTCGAATCCATGCCGAAGTACGAGAGGCTGCCGGCTCCAAGATTCTTGCCACGGGTATAGGGCGTATCCGAGGCATAGTGCAGGATGCCGAGGTCATAAGGCAGGCGCGCAAAGTTAATATTCTCGCCGATGGGGTAGCGCGTCAGATACTGGTCCTCGTAGACCGCGTTGAGGTAGGGGCCGCTCTCCATCTCCACCACAGTGTAGTTGGCGCTATAGTAGAAATCGAAGTACTGGCGGTTCTGGAGAAAGGTCCCCTTGCCGGAGACAGCTTTTTGATTATCGAGCACCGAGCCATAGATCAGATATGGCTGAACATCTTGAGCGGAGAAGCAATTGTCAAGCCAATAGGTATTCTGGCTGTGCTCATCCAGCACCACGTTCGAGATCATCACATCGCCGATGCTGCCATTGAGGGTAGCCGCCTTGCCCAGGATATAGATCCCCAGGATGGTCGCAGTATTCTCCATGATCTCGCGCAGCATGCGGTAGGCGGCCATTCCCAGCGGATAATCGATATTCAGGATAATGGCCTTGCTCTTGGCCAGCAGGTCCATACCGGGCATGCGGCAGCGCGGATCAACGTCGGTCGGGTGGAGGCGGGCCAGCTCGAAGATCTGAGCATCGATCTCCAGTCCGTGGCGAGCGCCGACATGCCAGATCCCGCGCTCCTGCTCCTCTGCGATGCGCTGGCGCATCGCCTCCTGGCCCTGGGGGGTGCGGGCCCACTCGCGGGCGGCAAAGTAGAGGAAATTCTGCCAATTGCCGGGGACTTCGCCAGACTGTAGCTTGCGGCACTCCTTAGCCAGGTACTGATCCTGGCCGCTGAGGGCGAAGTCGATCAGCTCGGCCTCGCGTCGCAGCACCGAGCCAGAGGTCAGATTGACCAGGCTATGGGTATTGCTCGAGACAAAGTAGACCGGGCGCTCGCGCAGACCCAGCGAGTCGAGCAGGCGCTCGACTGGGGCCCACCATTTGCGCGTGGCGCGCACGAAACCGACGTGGGAGCCGCCGAGCATGCGCAGAGTGAAACTCTTGCGCTGGCGCCCGATGATAAGCAGATTTTCCCACAGGCGGTCCCCCCAGACCACTTCCAGGCGGCGCCAGTCGTCGGCGGCGATATGCAGGCGTTGGCGCAGCACGCGGGTGATCTCCGCAAAGACCGGTGACGAGCGGTCCATCCGGGTCGAGAGCAGCTGGATCGTGGTCGGATCGGCGTTAATCAGGTAGTAGAGCTTGTTCCACTCGATCTGGAAGGCCACCAGAATAGGGACAATATCGTCAGTATCGCTGACGCTGGCGACGTAGACCGCCAGCGTCTCTTTGCCATCGTAGAACCACTTGCGGCGGCGGGCGGGCGCTGTCACC
Organism: Thermogemmatispora sp.; assembly: GCF_042408735.1. Classification (GTDB taxonomy): domain Bacteria; phylum Chloroflexota; class Ktedonobacteria; order Ktedonobacterales; family Ktedonobacteraceae; genus Thermogemmatispora. The sequence continues at coordinate 67,169 of NZ_JBHOQV010000123.1, forward strand.
GCCTGCCAGCGATCAACCTGGAAGCCCTGTTTCAGAAAAACCTCTTCGGACTGCCCGAGCAGGACGTGAGTGCAGTAGAGGATGGCCGAGGGCAGGCGCAGAGCGCTGTAGATGAGGGCTGACATATCGGGGTAAGGCGAGCGGGCATCGGGATGCAGGCTGGAGTCAATATTGTAGTGGGCCTGAACAAGGGCCTTCAGGCTCACTTCTCCCGAGCTGCGCAGGAGCGTATTGTAGGTCCGAATGTAGAGTTCAACATCGCGTTTCCCCGCCTCATGTCGCCCCTCGCCGCGCTCTACCATATATTCTTCGCTGCTCTCCCGCGCGACCTCCTCCTGCAGACGCTCACTATCTTCTTCCTCATTCAGGAATTCCTCGATGCGCTCGCGTGGCTCAAAGGCATCGGGATCGGGGATACGGCGTGAGGGTGTTGGCTTCTTCCTTGGCATAGGCTCGGTCCTCTTCTTCTTCTCTCCTCTGCTGCGCTGCTGACAAGCCGATCTGAGCAATGCCTGTTCATTCGTTGTTTTCTGGTAATTATAACCTATGCTGTCCACTGACTGGCTGGCTGGCTGGGGAGGTGCCAGGCCCGCTCTCTGCTCTGGCTGGGCTGAGCCTGGCCTTACCGGCCTGCTTCCAGCGATGGCTTACGCAGGACAACGATATACTGGTGGGCGATGTTGGGTACGTAGGCGTTGGGATAGCCGTAGGGACGCAGGCGGGTGCCGGCCTGATACCAGATGATTTCCCCTTTGGGAATGAAGCCTTGCTGGCGAGCGCGTCGGGCCAGATCCACATGCGTAAAAATATATTCCCCGTGTTGATAGGCGTTGCGCACGATCACAACCATATACTTGCGCGGCTTCAGGACGCGGAAGCACTGGGCAAAGACCTGTTCCATTGCCTCCAGGTAGGCCTCGTAGCTGGCCAGATTGGCAAGGTCGCGCGGGTCATCCGAGCGCATATAGTAGTCGGTGCGCCGGTTGGGGAAGGTGGCGGCGTAGCGCCCGTTGCTCATGGTCTGCGTGAGATGGATGTTGTAGGGGGGATCGGTGGCAATAAAGTCGAAGGAGTGGTCAGCAAAGTTCTGCATCACCTGCAGGCAGTCGCCCTGGATCAAGGTCTGAGGCTGCAGTGAGTCACGGTGCTCGCTGAGGATGCGCTCGTAAATCTCTACCCAGCGCGGGTTGATTTCAATGCCCACAGCTCGGCGTGGCTTCTTACAGATGGAGGCGCCGATAAGGGTGCCGCCGACGCCGGCAAACGGATCCAGCACACATTCGCCAGGCTTGGTAAAAAACTCGATGAGCTGACTCATGAGCTGCGGCGGCTTGTTGGCGCCGTGGGCTTTGCGCAGATCATGCCCGTACACAGAGGGATAGTTGGTGATGAGTACGCTTTTGGTGAAATAGAGCCACTCCGCCCCTGTCAGCTCGTTTAATGTGTTTTTCTGCGAGACGCTCTCGGTATCCACATCACCCTCCCGTTGGTATCATCGTTGCTGGGCGCGGGGCTATTCTCTCGCTTGCGGAGCAGGTTACTGCTCTGATTTTGGTCCGCTCCTGCGTTCTCCTGTGGGAGGCGTTACCAACAACGTCGGTTGCCCCATTGACCGACGTTTCCCCCTGGTAGCGTCTCCTTGCTCTTCTTCCTTCGCCTGGCTATCTATGCCCAGCCAGCGGGTGTGACTCTCTTCCTTCCTCTAGCGCGCGCCGGTCCAGATCAACAGGTCGTCTGGACCAGGTACCGGCTCGGCTGCCTCGGCCTGCTCTGGGGGCGGGGCTGGCTGAGAGCGAGGGCGGCGCCATTCGCAGCGGACCTGGCCCTCGCGCAGCAGGCGTCGAATATTAGCATCGTGTTCGGCCTGGGTGAATTGGCCAAAGGTGCTGCTGATAAGCTGCTGGCGCAGATCTGGCCAGCGCCGGCTGCGCAGGGCGCGCCCTGTCTGGAGTGTGCGCTGATAGAGCTGCTCGCGGGCGGCGGCGAGCCGTTCCTCGCGCCGAACCTGAAACCAGGCGCTGGCCAGCAGGTCCGCCTGGCTCTGCTCCTCAAGGCGACGCCAGTAGCTGCAAACGGCGTCGTTCATGGCCAGCAAGCTATCCTGCCGCCGCGTGGCGAAGAGCAGGGTATAGGGGGCTACCTCGAGACGGGCCGGGCCGCTGGTTCGCGGCAGAGTAAGGCGCTGAGCCAGGGGGAAGTGGCGCTGGAGTTGGGATAACAGGAGATCGAGCAATTCGGCGAGCGCCTCCGGTGAGAGCGACGCCCCCTCATCGCGTGGCACCAGGGTCCGCCAGCGATCGCTGCGCAGCAGGTTGAGCAAAGCGGCGGCCTGCTGCTCATGGCGTCGGGCAGCTCGCAGGCGGCTCTCCAGTTGGCGATGCATGATCAGTAAGCAGAGTTCCGTTGGAGCGGCGCGTTGCCAGAGCGGTTCCAGGTCTTCGGAGCGCAAAAGGGCCGGTGCCAGCGGGTTGAGGGCGAAAACCGCCGGTGCCTGGTCAAGGACCTGAAGGACGGCCGGAGCGGCCTCGGGCCAGCTCGCGGCCACCAGGCCACCTTCCCGTGGAATAGCTGGCTGTGGGCTGTGGCTACTGGAGCTGGCATCAGCGCGCGTGGAGCCGCGCCCGCCGGCTGGGCCTGTCAAGACCAGCCCGTAGAGGGCGAACGGGCGCCCTTCGGCGAGCAGGCTCGTCTGAAGCTCGCTCAGGGGTTGTAGCCAGGGATGCGACGCCTGGGCCTGGGACTGGGCACGCCGCTTGCTGCCGGAGCGCCCGCGCCCGCCAGGGGCTTCCTCTTCGCTGGCCTCGTTCCTGGCCGTGGCCTGCTCTCCTCGCGCTGGCTCGCCGCCAAGGGCATCGATCCAGTAGCAACGTCGATAGAGCGGATTCTGCCGTAGTGCCCGGCAATAGCCGGCGAGGTATTCCCTCTGGAGCCAGAGGCGCAGAGAGTTCAGCAGATCTCCTTGCCTGACAGTGCGGGCGCGAGCCCCCGCACGTGTTGCCACCTGGGAGTATTCTTGATCGACATCTGCCCACAGATCATGCATGGTGAACCTATTCTACCACAGGCAGAGGCAGATACGTAAGCAATAACGCTGCCGGTCCAGGTCAAAGCAAAGGCTTTGAGCTGCCAGCCCGAAAGTGGCCTCTTGCTTGCCTGCTCACAATCGGCGAGCGCGAGCGCTGCTGGGACGCCGGAGGGGCAGACCCAGCACCTGAATGCTCGACGGCTGGTAGGGAGCCGTACGTCCCTTCCATTCGGCTCCGCGCCTGCTTAGGGAGAGGCGCACCGCATCGAGCATGAGCAAACCGAAGGCAACCCACCCCACAGGAGCTAAGAGCGAGCTGACGACCGGCAGACCATGCTCACGTTCGATGCAGTGACGGGCCTTGATTTGCAGAGCCAGCGTCACCAGCGCTGGGAGCAGCCCGCGCGGCGGGCGCTTTCCACCGTTTCCAGGGAGGAGCCGGCGCAGACTTATCAAGACCGTCAGCGTCGGTATGAGGCCGTAGCAGATCAGTCCCAGGCCGGCGCCAAGGCACAGCCAGGGGGCTGAGGCCGTCACCGAGTAAACGCTCTTGCGCCAGCCACGCCAGGCGCTGCGCCAGGTCGTCCACTGCTCATTAAAGACCAGGCCCCGCCCATCGACAAAGTCCTCGCGGCACCCTCGACGTTTAAGAAACTGCGCCAGGCCCACATCGTCGCCAAAGCTGGCGCGCAGCTCGGGTGCGCTATAGCCTCCGCTGGATTCATAGGCTTGCCGACGGACCAGCAGATACTGACCAACGGCCAGCGCCCGGCTCGGATGCCTTTGCGCGCGCATCTCCCCAGGGGTGGCGAATTGGGTCATCAACACGGCCCCGGCGGGCGTCAGCAGGCGGGAGCCGGCGCCCACAAGGCGCGCATCCGTTAGCATCGACAGGAAGTCGAGTCGCTGAGATAGGGCATGGGCCATCATCCGCCTCAGCGCCTCGGGCGCGTGACGCGTGTCGGCATCCGTAAAGAGCAGCCAGTCGCCGCTGGCGAGCCTGGCGCCGCTGTGGAGGGCATGGGCCTTGCCGGCCCAGCCGGCGGGTAGCTCCTCGATGCGATGAACCCGCAGGCGAGCGTTGCGCTGCTGCCAGATCGCCAGCAGGGCCGGGGTAGCGTCCGTTGAGCCGTCATCGATCGCCAGCACCTCGAAGTCGGGATAATCCTGGGCCAGCAAGGAGGCCAGGCAAGGACCGAGGTGCTGCTCTTCGTTGCGCATTGGCACGACGATCGAAACGCGGGGCGCTGGCTCCGGCAGAGCAGCCTCAACGGGTGGCTGCGTCTCCCTGATGGTGCGTCGAACGCGCCAGAGCTGCCAGCCGGCTCCCAGAGCGGTCAGGCACAGATAGGCGCTGTGTAGCCAGAAGAGAAGACGAGAATGTTTCCCCATTGCAAAATCCTACCAGGTAGTGCGTGCAGAGGCCAGGCCCTGCAACCGTCCCCCGGCCTGCACGGAGGCGCTCAAGCGCTTTGCCCATAAAAGCCAACGGGTGGATGGCGCGGTGCTGTGGTGGCGCCATACGCCCTTTCCAGGTAGCGCCACGTCCTCCTAGCACGAGCCGTGTTGTGTCGAGCATCAGCAGGCCAAAGGTGGCCCATCCCACGGGAGCCGTCAGCGACCAGGCGAAGGGAAGGCGATACTCGCGCTCAAAGCGCCGCTTGGTATCGATCTGCCAGAAGAGGGCCAGGGCGGCCAGTCCGCTGGTCAGCAGCGAGCCAGGGGATGGTCGGGAAGACACTTGGCGTCGCCTCCTTCGAGCGTGCCACCACTGGCGCAGGAGCGTGAAAGGTGGCAGCAGGCCATAGAGGATCAGGGCCAGACCCAAGACCACGCCCAGCAAGGGGCTACTGGCAACCAGGCCGTAGTTGCTTTTGCGCATCCCTTCCCAGGCGCTCTTCCAGGTGGTCCACTGATCGTTGAAGACCAGTCCCCGCTCGGCCACAATGTCTTCACGGCAGCCATGGCGTTTCAGGTACCAGGCCAGCGTAATATCATCCGAGAAGGTCGAGCGCAGCTCGGGAGCACTGTAGCCCCCGCAGGCCAGATAGGCGGAACGCCGCACCAGCAGATACTGGCCGACCGCCAACACGCGTGTCGGCTGGCGCGGATCACGCATCTCGCCCGGCGTTGCCAGCATGGCCAGCAGGGTTGCGCCGATCGCCGTGAGCAGGCGGGCGGCGGCACCAGGCAGACGAGTATCAGTAAAGAGGGTCAGGAGGTCGAGGCGATGAGCGAGTGCATGGGCTACAGCACGGCGCAGGGTCTGAGGAGCATGGCGCGTATCGGCATCGGTAAAAAGCAGCCACTCCCCCTCAGTAAGCAGTACACCGGTGTGGAGAGCATGGGCCTTGCCAGCCCAGCCGGCGGGCAGCTCTTCGACGCGATAGACCCGCAAGCGCGGATCACGCCTTTGCCAGGCTGCCAGATGGGTGGGAGTGGCATCGGTCGAGCCGTCGTCGATCACCATGACCTCGAAGTTGGGATAATCTTGGGCCAGCAGGGAGGCGAGGCAGTCGTCGATGTGCGCCTCCTCGTTGCGCACGGGCAGGATAATCGTGACGTGAGGGGCTGGCTCTGGCAGCGGAGCCTCATCGAGGGTGACCAGCTCCTGGATGCCTTTCTTGATGCGATGACGCTGCCAGAAGGCGACAACAGTGATGAATAGTAAGAAAAACAGTTGTAGCTGCATAAAGAACTGCGAGAGCTTCATGCTAGACACCTCGCCGCTGCGATGCGCATCCGTGAAACAGAGGGGCCGTTGGTGCGGCCCTGGGCAATCGTCTGCTCGCAGGCCGCGACCAGACCCTGGGGCTGGAAACGTCTACCGGTCTCGGCCTTGCAGGTCTGGTGCGGCTCCACGGAGCCTGGTTTTGCTCCCTTTTCTCTTTCCTTCTCTTCGAGATTACGAATTTGTTACAGCAACGGCAACACACTGGCTTTGGTCAGACGTGGAGCGCGGCGGCCTTTCCAGTCGGCTCCCTGGCCGTTGAGGGCCAGGCGCATCGTATCGAGCAGCAGCAGGCCGAAGGCCGTACTGGCGAAGGGGGCCATCAATGCCCAGCGTGCCGGCAGGCCGAAGGCCTGGCCGAAGCGCCGCTTACTGTCGATCTGCAGACAGAGGGCCAGCAGAGCGAGCAAGGCCGAGAGGCGTTCCTGACGCAGGCGTCCGGGTCGTAGGGCCTCGCGCAGAGTCAGAAGCGGTGCCAGGCCATAGTAGACCAGGAAGCCGCCTCCGACGAGGCCGAGCAGCGGATAGGGAGCCAGTTTCCCGTAGGCTCCCTTGCGCAGGCCGCGCCAGGCGCTGCGCCAGGTCGTCCATTGAACGTTTTTCACCAGGCCGCAGCCGCCGACGATATCCTCGCGCCAGCCCTGGCGCTTGAAGACCTGGGCAATGCCCATGTCCTCAGTAAAGGAAGCGCGTACCTCGGGGGCCGCGAAGCCGCCCGTGGCCTCGTAAGCCTCGCGTCTCACCAGAATATACTGGCCAAAGGCAAAGGCCTGGCGCCGATGGGCGGCACTGCGGATCTCACCCGGCGTAATCAGTACCGTCAGCAGCAGGCCCGTCATGGGCGTGAGCAGACGCGCCGCCAGACCAAGGATCTGCATTTCGGTGAACATCGAGAGCAGATCAAGGCGGTGGGCGATAGCGTGGGCCACCATGCGACGCAGGGTCTGGGGAGCGTGACGGGTATCGGCATCGGTAAAGAGCAGCCACTCCCCGCTGGCCAGAGTGGCCCCAGTGTGGAGGGCATGAGCCTTGCCAGCCCAGCCGGGGGGCAGCTCCTCGATGCGATGAACCCGCAGGCGCGGGTCGCGCTGCTGCCAGCCTGCCAGACGGGCGGGAGTGGCATCGGTTGAACCATCGTCGACCACGATGACTTCGAAGTCAGGGTAATCTTGGGCCAACAGCGAGGCGAGACAGCCATCGATATTCTCCTGCTCGTTGCGTACAGGCAGGATAATCGAGACCCGCGGCGCCGGTTGGGGCAGGCGCCGCGGGAGAGGCCTGGCTGTCTCACGAATCGCCTTCTGAATGCGGTAATCCTGCCAGAGTCCCAGCAGCACGCTGACACCGAGCAGGAGTGTGCGCAGAGCGCCCAGGAAGCGCGTCACGTTCTGCATACCTCTATGATTCCGCCTTTTGTCTAAAGAATTGAGCAAGCAAGCATGCTGTTTTTTTGGGTGCAGCCAGGGCCCTGGAGAGCAGAGGCCCTGGACAAGGAAGCGTAGGACGAACAGAAGAAAGCGGGCGAGCCAGGCGGCTGCAGCTAGATCGGAAGGGGACCTTGTGGGCGCGAGGTAGGTGGGGATGAGGCAGCCGCAGAAAGTAGCTGCACCTGCTCCTCAACGGCGCGCCGCATCTGCTCGGCGGAAGCGAAATCTTTGCGGTAGAGCGCGCGACCGAAGCGCACGGTCACCCGCCAGCGCTGGCGTCGCCCGCCCTCGCGGGCATAGGCCAGGCCAGCCGGCACGACAGCCACCTGGGTGCGGCCATCGCGTTCCGCCAGCTCGACTAGCTTGACAAAGCCCGGGCGAAACGGCAGGAACTGCTCCAGATCCGCCTTCGGCGAGGGATGCGGGTCAATATTGGGATAGGCTTCAGGGAAAATCACCAGCACCTCGCCGGCTCGCAGCAGGCTGACAGCGCGCGTAGCCATCTGCCGCATGTAGCGCCGGACCTCGCGCGGACTATAGGCGCGCGGTTCGGTATTGCCCGGCTGCTCACGAAACTGCTCGCTGCGCAGCACAACGAGCCAGTCGACCAGCGAACAACCTAGCTCGATAGCGAAGCGCAGGCGCTTTGAGCGCAGCCAGTCGAGGGCTACCACCGTATGCAGGCGGCGCGGAAGGGCCCGCAGCAGGGCATAGCCATCGTAAAAGTAGTGAAAGTGGCGAGCGGCGATCAAGATCGGACCCTTGCGCGGCACCTGCTCTAGCCCCTCGACACGGATGCGAACCGCCCAGTGCGAGATCGCGCGGGCGCCAGCGCGCATCAGCAGCCAGGTCGACTGGCTTAGGGCGCGACGCCCCGGATGCCGGGGCTGTGGATGCGCCTGCTCGCGCGGAAAGACCACCAACGACTCCGGTACCAGAACGAAGACCGCCGTTAACAGCAGAGGCGACCAGAGGCCACTGCCCAGATTGAGGGCCATCACAAAGCCTGTGTTCGCCGTGTAGACGGCAAAGGGCAGCCAGATCGCCAGGTGATGGGCATCGAGGTTGGATCGCCACAGCCAGCGGCTAACCGCCATCAGGAGCAAACAGTTGCCGATCCACAGGAAGAGATTGCCCACGGGCAGACCGTAGGCGCTGCTGTAGCCCTCGAGAAGACCGCTAACGCTGGCGAAATGGCCACTCACCATGACAGCGTTCAGCGCCAGATCCCAGACTGTCAGAAAGTAGGTGCCGAGCACCAGCGACCAGAGCGTCTGCCGCTCCAACCCAAGTCGGTCCGTCAGCTTGCTTGCCAGCAAGTAGGATGTGAAGCCCATATAGAACCATGAGAGCGGGAGCGGGTAGGGGACAATACCGGCCAGCTTCGGACCTGGGAAGGCGGAGAAGGAGGCGGTGCTCAAAGGGACACCCCACAGGCTGAGCAGGCTCACGGCAATCGAGATCAGGACGGAGGCGGCGAAAAAGATCAGGGTGCGCCGCACGTCGATGCAGAGCAGGCCGAAGAGCAGCATGGTGGCCGCTCCGAAGAGGATGTGTAGGGAGCCGGCCCAGTGCAGGGCAAACTGGAAGATACGCACTCCAAGCGGGCTGCTGTTCCACAGCTCAGGATGAGGCAGGATGATGAGAAGGCCACCCAGGGCGAAGACAAGCGCCGCCAGGTGGCAGATGAAGAGCAATTTCACAACTCTCATTTGGCAAGGCTACCTCCACGAACACGGACAGTCGGGCGGCATCCGGCGCGAACTCTTCTACATTCTATAACCTCCAGCCTTCCTTCGACTAGTGCTCGCTTGCTTGGGCCTTGCTGCTGCTCGCTTAGCGATTCTGCTCTTCTAAAGCTCGCATCACCTCCTCAGCGAGGCTTTCCGAGGGGGAGCCGTTCTCTTTCACTCGTGAGTGAAAGACACAGGTCTGGCCGCATTTGAACTGCACGCGAATTAAGCGGGCAACGTATCCCTCGCGCTGCAGGGGCTGCTCCTCCTGCTGTTCAATCGTCCCCAGGCCGAGGGCGGGGTGGATGAGGGGATCGCCATCCTGGTATGCTTGCTGGAACATTTCGTGAAAAGCCACTTCCCAGGAGAGGATGCTGAAGTAGAAGGAGCGGCGGTCGCCGATCTGCTCGCCCGGCTCCGGCTGGTCCAGAGTGCCAGCGGCGATGGCGTAGAGCTGGCGGGCGATCGTGAGCAGAAACTGCTGGTCCTGGACGCGGCTCTTGAGGTCCAACGGGATGGCCTGAAGGCCATGGAAGGCTCCCAGCAGGCTCCCCAGGAAGAGGGCGATGGTATCGGTATCGCTGCCGAAGGTATTCACGGCGACGGTGAGGCCCTGCTGAGGATGCTGAAGATATCTCAGGAAAAGATAAATGGCCACGCAGACCGTTGCGAGACCAGATCCTCTGGTCGCGGGTTCGAGGGCACCCGCGAAGGCATAGTAGTCTTTAGGGTCGCGCGCCAGAAACTCGGGAATGTGTTTCAGATAACCCACGGCCTCGCGCAGGGCATGGCGATAGAGCTGACTGAAGCGCAGCTCCTTATTCAGGAGGCCCTGATCCCAGGTGTAGATCCAGCGTTGCAGGCGTGCATCGTCCTGCATGACCCGGGGTATCTGGCGCAGGCCGTCGAGAATGCACTCGATCAGGCGAGCAGGAGGCGGCGGAGCCGACAGAGTGAGGGAGCAGTGAACGGCCAGACCAAAGAGGATGGTTCCCAGGATAGCGCGCGGGTGGCCATGAGTGATGATGGCATTGTAGAAGGAGTCCCGAATGAGGGCTGTCGTATCATGGACATGGGCCAGGGCGATCGGCAGGTTGCGCATAGCAGCCCCGTTGGCTCCAGCCTGTCGGTAGTCAAGATCGCCCTGTCGGTAAAAGTTGTTGAGCCAGCCCGCTCTGCGGGCAAGTAACTTGCGGGCCGCAGTCTTGACGGTCTTCCCGCCACCGCGCTCGTACTGTAGCCAGAGGGGCAGCTCGACGTAAGCGAAGTAATCCGGTACAAAGTGGCCTCTCTCATCGATCGAGCGCGCTACAGCCAGCATCAGCTGCGTATCATCGGAGTACTCGCCGGGGCTGATCGAATCTTCGTAGCCCCACCATTTTCCGCCAACGCGCTTTTTCCAGCTAACAAAGGTCTTCAGCGGAAGCTGGAAAGGATAGCGGTGTTTTGCTGGCCTCAGGGACTCGGTCGGCCAGCCTAGAGCATCGCCGATGGCGCCATAGAGCAGAGCGGCCTCAAAACGCTCAAGCGGTGGCAGGCTCTCTTTCCGAGGTGGACGCTGACCCGCCGGTTCCTCGCCGAAGAGATGTAGTTGCATGGCTCTCTACCTGATTATGTGCTGAGATCGAACAGATAGGAGGCTCTTCTCACCTGATCGAGATAACACTCCAATAAGTATGTGCCAGGCTGCAATCTCTCAGTTGGTATGCTGTACTCGATGTCCAGAAAGGGGCGAAAGGCAGGCCCATAAAGCTGCCTCCGCTCTTTCCAGACCGGACCCCTGGCGGGCTGGTCCAGGCAGGAGAGCATCAGGGAGTTTACTATTGGCGTTAGTGTCGGTAAAAATCACTCCTTGTAATGCTGCTACCTCTGGAGAAATGCAGAGATAACAAAGATGCCTTCTTCTTTTAACATGGTAGGCCATTGGCGTGTAAGGAGTAAAACTTAAAGAAACTTTGTCCCAATTATTATTTTTTTCTGTCGAGCCAGAGGGAACGATTGTCTCCACCGCAATCTACACTATCTAAAATCCCATGTAGCGATAATAATGCTTTGGAGTATAACGAGCCTGCTTTGCAGATAGAGGGGAGATTATTGACGGAGGTGAAATGGTAGAGCCTGCTGATCTCCTCTTTGCGAAGACGGGCCAGAATAGCATCCGCGTCGGGATGGCGGGGGAGTGCCTCCATAGTCTGCTTGCCTTCTAGTTACTGACTGCTCTCTCATTATCTTTATCTAGCCATGTCCTGGTAGCCTCTCTCTCATTATACTCGATGCCTATAAATCTACAGCTTTGGAGCCATAAATAGCGATGAGGGAAGAAGCGGTCTCTATCGCTGCGTTGCGGCTTCTTCCCTCGGATGGCCTTGTTGCGGAGTGGAGGTCTTTCCCCACGAAGACGAGCTAGGGCTGTCCCAGCAGCTCGCGTGCGCGCCAGCGAGCGATGGCCTCGATGATCAGCTCATGCTCGACCGCCTTGACGCGCTCGTGGAGCGTCTCCTCGCTATCGCCCTCCAGCACCGGCACCTCGGCCCGACAGAGCACTGGGCCGGCGTCGACGGCGGGCGTGACGTAGTGGACAGTGCTTCCCGTGACTTTGACCCCGGCTTCCAGGGCCTGACGGATGGCATGGAGGCCGCGAAAGGCCGGAATCGCGCTGCCATCGCTGGCGATGTGCACATTGGCGCTGGGGTCATCGGGCAGCAGTGCCGGATGTAGATTGATCACCCGGCGCGGGAAGCGCTCCAGAAAACCGGCGCTCAGGATGCGCATCCAGCCTGCCAGCACCACCAGGTCGACGCGGAACAGCTCTAGCAGAGCCGCCAGGCGCTGCTCGCTCTCCTCAGGCTCACGCCACGGCAGGTAGAGGGCGGGCAGGCGATGCTGAAGGGCGCGCTGCAGCCCCGCCGCGCTGGCCACATTGCTCACCACCAGCGCGATCTCAGCCGCGGGCAGGCGTCCACTGGCGCAAGCCTCGATGATGGCCTGCAGATTGGTTCCGCTGCCAGAGATCAGAACCCCCAGGCGCAGGTGAGGCAGGGCCTGTTCCCTCGAAAGGCTTTCTCGCTGGCTAACGTCGGCTCTAGGCACCGGCTCCACCATGACTGCGCACCTCGGCATCGGCGCGCTCCAGCTCGGCAGCAAAGCGCTCGCGATAGGTGGCCAGACGCCGGGCAAGGTCCTGATCAAAGAGGGCCAGCATCTTGGCCGCCAGCAGGGCCGCCCCATCCGGCTCAAGAATCGTCGGCGAAGCGATGCCCGAAGGCAAGCGCAGCGACGAAAGGACGTCCATCCCAGCGAAGCGATCGCTGTAGGGCGGACAGGCAATCACCGGAAAGCGCGTGTTAGCATCCACCACTGCCGACAGGGCGTTGGAGCGCCCGGCAATCGTAATATAGACAATGGGGTCGCTGCTCCCCTCATAGCTCTCCAGAATCTCCAGCAAGCGGCGCGTGGCCTTATGAGCCGAGCAGACGCGCAGCTCGTAGGCCAGGTTCAGCTCCTGCAGCGTCTTAACGATGCTCTCGGCGTGGCCACGATCGCCTTTGCTTCCCATGATGATTACAACTTTAGCTGCCATTGCGCCTGAAAATCTCCTTTGACAAGGAATATTCCAAAAGTAGGCTCAGAATAATGCCGTTGAGGCGAAGAGGCTGCGGCTGTCAGGCGCGCAGCCCACGTTTGGCAATATCGCGACGGTAGTGCATGCCCTCGAAATGGATCAGGCGAGCTGCCTCGTAGGCGCGCTCCACAGCTTCGGCCAGCGTTTCCCCGTAAGCGGCCACGCTGAGAACGCGCCCACCCGCGGTCACCAGCTTCCCGTCGCGCAGGGCTGTACCGGCGTGGAAGACCTGCACCTGCTCCAGGCGCCCTGCCTCCTGCAGCCCCTGAATCGGCAAACCGGTGCGGTAGCTGCCGGGATAGCCGCCTGAAGCCAGCGTCAGGCTAACTGCGTACCCCGGGCGCCAGAGAGTGGCGCCTGCCAGGCGCTCAGGGGCTTGCAGCAGATCGAGCAGATCTGCCTCCAGCAGAAGCATCATTGCCTGTGTCTCGGGATCGCCGAAGCGCACATTGTGCTCCAGCACCATTGGCCCGCGCTCGGTCAGCATGATATTTGAATAGAGGACGCCCGAGAAAGGCACGCCGCGCTCTTGCAGCGCGCGCAGCGTGGGCGCGATGATGCGCTCATGGACGGCTTGCTCCGCCTCAGCGCTCACGAAAGGCAACGGGGCATAGGCGCCCATACCGCCCGTATTGAGGCCCTCATCGTTGTCCAGAGCGCGCTTATGATCCTGCGTCAGAACCAGTGGAACAAAGCTGGTGCCGTTGCAGATAGCTGTCGAGCCGATCTCATCTCCCTGCAGATAATCCTCAATCACCACCACCTCGCCGGCGCTGCCGAAGACCCGCTCGACCATCATCTGCCGCACCGCGGTCCGCGCGGTCTCCAGGTCGAGGGCCACGATCGCTCCTTTGCCCGCCGCGTTGCCATCGGCCTTAACAACGACGGGAGCGCCGTGCTCCTCCAGATAGGCGAAGGCGGCGGCGGGATCGCGGAAGCTTCGGTGCCGGGCGGTAGGGATCCCTGCCTCCTCCATTAGCTCCTTGGCAAAAGCCTTGCTGCCTTCCAGCATAGCCCCGGCGCGTGTCGGCCCGAAGATCGGCAGGCCCCGCGCCTGAAAGAGGTCGACGATGCCGGCGATCAGGGGCGCCTCGGGACCAACCACGGTCAGCTCCACTGCCTGGCGCTCAGCGAAGTCGGCCAAACGCTCCAGCTCATCCAGGCCGATGGGCAGGCATTCCGCCAGGTCCGCCAGGCCCGGATTGCCAGGAGCGGCCCAAAGCCTGGTCACGCGCCTGCTCTGGGCCAGCTTCCAAACCAGAGCATGCTCGCGTGCTCCCGAACCGATTACCAGTACACGCATGGTCAGTAGCTCCTCCTTATACCCCTCACTCCGTGCCCTTTGCCTTTGCTCTGTGACCCTGGGCATCAGGAGCGCAAGAGACAGCTGTTGCCCCAGATCCTTCCATCAGGGACTGGTCTCCCTGTTCCTGGACCGCTGTATCTCACGAGCGCGAGGGTTGGCGCATCAGCGGCAGGGGAGAAGACTCGTCGGCAGCCCCGATGGGATCAAAAGGCCAGCCTTCACGGCGCATGCAGCCATAGCAGAACTCGCGATGCAGCAACGCCTCGTAGAAAGCTGAGGTCGCCCCCTCACTGATCTTCGGACCTTGCGCGCTGCTCCTCGCTTCCTGCTCTGGTGGCGCTGACCTGGCTTGCTCGTTGAGACGGCCTACCGAAGCAATGGCGCGCCCCAGGCCAGCAATGCTCAGGTAACCCAGGCTGTCGACGCCGATATAGTCGGCCACCTCCTGAATACTGCGCCCAGCCGCGATCAACTCCGTCTCGTGAGGGATATCGATCCCGAAGTAGCAGGGATGGCGCAGCGGTGGCGCACTCGAGCGCAGGTGGATCTCGCGCACTCCCTGGTGACGGAGGGCTGCCACCAGGCGCTTCATGGTATTGCCGCGCACAATCGAGTCATCGACAATTACCAGGCGCTGGCCCTTCACCTTGGGGCGGACAAAATTAAACTTCAGGTCGACCTCCATCTGGCGCAGGCGCTGGTCGGGCTTAATAAAGGTGCGGTCGCTATAGCGGTTCTTAATAATCGCCTGGCCGTAGGGAATACCAGAAGCGGCAGCGTAGCCCAGGGCTGCCGGAATCGACGAATCGGGGACCGGGACCACCAGATCGGCCTCTACTGGATGCTCGCGAGCCAGCTCGCGGCCCAGGGCCTCGCGCACCAGGTAGACGTAGCGATCGTTCACATAGCTGGTAGCGTCCGAAAAATAGATATACTCGAAGACGCAGAGCGCCTGACGCGGGGCCTGAACCAGAATCTCGGAGCGCAGGCCCTGCTCATCAATCGTGACCAGCTCGCCCGGCTCCACGTTGCGCACGAAGGTCGCGCCGATACGGTCCAGAGCACAGGACTCCGAAGCGGCGATCCAGATCTCGCCAATGCGTCCCAGGCAGAGTGGGCGCATGCCCCAGGGATCGCGCACGGCGTAGAGCTTCCCCTCGGCCAGGATGACCAGACTATAGGCTCCCTTCAAGAGCGGAAAGGCCCTCAGCATACGCTCGCGCAGCGTTGTTCCCTCGGCCAGCAAGAGCAAGAGGGCGATGGCCTCGCTATCGGTTGTTGAAGACAGCAGATGCTG
Organism: Thermogemmatispora sp.; assembly: GCF_042408735.1. Lineage (GTDB taxonomy): Bacteria > Chloroflexota > Ktedonobacteria > Ktedonobacterales > Ktedonobacteraceae > Thermogemmatispora. Next base: position 82,310 of record NZ_JBHOQV010000123.1, read on the forward strand.
CGGCAGGCGTGCGCGCAGGGCTGGGCCATTGACCAGGTTCCCGTTATGGGCCACGGCGATCGCCCCCTGGCGTCTGCCATCCTGGCTCTCAGCGTCCTCACCGACCACGAACGGGCCTGCGTTCTCAACGCAGCTAGAGCCGGTCGTTGAATAGCGCACGTGGCCGATGCCACAGCGGGTGGCCGGCAAACCCTGGCCCATGTCTGCAAAGACCTCGCGCACCTTGCCCATACCCACACGATGGGCAATGCGGCCCGCCTCATCGTAGACCGCCATGCCCGCGCTCTCCTGGCCGCGGTGCTGCAAAGCTGTCAGCGCCAAGGTCAGATACTGACGCACATCGATGCTTGCCTCACCTGGCCTGGCATAGATCCCAACAATACCGCAGGCATCGCGCAGTCGCTCCATGGCTTCCTTCCTGCTTCTTCTTGTCTCACAAGACGCTATGGGCGGTGCAGCAGAAGCTCTGTGCACCGCCCTCCGATGGCCTAGATCAAATGCGCAGTTTCCCTGTCAAATCGGCCACCAGAGCGTAGCGATCGGCGATTCCCTGCAGATCCTGCTCGGTGACCTCCTTGAGATTGCGGTAGACCTGCTTATCGAGCATGCGATTCTTATCGCCGCCAGGCCAGAGGCGCCAGCTATCGTTATCGATGACGTCGGCGACCAGCAGCTTCCCCTCGCTGTCGCGCCCGAACTCGATTTTCAGATCAACCAGGGTCACATCTACGCTGGCCCAGGCCCGTTCGAGGGTCTCGAAGACGCGGCGTCCCTGCTCGGCCATCCAGGCAATTTCCTCCGCGCTGGCCAGTCCCATCGCAATAATATCCTCGTCCCAGATCTGCGGATCGTGGCGCGCATCGTCCTTCAGGAAGGTCTCGATCACCAGCGGATCGAAGCGTGTGCCCTCGCTGATCTCGGGGTGGCGCTTCAGGTAGGAACCTGTGGCGATGCGGCGCTGCACGTGCTCGATGGGCAGCATCTGGCAGCGCTTCACCAGCAGGGTGGTATCGTTGATCTGGCGAACAAAGTGGGTGGGAATGCCGGCCGCGTTGAGCAGCCGGAAAACGTTGGCTGTGGTGATCGTGCTCCAACGTCCCTTGCCCGCCAACTCATCGCGCCGCGCCCCGTCGCCCGCCGTGATCTGGTCCTTGCTCACCATATAGACCAGAGTCGGGTCCTCGGGGTGGGCGTAGATCTGCTTGGTCTTGCCCTCGGCCAGCAGGGTCCCAAAGGTCACCTGCTCCTCGTGCCCGGTGCTCATGCGATACTGCTCCTCTCTTTCGGATCGCTGTCTTGTGCTCGTGTATGCTTGATCTTCGTTGCGTCTCTCTCTGACCTTGGAGGTAAGAGGCCCTTGCCTGAGTGAGTGAGTAGACGAGAAGGCTCCGCTCCTCACGTCAGTATGACGCCCTCGCCCTGGCGAATGAGGCCGATCCTCACCAGCTCGGGCACCAGACGCTGAGCCTGGTCCGCCTGGTCCTCGGCGACCACCAGCACCATGCCGATACCCATATTAAAGGTCCGGTACATCTCGGCTGCCTCAATTTGGCCCAGCCGGGCAATCAGCCTGAAGAGCGGGGGCACCGTCCAGGCCGCGGTCTCGATAACCGCCTGTCTGCCTGGCGGCAGGATGCGCACGACGTTGCCCTGGAAACCGCCACCGGTGATATGCGCCAGGCCCTTCAGAGCGGGGCCTAACTCGGCCCGCAGGCGCATGATCTCTGGCAAGTAGCAGCGATGGGGGTGCAGCAGGGCCTCACCCAGCGGCTCCCCCAGCTCCGGAAAGACCGTTTCCAGCGGATAAGCGGCGAAGACGCGCCGCGCCAGCGAATAGCCATTCGTGTGCAGGCCGCTGGAAGGCAATCCGAACAGAACGTCGCCGACGTTAATCGTCGTCGGATCCAGACGCTCCGCCGCCTCGACTACCCCGACCAGGGTCCCGGCCAGGTCGAAAGTGCCAGGCACATACATATCGGGCATCTCGGCGGTCTCGCCTCCCAGCAAGGCGCAATCCACTTCCTGGCAGGCCCGGGCCACGCTTGCCACAATCGTCGCCGCCTGCTCGGGATCAAGCTGGCCCGTTGCCAGATAGTCCATGAAGAAGAGCGGTCTTGCTCCCTGAGTCAGCAAATCGTTGACGCAGTGATTGACCAGATCGTAGCCAATCGTCGAAAAGCGGTCCATCTGGACCGCCAACAAAGTTTTGGTACCTACGCCATCGGTTGTGGCCACCAGTACCGGCTCACGCATCTCTTTGAGGGAGGTGGCCCGGAAAGCGGCGGCGAAAGCCCCCATGCCGGCCAGCACAGCGGGACCGTGAGTAGCGCGCACCGCCTCCTTCATCAACTCAACGGCATGTTCGCCGGCCTCGATATCTACGCCGCTCGCCGCATAGGAGCGAGCCGTCGGGACCAGCTCGCGGGTCACCGCCGCCATAGCTGCCGCTCGCTCCCGCTCCCCGCTCGCCAGAGCTGGCGGCAGTGAAGCTGGAACAGAGAGGCCCTCTGGCCGCTCACCTCTCTCCACTCCGCGCTCCAGGCCAGTTGTCCACACGCGCCGTCGGATCCCCTCTTCAGCGCGCTCACGCTCCGTGGGAAGTGCCGGTGGCTCCAGGCCTAGCAACTGGCAGGCATAGGCAAAGGCGTTCTGGAAAAGCAGGAGGCCATCGGCCGGACTGCGCTGCTGAGGATGCTGCAGTGCGCGCACATAGCGCTCAGGGTGGGGCATCAGGCCCAGCACATTCCCCGCTGGATTGCAAATCCCGGCCACATTCGCCAGCGATCCATTGGGATTAGCCGGATAGCCATCGCCGTCGTAGAGCAGGGCGATTTGCTCGTGCTGGCGCAGCTCCGCCAACTGCTCAGCGGCAGCCACCACAAAGCGCCCCTCACCATGAGCAACCGGCAGCTCCAGGGGGCGATAAATACCGCGTGTGAAGATACAGCGGCTGCTTTCCGTTACCAATGAGATCCAGCGGCATTCGAAGCGCCCCGAGCTATTGAAGGTCAGGCTGGCTGTCTGGCGGAAATTCTCCCAATCGGTATGAGGGAGCAGGCCGGCGCGTACCAGTACCTGAAAGCCATTGCAGATGCCCAGCAGCGGGCGACCCTCCTCCACAAAGCGCTGTAGCTGGCGGCCCAAGTGCACCGTCAAGTTTCTGGCCAGCAGCGTACCAGCTCCCAGGTCGTCGCCGTACGAGAAGCCCCCTGGCAGCACCAGGAAATGATAGCTCAGCAGGCGCTCTGGCTCGCGCACCAGGGCATTGATATGGAGCAGCTCCGTCTCGAAACCGGCCAGGCGACAGGCGTAAGCCGTCTCACGTTCGCAGTTAATGCCTGGCGCGCGCAGCACCAAAGCGCGCGGCACAACGCTCATGGCAACTCTCCCTTCCAGGCAGCCTGCAGCTCAGCGATCGAGAGATCGATCAGCGTCTCCGCCCCCTGTTTGATGACAAAACGTCCACTGGCTGTCACGTGGCCGAGCGCCGCCAGGGCCGTCACCCCGCCGGCGCGCATATGGGCCTCGAAACTCTCGCGCTGGCCAGGGGCCACCTCGACCAGGAAGCGCGACGGGCTTTCACTGAAAAGCAGGATTGGCGCGCGAAATCCCTCGGCCAGTCTCTCCAGGCCGCTCGCCGGCTGGCGCGCCAGATCGAGGCTCACTCCGAGTAAGCCAGCCAGAGCCATCTCTGCCGCCGCTACGGCCAGTCCTCCTTCCGAGAGATCGTGACAGGACTGCACCAGGCCCTGGCGGATCGCCTCCCCGAGCGTCTTCATCGTTATCCGCGCCTGTCCAGGCTCCGCCTGCGGCAGGGAAGTCGTCGGCAGCAGCTCCGTGCCCACCACTTCAGCATAATGCGAGGCCGCCAGCTCGTTGCGTGTCAGGCCCACTATATAGAGCAGATTGCCCGCCGCCTTCAGGGCCATATCGACTGTGCGCGCCGCATCCTCGATCACTCCCAAGGCCGAAATCAGCAGCGTCGGAATCACCGGCCAGCGACGCTCGTCGATGCGATACTCGTTATTCAGGCTGTCCTTCCCCGAAATAAAGGGGGTGCCGTAGCCCAGAGCGGCATCGTAACAGCCACGCGCAGCCCGCACCAGCATCCCAAGCTGTTCGGGGTCGGCCGGATTGCCCCAGCAAAAGTTGTCCAGCAGTGCCGCTCGCTCGATATCGCCGCCCAGGGCCGTCAGATTACGCAGTGCCTCATCCACCGCGTTGAGGGCCATATGGTAGGGATCGATTTTGCCGTAGAGAGGATTGATCCCGTTCGTCAGCACCACCCCGGCGCGCGGCAGACTCAGGTCCTCCAGCAGCGGCTGCAGGACAGCCCCATCGCCAGGACCGTTGCCGGCGCGGCCCACCAGCGGCTTGCGTACCGTAGCTCCCTGCACCTCATGGTCGTAGCGCCGCACCACTCCCTCTTTCGAAGCGATCGTCGGATGGCGCAGGAGCGTCAGCAGGGCATCGGTCGCATCGGGAAGGGCTTCCGGTGAAGCGCTCGTCGAACCGACCGTCAGCGGGCGCTGACGCCAGATGGCCTCTAGCCTGCGCTGGGGACGGCCCTCATGTAAGAAAGCCATCTCCAGATCGGCCACCACCTCCTCTCCCCAGGTCACCGTCAGCCGACCATCGGCGGTAAACTCGCCCAGAATCGTAGCCTCCACCTCCTCCAGCGCGCACAGCTCCAGCAGCTCGGCGAGGTGGGCTGGAGGAACAGCCAGGACCATGCGCTCCTGAGCCTCCGACAGCCAGACCTCCCAGGGAGCCAGCCCCTGATACTTCAACGGCGCGCGAGCCAGGTCCACCCGTACCCCCGTCGAGGCCCCCATCTCGCCGATCGCCGACGAGAAGCCGCCGGCGCCACAATCGGTGATCGCATGGTAGAGGCGCCGGTCGCGGGCCTGCAGGACCACGTCCGTCACCTTCTTCTCCGTGATCGGCGCGCCGATCTGCACCGCGCTGCCAGCCACCGCCTGCGTCTCATGGCTCATCTCGCCGGACGAGAACGTCGCGCCATGAATCCCATCGCGTCCTGTGCGTCCGCCGAGCACCACCACCAGATCGCCCGGCTCCACCGTCCGGGGATGGCTTCCATGAGGGAGCAGGCCAAGACAGCCGCAGAAGACCAGCGGATTGCAGAGATACTCGCGATGGTAGAGCACAGCCCCGTTGACCGTTGGGATCCCCATCTTATTGCCATAGTCGCGTACCCCATTGACCACGCCCGAGGCCACCCGGCGTGGGGCCAGCACCCCCGGAGGTAGCTCCTCCACCGGCGTATCGGGCGGTCCAAAGCAGAGCACATCGGTGCAGGCAATCGGACGAGCCGAAACCCCCAGCACATCGCGAATCACCCCGCCGACGCCCGTATTGGCCCCGCCAAACGGCTCAATCGCCGAAGGATGATTATGCGTCTCCACCTTGAAGGCCAGATCGTAGCTCTCCGTAAACTGTACCAGTCCCGCATTATCGCTGAAAGCCGAAACCACCCAGGGACGGGCCAGCTCGCTCGTCGCCCGCATAATGAAAGAGCGCAGCAGCCCCGGGATCGTTTCCTCAACCACCACCTCCCCGCTGGCGCTTAGCTCGCGGTAGTCAACCGTGGCCTTAAAGGTCTTATGAGAACAATGCTCCGACCAGGTCTGAGCCAGCGTCTCCAGCTCTACATCGGTCGGAGCACGTCCCTGTCGCCGGAAATACTCCTGAATGGCCTGCAGCTCTTCCACTGTCAAGGCCAGCATTCTCTCCCTGCTCAAATTGCTCAGCTCTTCGGCGTTCATTTCGGCAAGGGCCAGGCGGGCAACAGGTGGGGGAGAGGGAGGGGAAACAAGAGAGCCGGACGATGAAGAGCGGGGAGCTGAGCGTCCAGAGCTAGCGCCGCCCGAACGCTCGCTCTCCGGCGACAGCAGGCGGTAAGACTGGATCACCGGGTTATAAAGCAGGGCTTCGGCGATCGCTCGCACCTCCTGACGGCTCAAGCGCTCGTCCAGAAAATAACGCCGGCCTGTAGCGACTCGTTCCAGGCCGGCGATGCCGAGCAATGAGGCGGCAAGCAAGACGCTCTCCGCCAGGGTATCAGTGACGCCTGGAAGAAAAAATACGTCTATGATATGGCCAGCGACTCCCGCAGAAGAGCGCGTGGCGGAAGGTAGCAGAGCGAAGGTCTGAGTAACCGGATCGATCAGCAGCTCGCGAGCGAGACGCGTGATCTCCTCCGGCGAGCAAGTGCCACTGAGAGAATAAAGCTGGGCAGTGCGGAGAAAAAGAGGGGGAAAGCTCTCAGCGAGAGCGGCCAGTGCGGGCAGCCTGGCGCGCGAAAGAAAAGACAGCTCACGGGCAAGCTGTTGAGCCAGAACGTCATACTGCGGCGAGGTTGCCCGTACCTCAATATGGTAGTCGGTCACGGTGCTTCTACCCAACACTTCGTCCCCTCGGGGGACAGATTGCTGTTTCCATTGAATGGAACAGCCTCATTGTAGCACTTTCGGGTAACCCCTGGCAAGGCTGAGGTGGGGAAGGCTGCTATGCTTTCTACAGATCAGGATCGGCACATTTACGCTGACCGATAAAAGCCATCTTGCAGTACAATATCTTGATGCAAAACAACCTTTCAGTCTATACTACTATGCAGTAAAACTCTGCTTTAGGAAAAATACCATTTTCTCGTGAACTCGGGGCAGATGTCAATCTTACCCCGTAGGACTGGCGTTTGAGGTGACTGAAGGAGTGCATTTCATGGTGGCTTCCCAGAACCACGTCGTAAGAGACTGCGGCTACGTACTGGATGCGGAGAACGCAGCTGAGACAGCACGTCTTATGTTACGGGACAGGCTGGTCAACGAGGTAATGGGGGGAGTTCTGCCGGAAGGAGTCGATGGCAGGCGCTTAGGGAGCATACTAGACCTGGCTTGTGGGCCTGGGGGCTGGGTTCTGGAGGCGGCGCAGCGCTATCCCTGGGCCCAGGTGACGGGGGTAGACATCAGCGAGACCCTCATCCAGTATGCCCGAGCCCAGGCGCAGGTTCAGGGACTAAGCAACGCGCGCTTTGAGGTCATGGATCTGCTGAAGCCGTGGCTGCTGCCGGAGGACGCCTTCGACCTCGTCAATGCCCGTGACCTGACAGGCTTCCTCACGCCCACCACCTGGCCACGAGTGCTGCGCGAGGCCCTGCGCGTCTGTCGGCCCGGCGGCCTTCTCCGGCTAACCGAATTTGAGCGGCCGCTGAGCAACGGCCCAGCCTTCATGCAGCTACAAGAACTGACCAGGCGGGCCTTTCAACGTACTGGGCGCAGCTTCCCGTCGCCCAGCCATCATCTTGGCGTCCTGCCGCGGCTCGCCTCGCTGTTGCGTGCGGTGGGTTGTTACCAGATCGAGCAGCGGGCCTACGTACTCGACTTCTCCGCCGGCAGCGAAGCCCATGAAGCCCTCTGTCGTGGCTACGAAGTTGAGCTTTGGCTGAGCCGTTCCTTCCTCCTCGACGCAGGCGTCACCACACCGACTGAGTTCGAAGCACTCTATCGCCGTGCTCTTCTAGAGATGTTCGACGAAGACTTTGCCGGCCTCTGTTATATCCTGACTGCCTGGGGTAAGAAGGCCGCTCATGGTTCTTACTGTGCCCCATGAGCGCCACCGGCATAGCCCTGTTCCGCCGCCGCGCCCCTCTCTTCGCGTGAGCGGCTACAGGCGAGCATAGCAAGCGGGAGGGGCCGTCGTGGCCCGTACCACCAGGTGCGTGGGCAGGCGGAGACGCACCGGCTGCGCGCTCTCGATGGTGGCCGTTGTGGCGGCTGGGGCCTGTGGCTGAGATGAGCCGGCGAAGCGGGCCAGCAGCGGCGAAGCGCGCAGCAGGGCCGAGCTGGAGTGATCAGGAGCCTCCAGCAAAGATAGCAGCAGCTCTAGCGCGCAGCGACCCATCTCCGAAAGCGGCTGTCGCACCGTCGTCAGAGGGGGACGCATATGGCCAGAAGAGGCGATATCGTCAAAACCGACCAGAGAGACATCGTCCGGAATGCGCAGGCCAAATTCTTCGGCTGCTCCCATGACCCCGTAGGCCATCAGATCGCTGGCGGCGAAGATAGCCGTTGGGCGGCTTCGCTCCGGCATAGCGAAAAACTGACAGGCGCAGGCCCGACCGCCGGGGGGCATAAAATCGCCCTGCAAGATCAGCGACGGGTCCGGCGCGATGCCGTAGTCCTGGAGGGCATCGCAGTAGCCCTGGAAGCGCTCGCGCGACACCTGATACTTCAGCGGCCCTTGAATGTGGGCGATGCGCCGGTGCCCCAACTCCAACAGATGGCGCGTTGCCGCGTAGGCTCCGGCGCGATTATCGGCTGTAATCCAGGGAATCTGCTCGGGCGGCAGGCCCTGATCGTCGAGCAAGACCACCGGCAGCCCCTGACGTTGCAGCGCAGGCAGGTAGCGCGCCGACTGGCCTGGAAAGATCGCCAGCAGCCCTACGATCAAGCGATTCGCCAGAATGCGATTGATAACGTCGCTGCGGTCACGCTCGTGGTTGCTTGTCTTGATACTGTAGAGCACCAGCTCGTAGCTGGTTTCCTCAACCACTTCGGCTATGCCTCGCATGATATCGGGGATCAGCGGCCAGGTCAGCGCCGGAACCAGCACCCCGATCAGGTGTCCCTTCCCCCCGGCCAGACCCGAGGCGGCCACGCTCGGCACAAAATTATGTTCCTCCATGATGCGCAAGATGCGCTCGCGCGTCACCGGGTCAACGTCCGGTTTGTGATTGAGCACCCGCGAGACCGTGGCCTTGGAGACACCAGCCAGGCGGGCGATATCGCTGATCGTCATGCGCGTGCTCATGCTCCTGCCTCACTGCGTCTTGCATGCAGCCTCTGCCTTGCTGTCGCCTTCTCGACGTTACCGGTTACGATACCGGTATCGTAACCGGTTACAAGGTACAGTGTAATTGCGAGCGCTTGCTCTGTCAAGGGGACAGGACCGTAGCTAGTGGGCAGCAGGCGGAGAGCGGGGGAGAAATTGCATCCGGGTCAGGCGCAGGCCGAGGGAGGCCATAGGCCGATAGTCACATTGACAGCGCAGGTGGCGCCTTCTATTCTTCAGAAGTACGGAAATTCTTACGGCGGAGGCAGCTATTCAGTCATGGCTCCTGACTTTGCCCATCTCCATGTCCACACCGAGTATTCGCTTCTTGATGGCCTCAGCCGCATCAACGCCCTGGTCAAGCGCACCAAAGAGCTAGGTATGAAGCATCTGGCCATTACCGACCATGGCGTCATGTATGGGGCCATCGAGTTCTATAAAGCTTGCAAGAACGAAGGTATTCATCCTGTTATCGGCGTTGAAGCCTATCTGACCGAAGATCTTCATGATCGAACAAAGCGCCATAAAGAAGACTATAATCATCTATTGCTCTTAGCTAAGAACTATACAGGCTATCGCAACTTAATGAAGTTGACCACCATAGCCAACACCCAGGGGGTGCATCTCAACAAGCCGCGCATCGACCGCCGTTGTCTGGAGCAGTATGGCGAGGGGTTGATCGCCACCTCCTCCTGCCTTGGGGGTGAGATCCCACAGCTCTTAATCCACGACAAGCTCGACGAGGCGCGCAAGACCATTCGCTGGTATCAAGATGTCTTTGGTCCGGAGAACTTTTATTTTGAGATCCAGGAGCACTCTGGCTATCCCGAGCAGGAGATCGTCAACAAGCGCCTCTACGAGCTGCATCGCGAGCTAGGGGTCCCGCTGATCGCCACCAACGACCTGCACTATGTCAATGCCGAGGACGCTCGCACCCATGAGGTGCTGCTCTGTGTGCAGACCCAGAGCCAGCTCAGTGATCCGCGGCGCTTCAAATTCGAGAGCCACGAATTCTACTTACGCAGTCCCGAGGAGATGCAGCGGCTCTTCCCCGACCTGCCGGATGCCCTCCTCAATACCGTGCGCCTGGCCGAGTCCTGCGAGGTCGATCCTCTTGCCTACAAGGCCTCGCTCCCGGCCTATACCATTCCCCCTGAGTTCCCCTCTCAGGAAGCCTACCTCTATCATCTCTGCCTGGAGGGGGTCAAGGAACGCTTCGGCGAGATCAACGACCGCATCAGGCAGCAACTGGATTACGAGTTTAATCTGATTGTCCAGAAAGGCTTTGTCCCCTATTTCCTTATCGAATGGGACTTTGTGAACTATGCGCGCCAGCACGGTATCCGCTGTTCGGCGCGTGGCTCGGCGGCGGGCAGCCTCCTGGCCTACGTGCTTGGCATTACCAATGTGGATCCCCTGCGCTACCAGTTGCTCTTTGAGCGCTTCCTCAACCCCGAGCGTTCGGATATGCCCGATATCGATATGGACTTCCCCGATGACCGACGCGCGGAAGTCATCGACTATGTGGCGCGCAAGTATGGGCAGGAGTGTGTGGCCCAGATGGTCACCTTCATGACGATGGCGGCCAAAAACTCGGTACGCGACGTAGCGCGCGTCATGGGGCAGCAGGAGCTGGGCGATCGTATTGCTCGCCTGATCCCGGCGGGTCCCAAGGTTACCTTGCGCAGCGCTGTCCACAACGTTCGCGAGTTGAAGGCTCTCTACGATCAAAGCCCGACGGCGCACGAGCTAATCGAGCAGGCGATGGCGCTCGAAGGCTCGGTGCGTGGTACCGGGGTGCACGCTGCCGGTGTTATCATCGCCAACGAGCCGCTAGAGCATTTTGTGCCCTTGCAGGCCATCAACCCGAAAGATCCCTCTCAGGGCTGGAAAACGCAGTACGAGCAAGCTCATCTCGAGGAGCTGGGGCTGATCAAATTCGACTTCCTGGGCCTCTCCAACCTGACTATTTTGGACAACACCCTCAAGTTCATCAAGCAGTCCCGTGGCGAGGAGGTCGTTCTGGAGCAGCTACCGCTTGATCCGCTCCCTGAGACCGACGAGCGCAGTCGCGAGCTAAACAGGAAGCGCGCCCGGGCCTTTGCTCTCCTGGCCGAAGGGGAGACCACCGGTATCTTCCAGCTGGAAGGCGCCAAGATGCGCGAATACATCAAGCAGCTCAAGCCGACCTGCATCGAGGATATCACGGCGATGGTCGCCCTCTACCGTCCCGGGCCGATGGACAGCATCCCCGACTTTATTGCTGCCAAGCACGGCAGAAAGCAGGTCAGCTATCTTGATCCGCGCCTCAAGGAGTGGCTGGAAGAGTCCTACGGAGTCATTGTCTATCAGGACCAGGTGCTGCAGATTGCCGTCCACCTGGCAGGTTTCTCGTGGGGGAAAGTTAACAAGTTCCGCAAGGCTCTGAGCAAGAAAAAGATGGACGAGGTGGAGAGCTACAAGGGGGACTTCGTGGAGGGCTGTCTCAAGAACGGGATGAAGCGTGAGGTGGCTGAGCAGCTCTTCGAGCTGATCCTCCCCTTCGGTGGCTACGGTTTCAACAAAGCCCACGCTGCCAGCTACGCTGTAGTGGCCTACTACACGGCTTACCTCAAGGCCAACTATCCCGCCGAGTTCATGGCGGCAACCATGACTACCGAGGCCGCCGATGCCAAGAAGATCGCCAACGCCGTTGCCGAGTGCAAGCGCCTCGGCGTCCCGGTCTTGGGTCCGGATGTCAATGCCAGCCAGAAAGGCTTTACTGTCGAGAACGGCGGCGTCCGCTTCGGACTACTGGCCATTAAAGGCATTGGCGAAGGTCCCATCGAGGAGATCCTACGGGCCCGCGCCGAGGGAGGCCCCTTCCGCGACTTGGCCGATTTCTGCATCCGTGTCGATCCGCGCTCGGTGACGCGGGCCGTCATCGAAACCCTCATCAAGGCTGGAGCGATGGACAGCCTGGGCGATGGCAAGCGCCATCAGCTCCTCGATGCGGTCGAGCGCGCCATGCAGATCGGCAAGAGCGAGCGCGCCGCCCGCGAGAAGGGATTGGTCAGTCTCTTCGGCGAAAGCCTGAGCGTTGAGCAAAGCTTCGCCTTCCGCCTCAATCCCGACACGCCCGAGATTCCCCGCAAGCAGTTGCTCAACTGGGAAAAGGAGCTGCTCGGCGCCTATATCTCGCGCCATCCCCTGGCCTATATCAGCGACCTGCTCAGCAAGCGCACCACGCATACAACCGGTCAGCTCAGCGAGGAACTGGAGAACCAGGAGGTGACGCTCGGGGGCACCATCCTGGAGGCGCGGCGCATTACGACCAAGAAGGGCGAGACCATGTGTGTGGCCAAGCTGGAGGATCTGACAGGAACGGTCGAGGTGACGGTCTTCCCGCGCGTCTACGAGCGCACCGCCGACCAGTGGGTTGAGGAGGCGGTCGTTCTGGTTCGCGGAAAGGTGCAGATGCGTCGCGATGAGCCAACGCTGGTCTGTGAAGAGATCCAGCCTCTTCAGGCCGCAGAGGAAGAGCTGAACCGCCGACGTCATCAGGTCTGTCTGCGCTTCCGCACGGCCGGAGAGAGCGAGCGCGCTATCTCCGACGATATCATCAGGCTCCAGGACCTCTATCGCTACATTCAGGAGCGGCCCGGGCGCGACCGCTATGAGCTGATTATCGAGAACGGTCATTGGCGTGTGCGCCTGCGTCCGCGCGATAACACGATGCATTATTCCCCCGAGCTACACGCCAGGCTTGAGGAGCTGCTTGGACCCGAAGCGATCACGGTCCAGGCGCTGGATGCCTAGCGCGCTGACCTGATGTCGGCTCCTGAACGGGAGGGCCGCACGGCCGGCTGGCGAGAACAAAGGTCCCGCCTCGCTGCTCCGCTCTGTCCGGCTGTGGGCCTCCTTGCCGCCTCTGGCCTGGCCAGGCAGAGAGGGCGCTGACTTCTCAATCTTCTCGAGGAAAGCTGTCCTGGGCCTGCGGACCGGGGCTTGACAAACTCTGAGCCATTCTGCTATACTGCAGTTGTCGAAGGCGGGGCGTAGCGCAGCCCGGTAGCGCACCACAATGGGGTTGTGGTGGTCGGAGGTTCAAATCCTCTCGCCCCGACCTGTAAGGCACTGGTTGAAAAGCCAGTGCCTTTTTTCTGTGCCGGGCCGAGCCGCCTGATTCCGGCCCAAAAAGACTGGAGCGCTCTCCGAGGACGACAAAGCGCGGTCAGCTCTCCGCGCCGTCGGGTGGGACGGGTGCAGCCAGACTCTGCCTGGATCTAGAAGGACCAGCCGGAACAAACGAAAAGGGGACAGGCGCTCGTTGCACCCAGGGCCAGGCTTGCTCTTGAGAGCCGGAAAATCTCCCGCCCGCTCAAAGGCCCTGTTCGCCAGTCGGTGGCCTGTCTAATGGAGAACGGGCAGACGTTCCCAGACGGCGCGCAGCCAGCGGGAACGCAGCTCCTCGCCGGCCACCAGCAAGGTAATGCAGATGCCGACCAGCGTGCCTAATACCCAACAGACCAGCAGCAGGGTTGTTGCATCCATTGACTGCAGCAGGTGAGTAGCAGCGGTCAGGGTAGCGGTCAGGGGACCACCCTCCAGGGGGAGCAGGCGCAGCACGACTGGCTGGGTCAGCAGGCTGCCGAGAGAAGCGATCGTGGCCAGAACCGCGGCGGCCAGCAGCTCGCTGGGAGAAGGGCGCAGCTGAGCGAAGATCGAAGAAGGCTGTTGCTGCGGGGTCAAAGCAACGCGCTCCATGATACGCGCCGAGAGGTCGTCTGGCTCGGGAACAGGCTGAAGGCTTTCCAGGTGACGCACAACCTCCTCCAGCAGCTCCAACTCATCGCGGCAGCGAGCACAGCGCGCCAAATGGGTTTCCAGGGCCTGCAAACGCTCGCCAGGCAGCCGCCCGTCAAGATAGAGCTGGAGCTGAGAGACAGCCTCACTGCAGCGCATTCGTCACCTCCGCTTTCTGAGAATCCGCCTGGCGCTGAGCCTGCAGACGTTCCTTGAGCAGATTGCGTGCCCGGAAGAGGTGCGTTTTAATGGTACCGATCGGCATCATCAGGATCTCCGCCATCTCCTCGTAAGTCATTTCCTGCAGGTGTCGCAGTATCAGAACGATGCGATACTTGGTGGGTAACGCCTCCAGTTGTTCACGGACCAGAGCCTGGCGATCGCGAGCCTCGAGGGTAGACTCAGCCTGGCGTCTCTCGTCGCCGGCCTCGTCCAGGAGCTGCTTTTCCTGTATAGCGCTCTGGAGAGCCTTATCGCGCCGGCGCTGTTCAAGCTGGCGCAGGCAGCAATTATAAGCGATGCGATAGAGCCAGGTAGGAAAGCGGGCCTCACCGCGGAAGGTGGGGAGGCCCTGCCAGGCCGCCAGGAAAGCCTCCTGGGTGATCTCGCATGCCTCCTCGTAGTCCTGCAACATACGCAGAATCATATTAAAGATGCGGCGCTGATAGCGCTGGACGAGCAAAGCGAACGCCTCGCGGTCCCCACGCTGGCTGGCTCTCACGAGCTGAGCATCGTCTTGCTCCAGGCGAGCGCGGGCAGCGCTGGAGAGGGGGAGATTCAGGCTGCGAGCGGAATGCAGCAGTTCCTCGTTCATGGGTTGTGCATCAAGCCTGGTACGACTGGAGAGCGAAGCTCGGCCAGGAATGCAACGAATTCGTAGTACAAGACCCTTTCTCAATCGACTTATCTTATATATTATACACGCGAGGCAACAGTAACGAGGTCAGATGCATGTCGTCGAATGTCCTGGCAGCCCTTTTGGGCTGGCTGCTGGCCCTGATCATCTTTTGTGGCTTCATCGTGCTGCTACGCTACCTTGACCATCGAGAGCGCATGGCTCTCATCGCGCGCGGTCTGGACCTGGAGAGCCTGCAAAGGCACAACCGCAGCCGGCGGACCTTGCGAGCCGGACTGATCACCATGATGGTGGGGCTGGCCTTGACCTTCGGCCTCTATCCCCTGGGCTTCATGCTTCCATCCAGTTTGACCGCTGCCCCCTTTCATCTCGGCCCCTGGCTGCTGCCGGGCCTGATCCCCCTGGGCGTGGGAGCGGCCCTTGTGGCCAGTTACTATCTGGAGCAGGACGGACAGCCTCCCCGCGGTCGCAATCAATCCCCCCCACCCTTTGGGCCTCCCTCTTGACAGCCATGCCCCGTCGGCCTATACTCATGGCAAGTTCTTTTAGTAAATCAACTAAGTCAACAATAGTTGTCGCAAGGAGCTGCCATGTCGCTTCTTCAGGACCTACTGGCCGCCAATGAGCGTTACGCTGCCACCTTCCAAAAGGGCGGGCTGGCGCTGCCGCCGGCCAAGAAGCTGGCAATCGTCACCTGTATGGATGCGCGGATTGACCCGGCGCGTATCCTGGGATTAGAGGAGGGTGACGCGCATGTCATCCGCAACGCTGGAGGGCGCACAGCGGAGGCTCTGCGCTCGCTCATTATTTCCCAGCAGCTACTGGGGACCACCGCTATCCTGGTCATTCACCATACCGACTGTGGCATGCTCACCTTTGAGAACGCTGAGCTGCGGCAACGCCTGCAGGAGCAGCTTGGCGCCGATGCCTCAGCAATCGACTTTCTGCCCTTCAAAGACCTGGAGCAATCGGTGCGCGATGACGTGGCCCTGCTCCGTTCTTCTCCTTTTCTTCTGAAAGAGACAGAGATCACAGGCTTCATCTATGACGTGCATAGCGGGCGACTCTCGCCCGTACCTTAGCAGGCTCGCCGCTCCCCATAAGGCGGTCGGCCTGCCCCGAGAACGCCGAGGAGGAGGAATACGCAGAGCGGTATGGAGCGCGATAGTCTGGTGTTGGGACCACTGGTCTTTCGGACCAGCCGCGAGGGATTGGTCGTCGAAATTGCAGAGCGCAGCTACGTGCTCGATAGTCAACACAGTCTGCAATTGCATCGGTTCCTCCATGACTATCAGCACGAGCAACAGCGGCGCAAGGATGGTGGGGAGCGCGAGCATCGCCTTCCCCTTTGGGTCTATGCGATGCACGAGCTGGGATAGATGGGTTGTCCCCGCCCGCGCCTCGCTCCGTTCTATAAGCGCGGTCAGCTCTCCCTCGCTCACCCCGCAGCCGCGGAGTGGCAGGGCTTGACCCCGCTTCGCCAGCGGCTCGGCCGATCGGCGGAAGGGCGACTTTCTGATTTTTCCCAGATTCCTCGCCTAACCCCCTTGACAGCCACGCCAAACAGTGCTATCATCTCCACTGCACTCGGGAACGCGGGAATAAACACTGAAGCCGACCCGGGTGCCCAATGGATCACATGGCCATAGTGCCAGGTGCACCTGAACAACTGAAGAGTGATAAGGCTTTGAGTTAAGTGACGACCGGAAACCTGGGTTCACAGGCGGCTAGCCTTTACCAGAGTGCCAATGAGGGTCTCCTGTAGAGGGGACTTTCAGATAAATCTTCTGGATGGCGAGTTTGATCCTGGCTCAGGACGAACGCTGGCGGCGTGCCTAACACATGCAAGTCGAACGCCCTTTCCGCGAGGGGAGGGAGTGGCGGACGGGTGAGGAACACGTGGGTAACCTGCCCTGCAGTGGGGGATACCGGTGCGAAAGCGCCGACAATCCCGCATGCGCTCTGGGAGCGGGAGCGAGCAGAGGAAAGCTTGAGGCTGGAGGGCCTTGGGCGCTGCAGGAGGGGCCTGCGTCCGATTAGCTAGTTGGTGGGGTAAGAGCCTACCAAGGCGACGATCGGTAG